>DATBHM010000233.1:0-19617 GCA_036557505.1 Actinomycetota bacterium | reverse complement strand
GGGCGCCGCCCACGGCGTTCTGGCCAACGACACCGACCCCGACGGCGACACGCTGTCGGCGGATCCGCTCACCGGCGTGTCCCACGGGACCCTGGACCTCCACACGGACGGGTCGTTCACGTACACCCCCGGGGCGGGGTTCTTCGGCAAGGACCATTTCACGTACCAGGCGGACGACGGCCAGGGCGGGACGTCCGATCCCACCACCGCGACCATCACGGTGCACTCCGACGAGGCGCCGTCCGCGGCGGACAATCACTACACGTTCATGCCGCTGGTCCAGGGACCCCAGCTGTCCGTCGACGCCCCCGGGGTGCTCGCCAACGACACCGATCCCGACGGCGATCACCTGACGGCCCACACGGCCGCACCGCCCAAGGAGGGGACCGTGGCCCTCAACGCCGACGGGTCGTTCGACTACGTGCCGGACGCGGGCGTGTGCAACGCGACCGACCGGTTCACGTACCGGGCGTCGGACGGCATCCTGACGAGCACCCCGGCCAAGGTCACCATTAAGATCCAGACGCCGCGCGATCCCACGGCGATGAGCTTCAAGGTGTCAAACCACTCCGTCCGCTTCGGCCAGTTCGTGAATCTCAGGGTCCATCTCGGACGGTTCTCGCCGGGAGCGGTGGTGCGGTTCTTCTCCCGCCGTCCGGGCGGGACCCCCAAGCCGATCGGGGCGGTCGAGCCGGATCCGAAGACGCACGTCGCCAAACTCCATGTCCGGCCCGCGCGGAACACCTTGTACTCCGCGCTGTCGGACGACAACTGCTTCGTGAGCGTCAGGTCCGGCTCACAGAAGGTCGCCGTCGCGGCGGTCGGTGGCGGCCACATGATCGGCCTCGGGCCCCATGGCGTCCCCACGTACGTGGCCTACGTGCGACCCACGCAGCCGGACGGCACGGTCACGTTCGTCTGGCAGCGGAAGGGCAAGGGGCGTTGGGTCCCCTACTTCCACCAGGTGGTGAACCTCAACGACCGCGGTCACGTGGCGCTTGGCCTCACCTCGGGAGTTGTGCGGCACGTCCGTTACCGCGTGACGCTGCGCTGGACCGGGAAGGGCGGGAACCTCCCCGGCCACGGCCGGTGGACCTATTTCCAGGTCGGCTGAGGATCGGCGGTCGTCAGTCCGCCGGGGTTCCGAGGCGGTGGATCTTGAGCAGGTTGGTGTGCGCACGGCCGAGCGGCGCGGGCGCGACCATGACCACCGCCTGACCGTCCCGGGCGAGGCCCCGCTCGACGAGGGCCCGGTCCATGCGCTGGATCATCTCGTCCGTGTTCTGCGGCACCTCCGCCGCGAGCGGCTGGATCCCCCAGATCACGCAGAGCCGCCGGCGGACCCGCTCGTCGGGAACGAGCACGTAGATCGGGACCGAGGGCCGCTCCCGCGCCAACAGTCGGGGCGTTCCGCCGCTCCGCGTGTAGCAGGCGATCGCCACGACGTCGGGGTGGCGGGACACGACGTCCGCCGCCGCGTGGGCGATGGCTCCGGCCGCGTCCTCGTGGCTGCACCCGGGCCCCTGCTGCAGGTACGCGCGGCCACGGTGTTCGGCGTACGCCGCGATGCGGGCGGCGGCCCGAGCGGCCTCGACCGGGTACTCCCCCACCGCGGTCTCGGCCGAGAGCATCACCGCGTCGGCCCCGTCGAGCACGGCGTTCGCGCAGTCGGTCACCTCCGCCCGCGTCGGCTGCTCGGCGTGCTGCATCGACTCGAGCATCTGCGTGGCGACCACGGCCGGCACGCCGTGCCGGCGGGCCCGGCGGATCAGGCGCTTCTGGAGGATCGGGATCTCCTCCATGGGGAGCTCCACCCCGAGATCCCCGCGGGCGACCATGATCCCCTCGGCCGTCGCCAGGACGTCGTCGTAGGCGGCGATCGCGGGGCCGGTCTCGATCTTGGCCATGATCGGCAGCGGGCGGGAACCCATCAGGGCCCGGAGCTGGTCAACGTCCGAGGCGCTCCGGACGAACGATTGGAGGACGCCGTCGACACCGAGCCGCAGCGCGTGCTCCAGGCCCTCTCGGTCCCGGTCGGTGACGCCCGGCAGCCCGAGCTTCTCCGCCGGGACGTTGACCCCCTGACCCGATCCGACGCGACCGGACCGGACCACCGTCGTGATCACCGTCCTGCCGTCCATGCCGGACACCTCGAGCTCCACCGCCCCGTCGGCGAGGAGGATGCGGTCGCCATCGGCGAGGTCGTCGGCGAGCCCGTCGTACGTGACCGACGCGCCGTGCTCGTCGCCCGGCTCGTCCCCGTCGCCGACGCAGCGGAGGGAGAACTCGTTCCCCGCCTTCAGCGCGACCTTGCCCTCGGGGAGGTCCCCCAATCGGACCTTCGGGCCGGGGAGATCGGCCAGCACCGCCAGCGGGCGCCCGACCCTCGCCTCGGCACCACGGACGTCCTCGACCGCGTTGCGATGGTCCTGCAGGGAGCCGTGCGAGAAGTTCACGCGGAAGATGTCGGCGCCGGCGTCGGCCAGGGCGACGACGGCCTCGACGCCCGCGGTGGCCGGACCGAGCGTGCACATGAGCTTGCTGCGTGCCGCGTCCAGCTCCTCGGCGCCCATCGGAGCGAGGTTCGTCACCAGGGCGTCACCACCACGCGTGGTCCGGCGTCTCCGCGCCGGTGTCCGTGAGCGTGTCCGGGACACCCCGGCCGGCCCGGGCCACGGCCTCCTCGTGCCAGGCCTCCGGCACGCGGTCGGGGAGGTCCGTCGCGCCGGCCATCTCCGCGAAGTAGATCGTCCAGGCCCGGGGAACGACCCGTGCCCACTGGTACCCGCCGCCGCCGGTTGCCACCCACCGGCCGCCGGCGGCCTCGTGGGCCAGGTCGTGCAGGATGGTCGCGGCCTCGCGGTAGGCCCGGGTGGTGAGGCGGAGGTGGGCGAGCGGGTCGGTGGCGTGCGTATCGCACCCGAGCTGGGTCACGAGCACGTCCGGACGGAACGCCCGGACCCGGTCCGGGACCGTTCCCCGGAACGCCTCCAGCCAGACGTCGTCGTCGGTGTTCGGCGGCAGCGGGAGGTTGACCTTCGTGCCCTCCGCGTCGCCGCGGCCTCGTTCGTTCTCGAATCCCGTGCCGGGGAACAGGTACCGGCCGGACTCGTGGATGGAGATCGTCAGCACGCGGGGGTCGTCGTAGAAGATCGCCTGGGGGCCGTCGCCGTGGTGGACGTCGACGTCGACGTACGCGACGCGCTCGACCCCGTTGGCCAGCATCCACCGGATGGCGATCGCGGGGTCGTCGTACACGCAGAAGCCGCTCGCGCGGTCGGGCATCGCGTGGTGGAGGCCCCCGGCCGCGTTGAATGCGTGCTCCGCTTCACCGTTGGTCACCTTCTCCGCTGCCACGATCGACGCGCCGGCTACCGCTGCGGCGGCCTCGTGCATGTTGCGGAAGATCGGGTTGTCGCCCGGCCCGTAGCCGTAGCGCGACCAGTTGCCGTCCTCGCCGTGTCCGGCCCGCTTGGTGGCGTCGACGAACTCCTCGGTGTGCACGAGCCCGATCTCGTCGTCCGTGGCCACGCGTCCGGCCACTCCGTCGACGTTGGCGCGTTGGTCGATCCCGTACGCCCGGATGAGGTCCCAGGTCAGCAGGACGCGGTCGGGGCGAAGGGGGTGCTGCGGGCCGTGGTCGTACCCCCGGGCCTCCGGCGTGACGACGAGCGCGACCCGGTCGCTCACCGGCCGCTCGGGGTGGCGTTCACTCCGCGAGCGTACCGATGGCGGCCGCGGTGCGTTCGACCAGCTGGTCCGCCTCGTCGTCCGTGAGGGTGAACGGCGGCCCGATCATCACCAGATCGCCCGCCGTGCCGTCGGCGCAGCCGGTGCTCGGGTACAGGAGGAGGCCCCCGGCCTTCGCGGCGGCGATCACGCGCTCGGTTGCCTTCGCGGCGCGCAGGAACGGCGCTTTGGCGGCGCGCTCGGCGACGAGCTCCATGCCGATCATCGTGCCGAGCCCCCGGACGTCGCCCACGTGGGGTGACGAGCTGAGGGCGGTCGTGAGGTCCTTGAGCAGGCGCTCGCCAAGCTCGCGACTGCGTTCGACGAGGTTCCCCTCGCGGAGCCGGTGCAGTACCGCGCGCCCGACCGCGGCGCCGACCGCGTGGTGGGAGTACGTGAATCCGTGCACGAACCCCTGCGCCGCAACGGTTTCGTGGATCTCGCCGCTCGCGACGCACAGCCCGAGCGGCCAGTATCCGCCGGCCGCGCCCTTCCCGGCCGTGAGGATGTCAGGCCGGACGTCCCAATGATCCACGCCGAACCACCTCCCCGTCCGGCCGAAGCCGGTCATGACCTCGTCGGCGATCAGCAGGACGCCGTGCCGGCGGCACACGTCCGCGATCGCCGGCCAGTAGTCGTCGGGGGGAACCGCCGCTCCGAGCGTCGCGCCCGCGACCGGCTCCGCGATGAACGCGGCCACCGACTCCGGACCGGCCTCGACGATGGCGCGGTCCAGCTCCCCGGCATGGGCGGCGCCGCACCCCGACGGGTGGCCGTCGAGCGTGCAGCGGTACTCGTACGGCGGCGGGACGTGCATCGTGAGGCCGAGCCACGGGAGGTACGGTCGCCGGAGCGGCTCGCGCCCGGACGCGTCGAGCGCCCCGCGCGTGTTGCCGTGGTACGAGCCGCCGCGGGCGATCACGCGATGCCTGGAGGCCTCCCCGCGCGCCAGGTGATACGCGCGAGCCACCTTCAGCGCGGTCTCGACCGCCTCGCTGCCGCCGCTGACCGGATAGACGAACGGGTCGTCGAACGGCAGCACCTCGGCCAGCTCGCCGCAGTACGCCTCGAGCACCTCGGTCGTGAATTGGGTCCCGTGCACGTAGTCGACCCGCCCGGCCTGCTCCGACATCGCTGCGAGGACCGACTCGTCGCCGTGCCCGACGTTGACGACGATGGCCCCGCCGGCCGCGTCGAGATACCGCTTGCCGTCGGCGTCCTCGATCCACGACCCGGAAGCCCGAACCGCCTCCGGCAGCTCCAGCGGGGACCTCGAGAACACGTGGCTCATGCGTACCGACCGTAATTGACGGAGCCGCTCGGTGCGTCGCCGACCTCGCAGAGCTCGCCCCACCGGTCGCCCAGCTTCGCCAGGTACTCGTCGTGCGTCGACAGCCCGAATACCCATTCCTGGAGCCACCCGTCCAGTCGTGTGGGGTCCCGCGCCACCTCGTCCCACGCCCGGTAGAACTGGTTGTCGCGGTCGTAGTGCCCCTGCGCGTACGACGGATGGCACGCCCCGGGCTGCACGACCACCGCGTCCACGATCAGCCCGGGGATGATCGTCCGGTTGGGGTCGGCGCGGATCACGGTGGAATCGACCAGGTCCTCGCACACCACGATCACGCGATCGGAGGCGAAGGCGGTCTCCTTCTGGCACCCCAGCAGGCCCCACACCTGGGTGTTGCCCTCGGCGTCGGCGCGCTGGGCGTGCACGATCGCGACCTCGGGGTTCAACGGCGGCACCGCGTACACCACGTCGGACGGGTCGTACGGCGATGCGATCGGCACGATCCGCGGGTTCGCCGTGGGGAGATCGCTGTGCCCGTAGGACCGCAGCGGGAAGAACGGCAACCGCGAAGCCCCGGCCGTGTACCGCGACACCATCCCGTAGTGCGAGTACTCCTCGATCTCCAGCGCCCCGGCCTCGATCAGCCGGCGGATGGCGTGGAGCGACCCGACGCCGGGGTTCCCCAGCCAGGAGAACACCAGCCCCGACGCCACGCCCGCGCCGATCATCTGGTCGTAGATCACGTCCGGCGTCATGCGGCAGAGCGTGAGGTCCCTGCGGCCCTGCCGGATGATCTCGTGACCGGCGGCGAAGCAGATGAGGTGGGTGAACCCCTCGATCGCCACCGTGTCGCCGTCGTGGACGTGCGCGGCGATCGCGTCGCGCATGGTCGCGACCTTCGAAGGCGCACCCCCGGCCGACGCGTCCGTCACGGCGTCAGGCGGCCGCGACCTCGGCGAGCGCCTCGCCGAAGATGCCCAGGCCGGCCTCGGCCTGATCCTCGCGGAGGACCAGCGGCGGCGACATGCGGATCGCGCTGTCGCCGGCACCGAGCACCAGCAGCCCGCGGCGGAAGCACGCGTCCTCGACCGCCGCCGCCGTGTCGTGGTCGGCGAACTCGATGCCGATCATCAGGCCCATCCCCCGGACCTCCTCGATGAGCGAGAACTCGGACTCGAGCGACCGCAGCCCCTCGAGGAGCACCCCGCCGACCTTCTCGGCGTTGGCCGCCAGCTCGTTCTCGATGAGATCGAACGTGGCCAACGCGGCCGCACACGCCAGCGGGTTGCCGCCGTACGTCGAGCCGTGCATGCCGGTCGTCCACGTCATGAGCTCGGACCTGGCGATCATCGCACCGAGCGGCATGCCGCTCGCCACGCCCTTGCCGGCGAGCACGATGTCCGGCACGACGTCGAACTGCTCCATGGCCCACACGCGGCCAGTCCGGCCCATGCCGGACTGCACCTCGTCGGCCACCAGCAGGATGCCGAACTCGTCACAGAGCGATCGCAGGCCCCGAACCCACTCCGCCGGCGGCACCACGTACCCGCCCTCGCCCTGGATTGGCTCGAGCACGACGGCCGCGATCTCCGTCGGCTTGGCCAGCCGCGTGAACACCACGTCGCGCAGGTAGTCGAGCCCGTCCAGCGAGAACGCGTCCTCACCGGTCTTGTAGGGCCGGAACGCGTTGGCGTACGGCGCGTGGATGATCCCCGGCAGCAGCGGGCCGAACGTCGCCCGGTACAGCGAATTGGACGCCGTGAGCGACACGCTGCCGTACGACCGCCCGTGGAACGCCCCGAGGAACGCCACCACGTACTGCCGCCCGGTCTGGTGCCGCGCCAGCTTCAGCGCGGCCTCCACGGCCTCCGTGCCGCTGTTCGTCAGGAACGACCGGGCCGATCCGCCCACCGGCGTCATCGAGTCGAGCCGCCGGCACACCTCCGAGTACACCGGGAGGTAGAAGTCCGTCCCGGAGTAGTGGAGCAGCCGGTCGGCCTGCTGCTTGACGGCCTCGACCACCTTGGGGTGGGCGTGGCCGGTGGAGCACACCGCGATCCCCGCGTTGAAGTCGAGGAACACGTTCCCGTCGACGTCCTCGACCATCGATCCTGCGCCCCGCGCCGGCACCAGCGGGTACGCCCGCGGGAGCGAGGGCGACGTGACGAGGGCGTCGCGTTCGATCACCTCCCGGCCGCGGGGCCCGGGGATCTCGGTCCGCAGTCGCGGTTCGGCCAGCGCCGACAGCTCGTCCCAGGCGAGCGCGGCGTCGGACGAGCTCACTCGGAGATCACCGTCCTCGACTGCTCGCGCATGTACTGCTGCACGTAGTAGTCGCCGCCGCCGGCCTTGCCGGACGTGCCGGAGCCCTTCCACCCGCCGAACGGCTGGTACCCGGGCCAGGCGCCCGTGGTGGCGCCGGCCCGCCGGTTCACGTACACGACGCCGGCCTGGATCGTGTCGAGGAACCGGTCGATCTCGCCCTGGTCCTCGCTGAAGAACCCGGCCGTGAGGCCGTACTCGGTGTCGTTCGCCAGCTGGAAGGCCTGGTCGAGCGAGTCGACCGGACCGACCGCGACGAACGGCACGAACAGCTCCTTCTTCCAGATCCAGTTGTCGAGCGGGACCTGGGCCACCGTCGGCTGCACGAAGTTGCCGCGACCCAGATCCCCCTCCTCGATCCGCGAGCCGCCGGCCACGATCGTGCCGTTCTTCCTGGCCTCCTCGGCGGCCTCCTGGAACGTGTCCACGGCGTCCTGGTTGATGACCGGGCCCAGCCAGTTCTCCTTGACGAGCGGGTCGCCGACCTTGATCGCCTCGGCCTTCTCCTTGAGCTTGGCGACGAAGTCGTCGTACACCGAGCGCTCGACGTACACGCGGGAGGTGGCCGAGCACTTCTGCCCGCCGAACCCGAACGCCGACCGCATCACGCCGTCGCTCGCCTTGTCGAGGTCGGCGTTGGCGCTGACGATGGCCGGGTTCTTCCCGCCCATCTCGCAGATGGCCGGCTTCGGATAGTCCTTGGCGAAGTGCTTGTAGATGCCCATGCCGACGTCGTACGAGCCGGTGAACGTGAGGCCGTCGACGTCCGGGCTGTCCTGGATCTCCTGCCCGACCTCGCTGCCCGGGCCGGTGACCATGTGGAACGCGCCGGCGGGGACGCCGCCGTCGCGGAGCGCCTCGGCGAGCTTCACGCCCATGAACGCGCCGGCGTTCGACGGCTTCAGCACGACGGTGTTGCCTGCCACGAGCGCCGCGCCGACCGGGCCGCCGGCCAGCGCCATCGGGAAGTTGAACGGGCTGATCACGCCCCAGACGCCGTACGGGCGCAGCACGTCGGAGTTGTGCTCGGAGTCGGACAGCTTGCCCATCGGCTTCTGGAAGCCCTCGTTCCGCTCCATCGAGTCGCAGTAGTACTCGATGAGGTCGGCGGTCTCCTGGACGTCGCCCATGGCCTCGAGGCGGTTCTTGCCCACCTCGATCGCCATGAGGGCCGCGTAGTCGAACACCCGCTCGGAGATGATGTCGGCGACCCGACGCATGATGGCGACTCGCTCCTTCCACGGCGTCGCCGCCCACGTCGGCGCGTACGCCTTGGCGGCCGCGATGGCGTCCTTGGCGTCCTGCTTCGTCCCCTGGGCGAACTTCCCGACGACGATCTCGGAGTCGATCGGGGAGCGCTCCTCGTGGAACCCGGTCCCCCACCGCTCCTCGCCGTCGACGAAGAACGGGTGCTCCTGACCGAGCCACCCGCGGGCCCGCTCGACGGCCTCCTCGTAGCGGCGGTGCAGCTCCTCGTTGTCGGCCGACATCGTGGCGTACGTGATGCGGAACGTGGTGTCCGCCATGGAATCTCGCCTCCCTCGAACCCGGTTCCGTCCATGGTAGCGGCGCCCAATTCCCATCGTCTGCACCCATTGGGAGCAGCGCAAACAGGTCCGCCCGCCGATTGGTCGCGGCATCGGGGGCGCGCGGGATGATTCCGGTTTCCATCGGGCCCGGGTAGAATGCGCCACCGATCGGTGCCTCCCCCCGCCGGCCGGGCCCCGCACACGTAAGGACCATGGACGACCACGACGACCCCCGGCCCCAGGCCATCTCGCGACGCGCCTTCCTGAAGGGCGCGGCTGCCGCTCCGCTCGCGATGTACCTGGCGTCCTGCACGTCCGGCGGCGGCCACCCGCGGACGCCTGTTCCGGGAACCACCGGGGCGGGGATCGAGTTCCCGACGGCGACGCCCCCCGCGCAGCTGCCGCCGGAGGCGGAGGCCATCCTCAAGGCCACGCCGGGTCCGGTGCTCGAGCGCGTCTACCAGGGGTTCCTCCCCGGGATGTCCGGCGACGTGGTGACGGTGCCGCTCGGCTACAACTACTTCGACGGCGGCATCAGCCACTCGACGCCCTGGCCGTACACCCAGCACGTCCCGATGGTCTGGTACGGGCCGGGGATCGTCCCGAAGCGCGGCAGGATCGAGCGCGAGGTCACCTCCGCCGACCAGGCGCCGACGCTCGCCGCGCTGACCGGGTTCACGGACTTCCAGGCGCCGGACGGCACGGCGATGGAGGAGGTGATCGCGCCCGGTGCCCCCAAACCCAAGCTCATCGTGACGCTGGTGTGGGACGCGGGCGGCATGTACGTGCTCGGCCTGTGGCCGAAGAACTGGCCGAACCTCCACCGGCTGATGTCGGAGGGCGTGAGCTACGCGAACGCCACCGTGGGCTCGGCGCCGTCGTCGACCGCCCCCGTGCACGCGACAATGGGGACGGGCGCCTACCCCCGCCGCCACGGGATCCTCGACAACGTCCAGCGGTTCTCCGACGGGTCCGTGAAGGACCCCTGGGCGCCGGGCCCGGTGGCCATGCTCCTTCCGACGTTCGCCGACCACTACGGCGCGGAGATGGGGGACAAGGTGGAGGTGGGGCTGTTCGCCACGCTCGCCTGGCACCTGGGGATGATGGGCACCAGCACGGCGTTCCAGGGGGGGAAGCGCCAGCTGGCGGTGCTCCGAGAGAAGGGCGGCGGCCGGGGCGCCGAGGGCGTCACCTGGGGGCTCAGCCCGACGCAGGCCGAGTTCTACCGGTTCCCCGACTACGTGAACGACTTCCCGACCGTGACCAGCTACTGGCAGGTGGCCGACGCCGCCGACGGCATCCTCGACGGCAAGTGGCGAGGCCACGACTACCAGGACCTGCGGGGTGGGTTCGACTCGCCGGCCCGGATCCCCTACCAGACCAGGGCGCTGCTGGAGGTCATGAAGCGGGAGGGGTTCGGCCAGCACGAGGGCACCGACCTCATGTTCGTCAACTACAAGCTGATCGACGAGATCGGGCACCTGTTCACGGCCTCGAGCCAGGAGATGGGCGACTGCGTGAAGGCGCAGGACGCAGCGTTGCCGGGGTTCATCCAGTTCCTCGACGCCCACGTGGGGAAGGGACAGTGGGTGCTGCTGATCACCGCCGACCACGGGCACTCGGCCGCCCGGACGGTCAGCGGGGGCTACAACATCAAGGTCGAGGCCGTGCAGCGCCACCTGGACTCCTCGTTCCCGAGCGGGAACAGGAAGGATCCGGTGGTCTCGAGGGTCCGGCCGGGCTGGTCGTTCGTCGACGTGGACGAGATGCAGCGGAAGGACTTCTCGCTCGAGGAGATCGCGAGCAACATGCGGGGGCTGACCGAGCTCGAATCGACCGTCCACCCGAACGGGGTCTCGGGGTCGAACGCCCACAAGAGGGTGCTGCTGACGTCGTTCCCCGGGACGTGGCTGCCCGGGATGCGGGCACTGGCCCAGGGCTCGTCCTAGCGCTCCGCGAACCCGCGCCCGAAATCCCGGAAACGACGGGAGGCCGGGTGTAGCATCGCCCTCCCTGTGAAGCTCGCCACCTTCGAACGGAAGGGGGATCGGCGACTCGGGGCGGTCGTCGGCAAACGCGTCGTCGACCTGGCCGAGGCGGTCGGGCACCCCGTGTTTCCCGCGACGATGGAGACGCTCGTCGCGTCCGACCGGGGCACCGTGCTGGAGGCGGCCAGGGAGGCGCTCACCCGGGAGGACGTGCTGACGTTCGCGGTCCCGGCGGCCCGGCTCCAGGCGCCCCTGCTCCCCTCGTCGATCCGCGACTTCGGCACCGGCCGGACCTACCGGACGGTGAACCACCGCTCGGCGGTGGGGCCCGGCGCGGCGATCGAGCCGCCGCCGTTCGTCCGGGAGCTCGACGTCGAGCTGAAGCTGGCCTGCGTCGTCAGCCGGTGGGGTCGGGAGCTGACGGTCGCCGAGGCGTCGCGGTCCATCCTCGGGTACACGCTCGCGCTGGCCTGGGTGGCGCGGGACGAGGAACGGCGGGAGATGGCGGCGGGCGGCGCGCCGGCTCGCGCGCGGGACTTCGCGACGTCGCTGGGGCCGGTCGTGGAGACGGTCGAAGACCTACCGGACCCGTCTTCGCTGACCCTCAGCCTGACGATCGACGGCGTGGTTCGGACGGAGGGCGACCTCTCGGGCCTGGGGTGGTCGTTCCCCGAGATGCTCGCGTACCTGTCGAAGGCCCAGGACCTGTGGCCGGGCGACGTGGTCATGGCCGGCGCGGTGGCCGACCCGTGCGACCAGGGCCGGGCCCCCTGCCTGGACCGGGGGGCCGTCGTGGAGGGGCACGCGGAGGGGTTCGGGACGCTCGGCGGAACGGTCGCCGCGACCCGCCCGCCGAAGCGGTTCGGCTGAGCGCACCAGGCTTCTGGATGCGGCTTCAGGGTGAAGGCGGGAGGTTGCTCATGCCGTGCCGTCCGGCGATCTCGTCCATGACCCCAGGAGTCGCGGTTCCTGACGACAGCGCTTCGTTCATCTCCCGGAAGTAGCCGTCGAACGCCGCCGGCCACACGCACAGGAGCTTTCCTCCTCCGGGGCCGACCACGAAGCCGTGCCGCGTTTCCGGCGGGATGAACACCAGGGTTCCGGGTCCGACCTCTCGGTCGTCCCCTTCAGTGAAGAACGTATACGTCCCCTCCAGAACGTAGAAGGCCTCCGGCTCGGTGTGCGTGTGCGGCGTGTTCACGAATCCCGGATTGGGATTGTCCCCAACGCCCAACGCCCATCGGCCCCCGGTCTCCTCGCTGGTCACCTTGCGGGCCATCACCACGCCGTTCCGAAATGTGACGACGTCGCCCTCGCCGGGTCCGACCACCCGTACCGATTGACCGGTCGCTGCTGTCACGGTCACCCCTCCCCGTCTGCCGTTGACGGCTGGAGAGTATCGCTCCCGCCTGGTGCATCGGCACGTGCCGGGGCTCTCACTCGGGCCGGGGGCCGGGACTTCGCCTTCTGTAGATGCCTGGTGTGGTGGCCGGGGCAGGTCATGACCGGGCGGCGCGCCCGATGCTCGGCTTTTTCGAGGCATGACGAGATAATCCCGCGATGCGCTCCCCCGAGGTCGGGCCGGATGGGCTCGACGCGGACGCCGCACCCGCCCGGTCGAGCCCGGTCCGTCGCGCCCTCGTCCTGGCGCTCGTCGTCCTGGGTGCGTCGATCCCGGCGGTGGTCGCGTACGGGCGCTGTTCCGGGACCTGCGACTCGGGGGCGCCGACCACGAGCCACGTACCCTTCTGCTCGCTCCCCCCGGGCGTGCGGACGAGGATCGCCGCGGGCTACCAGGACGGCCGGTCGCCCGACCTGCTGGCCGTCTCGGCCGGGACGCCGATCGTGGGGTCGACGACGGACCGGCCCGCGGACCTCAGGGTGCCCTGGCTGTCGGTCGACGGGCCGGTCGCCTCCCGCGTGCCGCTGGTGTTCGCCGGTCCGGGGATCCAACCGGCGGAGCTCCCGCGGGGAACGGGCCTCGACAGCGTCGAGCCGACCCTCGTTCGCCTGACCGGCATCGCACCGCCGTCGCGGCTCCGAACCGGCAGGGATCTGGCCGTCGTGCAGCGTTCGGCCGGCGCTCCCCGCCTGGTCGTGCTCGTCGCGTGGGAGGGCGTCGGTTCGGCCGACCTGCACGGCGTCGCCGTGCCGGAGCTCCGGGCGCTGCTCGGTGCCGGGGCCGGAACCCTGTCGGCCGACACCGGCTCGCTGCCGGTGGACCCGGCGGCGGTGCTCGCCACCATGGGAACCGGGAGCCTCCCCGCCGAGCACGGGATCACCGGCACCTGGCTCCGCACGCCGTACGGCGGCGCGCTCGTGCACGCCGGCGGCCCGACCGGGCCGCCGGCGGAGGTGCCGACGTTCGCCCAGGAGCTCATCCACGTCACGAAGGGGTCGTCCCGGGTGGCCCTGGTCGAGCCGGCGGTCGGCGACCAGGGCCTGGTGGGCACGGAGTACTTCGTCGCCGACCATCGCCGCCCGGTGGTGGACGTGGCCGCCCCCGGGCGCGAGGTGGCGGCCGCCCGCAGGCTGTTGCACGGCGGGCTCGGCACCCATCCGACCCCCGACGTGCTCGGGGTGGTGCTGCGGGGACCGGTTCCCACGCTGGATCGTGAGACCCGGAGGGTGCTCGCGAGCGCCGCCGCCGCGGTGGGCGGTCGCTACCTCGCCGTGGTCGCCGGCACGGGCTCGACGGCCGTTCCGGCGGGATCGATGGCGGGGGCCGACGCCGCGTCCGCGCTCACGAGGCGACTGCCGGCGGCGGCCGGCGTGATCAAGGCGGTCGTGCCGGGCGGGATCTACCTGGTCAAGGCCACCGCGCACACCACGGTGAGCGGGCGGGACATCGTCCAGGCGCTGCTCGGTCTGCCGGCTCCGTCCCGGGGGCGTCTGATGCGGGACGCGTTCGACTCGTTCGCCGTCTCGCTCGGGAAGTACTGCCGATGAAGGCCGCGGTCGAGCTCCCCGTCGTCGAGAGCCCCCCGGCGCAGCTCCCGGGGCTCAACCGGGTGATCGCCGGCGGCCTGGTCCTGGTCGTCGCGGCGGTCGGGGCGTCGCTCCGGATGCTCCACGCGGACCACGTCGCCTGGCTGTCCACGCTCCTGCTGCTGTTCTCGTCGCTGCTCATCCAGGCCATCCCGTTCGTCCTGGTGGGGGCGGTGGTGTCGGCCGCGATCGAGGTCTTCGTCCCGGGGTCGGTGTTCACCCGCTTCGCCGCGGTGCCCCGGCGGCTGCAGCTGCCAATCGCCGGCGTCTCCGGGCTGGCGTTCCCGGTGTGCGAATGCGGCTCGGTTCCGGTGGCCCGCCGGCTCGCGTCGAAGGGGGTGACCTCGGGGGCGGCGGTGGCGTTCATGCTGGCCGCCCCCATCGTGAACCCCATCGTGATCCTGTCCACCGCCGTCGCGTACCGGGGCCGGCCGACCGCGCAGGCGATGGTCCTCGGGCGGGTCGGGCTGGGGCTGCTCGCGGCCGTCTGCGTGGGGTGGGCCGTCAGCGGCCGCTCGCCGCGCCAGCTCCTGAAACGCCTCGTCGTCGACGCCCCCGAGGCCGGGCACCACGGAGACCGGTTCGGGGCGTTCTTCGGGCACTTCGCGTCCGACGCCGTGTCGATGTCGACGTACCTCGTGCTGGGCGCCGCGGTGGCGGCCGTGCTCCAGACGTTCGTGCCCTCGTCGGCCATGAACTCCGTGTCGGGCGCCACCGGGCTGAACGTCGTCGTGATGATGGGCCTGGCCGGGCTGCTGTCGCTGTGCTCGCAGTCCGACGCGTTCGTCGCGGCGTCGTTCGTGCAGTTCGGGCCGGGGCCGCAGCTGGCGTTCCTGGTGTTCGGGCCGCTGCTCAACCTGAAGCTCGCGTCGATGTACGTGGGGACGTTCCGTCGGGGGTTCGTGACGGTCGTGCTGATCGTGGCGGCGACGGTGACCTTCGCCGGGGCGATGTGGATCGGGGCGCTGGTGCGATGAAGCAGCCGGACCTGATGGACCACCCCGCGGCCGAGCTCTCGGCTCCAGGCCGCCGGTGGGACACCGGGGCGCTGTGGACGGTCGCCGTCCTGGCCGCCTGGGCGGGGGTGTTCTGGTTCCTGTGGGCGTCCGGGAGCTGGGCGCTGCACGTGTCGTCCCGGATCTTCTGGGTGGTGCCGTTCGGCGCCATCGTGCTGACGGCCGGCGCGATCGGACGGCTCGTCGGCGCCCGGAGGCCGCACGCGTCGAGGTTCACGACGCGGCAGGCGGCCGCGCTGGCGCTCCTCGCGGTGCCGGTCGCGACCATCCTCGCCATGCCGTCGACCGCGCTCGGGACGTACGCGGCGGCCCGGCGCGGCGCGTACACGGGCGGGATCTCGGTCACCGACATCAGCGCGGCGAACGACTCCCAGCTGCAGATCGCCGTGTCGGCCGCGCTGTACGAGCCGGACGTGCTGACGGCGCTCGCCAGGCGGGCGGGCGACGAGGTCACGTTCACGGGGTTCGTCACGCACCAGCCCGGAACGCTGTCCGACGAGTTCCAGCTGAACCGCTTCGTCGTCACCTGCTGCATCGCCGACGCGCTGAACGCCGAGGTCCGCGTGGTGGACGTGACGGGCGGGCCCTACGCATCGGGGCAGTGGGTCACGGTGACGGGGGCGCTGTACCCACTGCAGGACGAGATCCTGCTGGACGCCGAGAAGATCGCCTCGATCCCCCGTCCGAAGCACCCGTACCTCAACGGCTGACGCTCACAGGCGGTCGGGAGGACTGGCTCCGGACCCACCATTCGACTCCGCTCCGCCTCAACCGCGGCGCCGGCGTCGATGCGCGCCCTTCCCGTGCGTGCCGACCGGCCGAGTCGCGCCCGGCGCATCGGGGTCCTGGCGCGATGTCGCGGGCGGCGCATCCAGCTCCCGGTAGCGCTGATAGGACTCGTATTCCCGATCGCGGGCGCGCGACCGCCACCGGGTGATCGACAGCGCGCCCGCGACCACGATCGCCGCCCCGACGGCCACCCAGGGGATGACGGACCCACCACCACCCCCGCCACCCCTCTGTCCCCCGCCGGCACCACCCGTCCCCGCCGGCGATGGCGATGGAAGGTGCCCCGTCGTGGCCACCTCGAAATAGCCGTTGGCCGACGACACCTCGGCCATCGCCGTGAGGAGCGAATGGTCGGCGTCGGTTCGCATCCTCGTCCAGGACGTCCCGTCCGGCGAGGAGATGATCGTCCGGTCGCGTGCCCGGATACCGACCGCCGGCCAGATGAGGAACACCTGCGGGTGCGTCCTGAAGGTGGTGACCGCGTCGCCCGACGGCTGGTACGTGACCCGGAACCGATACGCGTTCCCGAGCACCGACAGATGATCCGGGGGCGGGCCGATGGTCGAGGGGTCGACCGGGTCGATCGTCACGGTGACCGAACGGGCGCCCGGCGCCTTCGGAATGGCGCCCAGCCCGAGCACGACCTCCGCCTGCTGGTCGTTGGTGTTGACGACGTCCGGGTCGGACCGGTCGCCCCGGAAGGAAAGGCTGGCCCGGGCCGAATCGGGAGCCTTGTTCGTGCTCGCCAGGTTCGCCGGCGGTGAGACCCACCGGTACGGCAGGGTGGCTCCGCCGTCGAGGATCGGGCGGCGCGCGAGGGGGCTGATGGACCCCGAGACCCACGCCCCGCCGACGAAGGCGACGGTGGCGGCAAGCCCGAAGAGGGCCGCGCGCCGACGCCTGCCTCGTGTCGTCGACCCTCGGTCTCGCGCGTCCGGCACCGGCCGGCTCACACGGCGAGTGGAATGGTTCGGATCGAGCTCGTCGCATATCTGGGCGGCCAGACCACCGCCCGATGGCGCACGCCGACCCATTCCCAGATGACGCTCAGCGCCCGCAGGTTCGACCCCGGATGTGTGGTCCCGGGCGCGGTGAACTCAAGGCCGCTGCCATTGGGCAGCGTGCCCATGGGCAGATGGACTCGAAGCGCGGCGGCGGCGATCGAAGGCGCCGAGCGCGACGCGGCCCGGGGCATGACGTCGTGGAACAGCGCCCAGGCCGCGGAGAACCCGGCCAGCGCGGGCGCCGACATCTCATGCCCGAACCGGCCCTGGAACTCACCCATCGCCCGGCGGAGCAGCGATCGGCCCCCGGGGGTCAGGCCGTCGGCGTTCAACGATTCGCCGTCCGGCTTGTCGGTGGCGAACGAGCCGACCGCGATCGATCCCAGGCGGTCGCCGAAGCCGGGCATGCAGTAGCTCGACGACGTGCCGATGTTGGCCAGGAGCGGAACGTGCTGACGGGCCAGCTCCCGGTTCAACGCCACGCCGTCCGGGATGTAGGACGCCACGAACAGGACGTCGGGGCGTGCCGCCGCGATCCTGCTCACGAGCGACGGCGTGGGGAGGGCCGTCGGCGGGTACCGGAACCGACCCACGAGGTGCAGATGCCGCCGAGCGATCTCCCGGAGCGCTCCCTCCGCCACCGCGGATCCGTATCGATCGGTCACGTTGACGACGGCGAACCGGAGATCGCCGGAGGTTCGGTGGAGTCGCGATGCCATCTCGTCGGCGATGAACGCGATCCCGGCGCTGCCCAGCACCAGTCCACTGGGAGCGACCTTGAAGGCGAGGTCCCCGGTCGCGTCCCCGCTCATCTCCCCGACCGCTCCGGTCTCCCAGAACACCATCCCGTCGCGGGTGGCCAGCTGGCCGGCGTCGGCGGAGATCTCGCTGCTGTTGCTCCCCAGCACCACCTGGACACCTCGACGGTGCAGGGTGGCGATGGCGCTCGGAACCGCGTCGGACGTCGGTGTGTCGATCGGGTCCAGGCGGACCGGTCGGCCCCGAATGCCGCCCTGCTCGTCGACGAGCTCCGCCGCGAGCCGCACGCCTCTGAGCTCATCCAGGCCGGCCGCGCGGTCCGGTCCGCTCAGGGGGTAGACGGCGCCGACCTCGAGCGGCCGCGTCCCCGATCCAGAAGTCGCCCCGCACGCCACTGCGACCATCGCGACCGCGACGAAGAGGCTGACCGCGATGGCCGATCGCTTCACGGGCCACCGCCTCCGTTTCCATCCACGCAGCGCAGCTCGCCCTTCCCGGTAACGATCCCAACCGCAGAGCCGTTGAGGAGTCTGCCGCCGGACCCGAGGAGCGAACACGATTCGGAACCGGCCAAACGATCGTAGGTACCTGGGCGAGACAAAGTCCAGTGGTGGCGTCCGGGTGGGTGCCGGGATCGGCATCCCGGTCCGCTCTCAGGCTGCCTTTTCCTGAGAGGGCACGGTACAGTGGGCCGACGACACCCCGGGGAAGCCGGGGCCTGCGCTCACGACCCAGCCGAGGAGCCGAGTGATGCAGGGGTTCTGGCAGCGCAGAGTCTCGCGCCGGGAGATGCTTCGCGAGGCGGGCCTCGGGGGACTGGCGGCGGTTGCTGCCGCGTGCACCTCGGCCGCAGCGGGCGTGCGTCCGATCAGTGGAATCGGCTCCGCCTCTGCAGCCACCGCCGTGGCCCACTCGGACGCCGATGCCGCGGCCCTCGTCGCGAAGGTTTGCAACCTTCCCCACAACTGGATCGTCGAGACGTGGCGGGGATGGCGTCAGGATCGAGCCGGCCAGATCCAGATCCTGCCGACGTACCCGAACTTCGTGGCAGGCAACGACATCTATCCGCACGCGGGCCCGTGGCCCTACCTCGAAGACGTCCCGATGCTCTGGTACGGCCCGGGCTACATCCGCTCACAGGGGACGGTGTCCCGGCCCGTGACCTCAGCCGACATCGCTCCGACGGTCGCCGACCTGCTCCACTTCACGTTCAACGCCCCGGACGGCAGACCGATGACCGAGGCCCTCGTGCCGGCCGCCCAGCGGAAGACGCCGCCCCGCCTGATCGTGACCGTCGTCTACGACGGCGGCGGCATGGTGGTCCTGGACCGGTGGCCCAAGCAGCACCCCAACCTGGACCGGCTCATGAGAGCGGGCACCTACTACGACCACGCGACCGTCGGGTCGAACCCCACCAGCACGGCCCAGATCCATGCCACGATCGGCACCGGGGCCTATCCCCGGCTGCACGGCATCGTCGGCAATCACATGCTGATGAACGGCACGGTCCGCGCTCCGTGGGCCGCCGGGCCCCGCGACCTGCTCCTGCCGACCCTGGCGGATCGGTACGCCAAGGCGATGGGGAACACGCCACGAGTCGGACTCGTCGGGAGCGCCGACTTCCACCTCGGGATGATGAGTCATGGGTCGTTCCTCCCGGGCGGGGCGAAGCACTTCGCCGTCCTGCACGGCGGTCGAAACAGTGTCAAGTGGGGGCTCGGCGGGGACAACGCGCCGTTCTACACGTTCCCCTCGTACGTGAACTCGCTCCCGCCGCTCTCGACGTATTTCCCCATCGCGGACGCCTCCGACGGGAAGCGGGATGGGCTGTGGCGGGGGAAGGTGATGTCCCGGGTGCGGAACGGCTGGGACACCCCGGCCCGCTTGCCCTTCCAGACCAACGCCGCCCGCGAGGTGATCAAGCGCGAGGGATTCGGCACGGGCGACGTCACCGACCTGTTCTACCTGAACTACAAGCTGATCGACGAGGTCGTCCACGTCTGGAACATGGACAGCCCCGAGATGCACGACACGGTGAAGGTCCAGGACGATCAGCTGCCGCAGCTCATCGACACGCTGAACACCGAAGTCGGCCACGGGAGGTGGGTCATGGTCCTCACGGCCGACCACGGCCACACGCACGACCCGCGGACCAACGGCGCCATCCGTATCGACAAGACCCGTGTGGATGGACTCCTCAAG
>DATBHM010000232.1:0-15426 GCA_036557505.1 Actinomycetota bacterium | reverse complement strand
TCGGCGAACTTGATCAACCCGAGCGCGTCCATGAGGTCGTCGATCCGCGCGGCGTTCGCTTCCTTCTCCGCCTTCGAGGCCTCCTTGCCGTTCGACGTGCCGTTGGCGCGCTCGCGGCGAAGGCGGATCGGGAGCTCGATGTTCTCCCGGACGGAGAGCTCCTCCACAAGGCCGAGCGACTGCGGCAGGATGGCCAGGTCGATCCAGGGGCGGCGGTCGGCCGGCGTGTCGCCCGAGCCCGGCCACCGGACGTCGCCGGAGTCCGCGTGCTCCCAGCCGCACAGCAGGTTGAGCAGCGTCGTCTTGCCAGAGCCCGACGGGCCGACCAAGCCCACGACCTCACCGGCGCGCAGCTCGAACGACACCCCGTCGAGCGCGTGCACCTCCTCCGGACCCCGGCGGTAGGTCTTGCGCACGTCGCGCGCCTGGATGAGCACCGCGCCGACCGGCTCCGGCCCCGACGTCGCGTGGCGGCCCCGGGGCCGGACCTCGTCCTCCGTCGCCTCGTCCGCGGCCCGCACCTCGGGATCCCACGACGCGCCGGGCTCCTCCGAGGGTTCGGTGGCCGCGTGGCGGCCCGGCGCCGGTTCGGTCGCCGCGTCCGGAGGACTCGCCGCCGGCTCGGAATCCCGGGCGGCGTGCCGGCCGGGTGGGCGCCACTGTTCGTCGTCGTCAGGTGTGCGTCGTTCGTCGCTCATGGCGGTGTGATCCTGATCTCTCCGTCATCGATGTCGATGACCGCCCGGCGCTCCGGGAACAGCCTGAGCGCCTGTGGCGGCAGCTGGATCCGCCCGGCCCCGTCGATGACGGACAGGGACCGTTCGTCCAGGTGTCGTTCGGCCTCCATCGCTCCGTGGCGGAGGAAGATCGTCCGGTCCGCCGCCTGCATCGCGGTCGCGTCGTGCGTCGCGATGACGAACCCGATCCCCCGCCCCGACAGCTGGTGCACGGTGTCGAGCAGGGCCTGACCGGTCGACGAGTCGAGCTCGGCGGTCGGCTCGTCGGCCACCACCAGCGCGGGCGCGCCGACGACCGCCTGGGCGAACGCCAGGCGCTGCTGCTCCCCGCCCGAGAGCTGGTGGGGCTTGTGGTGCAGCCGATGATCGATCCCGAGCGTCTCGAGCAGCTCCCTCGACTCCACCGCGAGCTCCCGCGGCGACCCCCGCAGCCTGGCGGCAAGGTGCATGTGCTGTTCGACCGTCAGATAGGAGATGAGATTGTCCGACGGCCGCTGGAACACGTACGAGACCACGCGGCGCCGGAACCGCCGGAGCCGCCCGGCCGGGATGGTGGACAGCTCCTCGCCGCCGACGCGGACCTGCCCGGCGGTCGGCCGGTCCAGTCCGGCGAGGATGCGGAGCAGCGAGGACTTTCCGCTCCCCGACGGCCCGACCACCGCGGTCACGGCCTTGGCCGGGAACCACGCGTCCACCGCCTGCAGGGCGTGGACCTCGCCGGTCGCCGTCCAGTAGATCTTGGTCAGGCCCTTGGCCTCGGCGGCCACGTCCCGGCCGTCGCCGGACACTGCGACCGCGGGGCCGATCGTCACCGTGTCGCCCGGAGACCCATCACGAGCCGGCAAGCCGCATCACCTCCGCTACGTTCGCCCGTTCGGCCGTCCGCTGCACCCACCACGCCGACACCAGCGCCGCCACCGCCAGCACCGCGCCGGTCAGCAGGAACAGCCCGATCGGCAGCTGCAGCAGCGGGTTGGGCGGGATGCCCGGCATGGGATCGGCCCTCTTGTACAGCAGGAACGCCGCCACCACCGCCAACGCGCCCCCGATCACGAACGCCGTCAACAGCATGCCGAAGATCTCCAACACCACGGACAGGAAGTTCGAACCCTTTCGCATGCCCATGCGCCGTTCCAACGCGTAGGCCACCTCGCGCGAGCGCTGCCGTGCCTGCAGGTACAGCACCAGCGCGACGAGCGCGACCATCCCTGCGAGCACGCCGAGCGCCTCGAGGAACCCGAACACCCACGACAGCGCGAGGAACTGCGGCGTCTGCCGGACGGCGTCGGCCGTCACCGCCAGCTCCACCGGGTACCCCGCGTGCTGCATCTGCGGGAGCACCGTCCCCGCGTCGCCCTTCGCCCACAGCTGGTACGTCCCGTCGAACGCCCCGAGGGACGAGCCGGCCTCGGTGAGCGCCTTCGACAGCGGACCGACGGCCGCCACGTACAGCGGCTGGTCGGCAGGCATGCCGGGGAACGCGTCCGCGTGCGCCACGATGTCCACCGGCATCGTGACGCTCTGCACGTCGAGCGAGCCCGGCCCGAGCGGGACGTCCGCGCCGGCCACGAGGATCGGCAGCCGCCCGCCGCTGTCGTTCGACAGCAGCTGCAGCAGATCGTCCTCCGACCGGTCCGAGAAGCTCGAATCCCAGAACGCCGCCGTGGCGAACGTCCGGGGGTCGATCGCCATCGTGTACCCCTGGATCGACCCCGGCTGCAGCGTCGACCCCGTGATCTGCGCGATGGCGGTGGAGGGGAACGGCGTCTTCGGCGGCTTCTCCGGGTAGACGCCGAGCGGAACGCTCACATCGCTCCCCACCGACACCAGCGCCTTGGTGTTCGCCGTCCGTTCGACCGACTGCGTGAACACCCCCGCGAAGATCAGGATGCCGACGCCGAGCGCCGCGGCAGTGACGAGCGTGGTGGCCAGCCGGGTGACCGACGACAGCCGGCGGATCGCCAGGTAACCGGATGCGGGGAGCGAGGAACCGTACCCCCGCAGCCGGGGCAGGACCCCCCGCAGCGCCCGCACGGCGAGTCCACCGAACCCCGCGATGAACAGGATCGGGAACAGCAGCAGCAGCCGGTCGACGGTCGGCGGCGGGGCGTTCGGCGCCCCGGTCGCCGCAGTCGATGCCCCGTGGGTGACCACCTCGTAGTACGAGGCCGCCGCGAGCGCCAGCACGATGAGCTCCCAGGGGAACCGCGCCGCCACGGTCCGCAGCCGGCCGCCCATCCGCGCCTCGCTCTCGCCGCGGACGGACACCGCGGCCACCAGGCCCAGGACGAGCACGGCGGCGAGCGTCGACCAGAACACCTGCTGCCAGGCCGATCGCACCGCGTTGGCCGTGACGGTGTCGGTTGGGCCGAGCCACTTCACCAGCTCGATCGCCAGCAGCCACCCCAGGGCGGCCCCGGCCGCCGCCGGAACGACCGCCTCGGCGACGCACTTCCCGGCCAGCCGGACCGGGCCGACGCCGCGCGCGTGGAGGAACGTGAACTCCACCCGCCGCCGGGTCACCAGGAACAACCCCGCCGCCGCCACGACGGCGAACGCCACCACCCGCCCGGCGATGGCCAGCGTATCGACCGGCCCCGTCAGCGCGTCGACGGTCTCCGTCGCCTGCGAGACCAGCTCGGGCACCGGCGAGCTCGAGGCCGGCCGCTGGAACCCCGAGCCCAGCTCGGACGACGGGTCGTTCACCGCGGCGATGATCCCCGCGATCGAACCCGACAGGTGCTGCGCCTCGGGCAACGTGATGTCCCCCGAGCGGAGCGGGAACTCCCACCGGTACTGCCCCTGGTCCCCCAGGGCGGCCTCCAGCCGGTAGAACTCGGACTTCGGCGCCAGCAGCAGGGGCGGCGGCGCGGGGGCGTTCGGGTTCACCGGATACACGAGCCCGGCCACGGGCGCCCAGTAGTTCTCCCGGGGGAGCTGGGCGAGCTCCCGGTAGATCCCGGCGACCTTCGCCCGGACGCCCGGCTGGCTGCCGACGAGGACGGTGTCCCCCACCTTGACGTGCAGGGGCGTGGCCGCCGAGTCGGCCATCCACACGCCGTCGCCGGGGCCGCCGGCCACGAACTGCAGGTGATCCTCCGCCCCCGTCCGCAGCGCGAGGACCGTGGTGGGCCCACCGGCGTCCGGCGAGCCCGGATTGGTCACGTTCTGGCGGCCGCCGACCACGGTCTCGATCGGCGCGCCGAGCTCGGGGGTTCGCGACGTGAGCGCGACCAGGCGCTCGTCCCGGAAGTCGGCGAAGTCCTGCGCGATCGTGCTGTACGTGGAGATCGACAGGGCGGGGATCCCGGTGGCGCCCGCCGTGACCTGGCGGATCGCCGCCGTGGACGCCGAGGACAGGAACAGCGGGCTCGCCGCCGTCGCCACCCCGAGGATCAGGGCAGCCGTGAACACCGCGAAGGCGATCCCGGGGAACCTCGACAGGAGCACGGGGGTCCGAACCGCCGATACGACGCCGCCGCCCGGGCCGAGCCCCTCGCGCGGCGCCATGTGGGCGTCGTGGTCCTCGAGCTGCTCCGGTTCGGGGTGGTCGGGGCCCGGGTGGGCGTAGCCCGGCCGGGCCGGCTGCATCACGCGTCCGGGACGGCCGTAGGCCGGCCCGGACGGGGGCCGCACCCCCTTCGCCATCCTCAGCCCCTCCCCGTGCCCGTCATCAGGTTCCCCAATCGAACGGCAGCTCGTTGTCCACGGGTACCAGCGTCGCCCGGTTCCCGTTCCCGTCGACGAAGATCCATGCGCCGCGGGAGTCGAGCGACGCGAGGAGCGAGCCGTCGGGGGACCACACGGTACCTCCCAGACCCCGGGGATCGGTGGCCAGCACCCTGATGTCCCCGGTCCGGGCGTCGATCGCCCGCATGATGCTCCCCTGCCCGCCGAAGAATGTGGCCACGGCGAGCAGCGGTCCCGAGGGCCGCCACCGGAGCGCGCCGACGAACGACGGCACGCCCGGGACGCGGGCCAGGTGGTCGCCGTGCTCCGTGTGGATCAGGACGGCGTAGGACCGCCCGCGGTGGAGCACCACGCCGATCCCGGCCTCGCCCCAGGCCATGTCCTGGATGCGGGCGCCGGCCAGGCCGGCCGAGGTCACGGCCGGGATCGCGCTCGAGTCGAACGCCGTCGCCGGGGTCCCGCCCGCGGCCGGGACCGTCTGCACGGTGTGGCCGTCGTCGCTGAACGCCACCGTCCGGCCGTCCGGAGACAGCGTGGCGCGGCAGCCGGGGGCCACCCGTCGCCACATGGACTCGCCGCCCGCCATCACGTCCACCCAGCCCGTCGCGTGCGCGCAGGTCGCCGCCATGAACACCCCGCCGACCGAGTCGGCCGCCGAGACGACCGCCGTGGCCGACACGTTCTCGAGGCGGGCGCCGACCGCCCGAGGCGGCCCGTCGAGGGCCACCCGGACCAGCTGGACCGCGTGCCGGTCGCCGTTGGGCTGGACGAATGCGTAGGCCGTCTTCCCGGGCTCCGCCCACCGGGCGGCGAAGACGACCGAGTCGTTCGGCAGGTCCATGCGCCTGGGCTGCCCGCCGGGCAGCCGCGTGGCCAGCAGGCCCTGCCCGAACGAGTGCCCGCTGGAGAGCATCCAGCCCCTGGGCGTCGGAAGCGGCGAACTGACGGTGGTCGGCAGCACTTCGGACTGACCCCCGCTGCACGCCGCCAGCAGCAGCATTGCGGCCGGCAGTGCGAGCGCGATCAGCGGAGTGCGACGGCACGAACGGAACCTCCTCGGCATCGATTCGGTTATACGAGGTTTCGTCCCGGCGCGGCCGGGCCTCTCCACGGTGACTCCCAGATCAGCTCGCGACCGCGAACAGCCTCCACTCCCCGGGGATGCCCTTGAGCTCGACCACGCCGCGATCGTTGAACGCGATGCCCGACCCCGCGACCAGGTCCCTGACCGTGCCCGACACGAGCACCTCGCCCGGTTGCGCCTGCGCCGCCACCCGGGCGCCGATGTGGACGGCGATCCCGCCCATCGTGCCGTCCACGACCTCCACGGCGGGCCTGCAATACACGACCGGGGGTCAGGCCCCCGTGACGACCGCGGTGCCGACCAGCTCCACGCGCGCGTCGGGGTCGAACAGCCCGTTCACCTCGAACAGGGCGACCGCCGGGTAGTGCACGCCGAGGTGGCGGCGCCAGGACTCACCCAGCGCACTGAGCCGGCCCCGATAGTCGGCCGCGTCCGTGACGTAGATGTGCACGCGCACGAGGTGCTCCGGCCGGCCGCCGGCCGCCATCAGGGCAGCGGCGACGTTCTGCAACGCCTGGTCGAACTGCTCGACCAGCGTCTCGCCGGCGAGGGTCCCGTCGGCCCGGTGGCCGGTCTGGCCGGCCAGGTAGACGGTTCGTCCCCCGGCCGCCACCACCGCATGGCTGAACCCGAGCGGCGACAGCATCCCGGGGGGGTTGACCAGCTCGTGCGGGCCGCTCACCGTCCGGTCCATTCCGGCGGCCGCTTCTCGGTGAACGCCCGGTAGAACTCCGCGTGGTCCTCGCTCCGCATCAGCAGCGCCTGCGCGGCGGCCTCGAGCTCGATCGCGCTTCCAAGGTCGACGTCCTGTTCCCGCAGCAGGAGCAGCTTGGTGGTCGCGTACGCCGCGGCGGGGCCGGCGGCAAGCTGTCCGGCCAGCACGTGGGCCTCGTCCATGAGGTGCTCGTCCTCGACGACGGCGTTGGCGAGTCCGATCGAGCAGGCCTCGTCGGCGTCGGTCCGGTGCCCGAGCATCAGCAGCTCGGTGGCACGCCCCAGCCCGATCATTCGTGGCAGCAGATAGGCGGCGCCCATGTCGGCGCCGGCCAGCCCCACCTTGGTGAACAGGAACTCGAACGCCGCGGACTGCGCCAGCAGCCGGAAGTCGGCCGCGAGCGCCAGGACGGCGCCGGCGCCGGCTGCCAGCCCGTTCACGGCGGCGACGATGGGCACCGGACACTCCCGCATCCGCTGGACGACGGCGCCCGTCATCCGGGTGAACTCCATCGTGCGGTTGGTGCCCTGCTCCAGCAGCGCGCCGATGATCTCGTGGACGTCGCCACCCGAGCAGAACCCCCGCCCCGTCCCGGTGAGGATCGCCGCCCGCACGTCACCGCGGTGGGGCAGCTCGGTGAACAGGTCCCGGAGGTCGGCGTAGACGTCCAGCGTGAGGGCGTTCAGCACCTCGGGCCGGTCGAGCGTGATCGTCGCGACCCCGTCGGCCACCTCGAACAGGAAGTTCGCCCAGTCGTCGGTGAACGGAACGGAGGCCCGGAACGGCATCTCGTCAGTCGAACGCGCGCTGGCCCGTCACGGCCTCGCCGATCACCAGCGAGTGGACCTCCGAGGTCCCCTCGTAGGTCAGCACCGACTCGAGGTTGTTCGCGTGGCGGAGCACCGGGTACTCGAGCGTGATGCCGTTGGCGCCGAGGATCGTCCGGGCCTCCCGGGCGATCGCCAGCGCCTCTCGGACGTTGTTCAGCTTCCCGACGCTGACCTGCTCGGGGCGCAGCGTCCCCGCGTCCTTCATCCGGCCGAGGTGCAGGGCCAGCAGGACGCCCTTGTTCAGCTCGACGAGCATGTTCGCAAGCTTCTGCTGCGTGAGCTGGAAGCCGCCGATCGGGCGGCCGAACTGTTCCCGCGTCTTCGAGTACTCGAGCGCGGCCTCGAAGCACGCCCGCCCGGCGCCCATCGCCCCCCACACGATGCCGTACCGCGCCTCCGACAGGCACGACAGCGGGCCCTTGAGTCCGGTGACGCCGGGGAGCACGGCGTCGGCCGGCAGCCGGACGCCGTCGAGGATCAGCTCGGAGGTCACGGAGGCCCGCAGCGACAGCTTCTTCGCCACGTCCTTGGTCGAGAACCCCGGCGTCCGCGCCGGCACGATGAACCCCCGCACGCCCTCGTCGGTCCGGGCCCACACGATCGCCACGTCGGCGATGCCGCCGTTGGTGATCCACATCTTCGACCCCTGCAGCACCCAGTCGTCGCCGTCCCGCTTCGCCCAGGTCCGCATGGAACCCGGGTCGCTGCCGCTGTCCGGCTCAGTCAGCCCGAAGCACCCGATCACCTCGCCGGCGGCCATCCGGGGGAGCCATTCCCGCTTCTGGTCCTCGCTGCCGTAGCGCCAGATGGGGAACATCGCGAGCGATCCCTGCACGGAGACGAACGAACGGAACCCGCTGTCGCCGGCCTCGAGCTCCAGGCAGGCCAGGCCGTACTGCACGGCGCTGGCGCCGGCGCACCCGTACCCCTCGAGGTGCATCCCGAGCAGGCCGATCGCGCCGAGCTCGGTCGCGACCTCCCTTGGGAACGTGCCGGCCTCGAACCAGTCGGCGATGTCGGGCAGCACCCGGTCGCCCACGAACCGGCGAACCGTGTCGCGGACGTCGCGTTCCTCGTCCGACAGCAACGCGTCGACCGCGAGGAAGTCCGACGGGTCGAGTGGGGGCTTCGGCACGATCCGTAGCCTACCGCCGCGGTCACCGGGGAACCGCCGGGCCGAGCCCGGCTGGGAAAAATCCACGCCGGGGACGTCGAATCACGACCCGGCCGTTCGTCGCTAGGGTGAGCGGCGCCGACGGGGGTGCCGGCGCGGAGGAGGCGATGCGATGAGATATGCACTGCTGATCTACGGCGAGGAAGGCGACTGGGACTCCGCGACCGACGAGGAGCGCCAGGCCGTCTACGGCCGCTACCGCGACTTCGGGAGCTGGCTGGAGGAGCGGAACTGGATCCGGGGCGGCGAGGAGCTGGCCTCCTCGTCGTCGGCCACCTGCGTACGCGTGGAGAACGGACGAACGGCGACGACCGACGGCCCGTTCGCCGAGACCAAGGAACAGCTCGGCGGGTTCTACCTCATCGACTGCGACAACCTCGACCAGGCGATCGAGGCCGCATCGCGGATCCCGGCCGCGACGCGGGGCACGATCGAGGTTCGCCCGATCGTGGAGAACGGCTGAGCGCCACAGGACGAAAGGAGCGCGCGACCGATGGGCAAGTTCATGCTCGTCATCTGGACGAACGGCGAGGCCTGGGCGCAGATGTCCCAGGAGGAGCAGCAGGGGCTGTTCGCCGAGTACTTCCAGTACACGCAGTGGCTGATGGACGAGGGGTGGTTCGTCGCCGGCGACCCGCTCCTGCCGCAGGCGAAGACCGTTCGCGTCCGCGACGGTGAGACCCAGGTCACGGACGGGCCGTACGCGGAGACCAAGGAGTTCCTCGGCGGCTACTACGAGCTCCAGTGCACCGAGGAGCAGGCGCTGGAGGCGGCCGAGAAGCTCCCGGACGTGCGGTTCGGCGCGGTGAGCGTCCATCCGGTCCAGGAGCTCGAGGTGCCGGAGGGCATGACGCTGCCGGCGCCCCAGTCCTAGGGAGCGAACATCGCCGCCGATGTCACCGGCGTCGTCGAGCGCCTGTTCCGGGAGGAGCACGGGCGTGCGGTCGCGACGCTGATCCGGGCCATCGGCGACTTCGACCTGGCCGAGGAGGCCGTCCAGGAGGCGTTCGCCACGGCGATGGACCGGTGGCCCCGTGACGGTGTTCCCGACAATCCCGGCGCCTGGATCACGACGACCGCCCGGAACCGGGCCATCGACCGCATCCGCCGGGAGCGCAAGCTCGCGGAGAAGACCGGGATGGTCGAGGTCCTCGAACGACTCCAGGCCCTGCCGGACGAGGAGGAGCTCCGGATGCGCGCCTGGCCCGACGAACGCCTGCGGCTGGTGTTCACATGCTGCCACCCGGCCCTGGCCCGCGACGCCCAGGTCGCGCTGACGCTCCGGACGCTCGGCGGCCTGACCACCCGGGAGATCGCGCGGGCGTTCCTGGTGACCGAGCCCACCATCGCGCAGCGGCTGGTCCGGGCCAAGAGGAAGATCCGCGAGGCGGGCATCCCGTACCGCGTCCCGCCGCCCGACCTGCTCCCCGAGCGTCTGGCGGGGGTGCTCTCGGTGCTGTACCTCGTGTTCAACGAGGGGTACGCGTCGACGGAGGGGCCGCTCGTCCGGACCGACCTGTGCGACGAGGCAATCCGGCTGGCGCGCGTGGTGGCGGCGCTGCTGCCCGATGAGGGCGAGGCGCTGGGGCTGCTCTCGCTGATGCTCCTGCAGCACTCCCGCCGCGGAGCGCGGGTCGACGCGGACGGCGACCTCGTGCTGCTCGAGGACCAGAACCGCGCCCTGTGGAACGCCGGCGAGATCGACGAGGGGCTCACGATGTTGGCCCGGGCGCAGGCGCTGGGGATCGCCGGCCCGTATGCCATCCAGGCGGCCATCGCGTCCGAACATGCGGTCGCGCCGCACGTCGACGCCACCGATTGGCCGGCCATCGTGCGCTGGTACCGGGCGCTGCTCCGGGTGCAGCCGTCGCCGGTGGTCGCACTGAACGCCGCCGTGGCGGTGGCGATGGCGGACGGTCCGCAGGCCGGGCTGACGATGGTGGACCGCCTCGACGCGACCGGCGCGCTCGAGCGGTACTACCTCCTGCCGGCGACCAGGGCGGACCTGCTTCGACGCCTGGGGCGCAACGAAGAGGCGGCGGCCGACTACCGCCGGGCGCTGGGCCTCGTCACCAACCCGGCCGAGCGGCGGTTCCTCGAACGACGCCTTGCGGAGGTGACCGCCTAGGACTGCTCGTGGACGATCCAACCTCTGGGCGGAGACTGGGGCCGAAGTAGGCTGTTCGGGTGCCCTGGTACCCACGGGAAGAGGCCGCGCAGCGAGCCGGAGTCGAGCCCGGGTATCTCGTTCGTCTGACGAACCTCGGCATCCTGGCTCCCGAGCAGCCGGATCGGTTCTCGCCGGGCGACCTGCGCCGGGTCCTGCTGGCCAGGTCGCTCGACGACGCCGGGATCGCACTCGAGGACGTGGCCGCTGCCCTGAAGCGCGGCGACCTCTCGCTTGACTTCCTCGACGCGGCCAGCTACGAGCGGTTCGCAACGCTCGCGCCCGAAACCTTCCAGCAGGTCAGCGATCGAACCGGGATCCAGCTCGGGCTGCTGACGATCATCCGCGAAGCGGCGGGCATGAGTCAACCGTCGCCGGACGACCACCTTCGCGAAGACGAGATGGCGATCGTTCCGCTCGTCGAGCTGAAGATGGCGGCCGGATTTCGCCAGGTCGCGATCGAGCGTCTCCTTCGCGTCTATGGCGATTCCACGCGCAGGATCACCGAGACGGAGGCCGCCCTGTGGAACTCAGAGGTGATCGAGCCGGCCGTCGCGTCGGGGAAGGGTTTCGAGGGGGTGGCCGATCCCGAGTTGACGGATCGGGTCGCCCCGCTGTTGGAACAGACCGTCATCGCGATGTACCACGCCCAACAGGCGAGAGCCTGGACCGCCAACCTCATCGACGGTTTCGAACAGCTGATGGCCAAGGCTGGGATCCACAGCCGATTGCAGCGTCTCCCGGCCATCTGCTTCCTCGACATCACCGGCTATACGCGGCTGACCCAGGAACGAGGCGACGACGCGGCCGCGGAGCTGGCCTCGACCCTGGAACGTCTGGTGCAGCGTCGCTCCGTGCTGCGCGGCGGCAAGCCGATCAAGTGGCTCGGCGACGGCGTGATGTTCAACTTCGGCAACCCCGGCCCCGGAGTACGAGCCGCCATCGAGATGGTGGGGGACCTGGCCGACGCGGGGTTGCCGCCCGCCCACGTCGGCCTGCACGCCGGGCCCGTGTTGTTCCAGGGAGGCGACTACTTCGGCCAGACCGTGAACCTCTCCGCGCGCATCGCCGACTTCGCACGGGCGGGCGAGGTCCTGGTCAGCCAGGCGGTTGCGGACGCCTCGAACGAGAAGGACATCGAGTTCGGGGACATCGGACCGGTGGAGTTGAAGGGCGTCTCCGGCATGGTCCGCTTGCTCCGGGCCCACATGGCCTGATTGCACACGCTATCCGGGACGGCGGAGTCACCGGGAAGCCCGGGGCCTCTGGGTCAGCCGGAGCCGGCGCGCGGCGACCACCCGACGGGAGCCGTCGGCGAACACCACCAGCGCCTTGCCCCCGCCCCTGACCACCTTGCCGTCCGCGCGCCGCGCGGGATCGCACTCCATGCCCTTCAGCTTCGGGTCCGTCATCGGAGTTCCGAGGTAGACGTACCTCATGTGAGGTCCTCCCGGAGCAGGTCCATCAGCAGCCCGTCGTGCCACGTGCCGTCGGGGGCGCGTTCGTACTTCCGCATCACCCCGACGTCTCTGAAGCCGACCCTCCGGTAGCTCGCGATCGCCCGTTCGTTGTGGAGGGCGGGGTCGATCGTCACGCGATGGTGCCCGAGGTCGTCGAACAGGTGCCGGGCCATCGTCCGGACGGCATCGGCGCCCAGGCCCTGCCCGTGCCAGTCGGGATGCAGGGAGATGTCGATGCCCGCGTGGCGGTACTGGGGCTCGTGTTCCTCCCAGCGCTGGACGAGTCCGATCACCTCGCCGTCGAGCTCGACGACGAAGGTCAGCTCGTCCTCGTACGGCACGGTCATCTCCTCGCGTACCCGGTCGAGCTCGTACGGGCCCCACCACCTGGCGACCTCGGGCGTGGCCAGGATCTCGGCCAGGCGCTCGGCGTCGTCGGGACCGGCCTGCCGGAGCACGACGCGGTCGCCTCGGAGGAGGGTCGGTTCATCCATATGGTGGTTCCGGGGTGCTCAGCCCACCGGGACCGGCGGCACCGACCGCATCCCCTCCTCCAGCGCGTCCTCGCTGAACTCGACCTCAGGCAGCCGGTGGTTGAGGTAGTCGTCGTAGGCCGACATGTCGAAGTGCCCGTGCCCGCTGAGGTTGAACAGGATGACCTTCTCCTCGCCGGAGGCCTTCGCCTCGTTCGCCTCGTCGATCACGGCGCGGATGGCGTGGGCCGACTCCGGCGCCGGGATGATCCCCTGCGTCCGGGCAAACTGGACCGCGGCCTCGAAGATCGCGTTCTGCGTGAACGCCCTGGCCTCCATGTGGCCGTCGCGCACCAGCAGGGAGAGCGAGGGGGCGTCGCCGTGGTACCGGAGGCCGCCCGCGTGCACCGGCGCCGGCACGAACGTGTGCCCGAGCGTGAACATCGGCACGAGCGGCGTCGTCGCCGCGGTGTCGCCGAAGTCGTACGCGAACTTCCCCTTCGTCAGCGTGGGACAGGCCGCGGGTTCGCATGCGACGAACCTCGCGTCGAGATTGCCGGCCAGCTTGTCGCCCATGAACGGGTAGGCCAGCCCGGCGTAGTTCGAGCCGCCGCCGACGCAGCCGATCACGAAGTCCGGCTGCTCGCCGGCCATCTCCATCTGCTTCTGTGCCTCGAGCCCGATCACGGTCTGGTGCAGCAGCACGTGGTTGAACACCGAGCCCAGGGAGTAATTCGTGTCGTCGTTGGTGGCCGCCACCTCGGTCGCCTCGCTGATGGCGATGCCGAGCGAGCCGGTGGAGTCGGGGTGCTCGGCGAGGATCTGCTGGCCGGCGTGGGTCTCTGTGCTCGGCGACGGGTGCACCGTCGCGCCGAACGTCTCCATGAAGATGCGGCGGTACGGCTTCTGGTCGTAGCTCGCGCGGACCATGAACACCAGGCACTCGAGCCCGAAGAAGCTGCAGGCCATGGCGAGCGACGAGCCCCACTGGCCCGCGCCGGTCTCGGTCGACAGGCGCCGGATCCCCGCCTCCTTGTTGTAGTAGGCCTGCGCGACGGCGGTGTTCGGCTTGTGGGAACCGGCCGGGGAGACGCCCTCGTACTTGAAGTAGATGTGGGCGGGCGTGTCGAGGGCCTGCTCGAGGCGCCGCGCGCGTACCAGCGGGGTCGGCCTCCACAGGCGGTAGATGTCGAGCACCGGGCCGGGGACGTCGATCCAGGGCTCCGTCGACACCTCCTGCATGATCAGGGACTCGGGGAACAGCGGCGCGAGGGCCTCGGGGCCGATGGGCTCGTGGGTGGCCGGGTGGATGGGCGGCAGCGGCTGCATGCCCGCCTGCACCATCGACGGCATGATGTTGAACCACGCCGCGGGGATGTCGTCCGTCCCCAGTTCGAACCGAACACGCTCGCTCATCACGGCCTCCCTCGCACTCGCTCCCCTGACCGGGCGACTATCCGCCGACGCCTTCCGTTGCGTCAATCCACACCGGGGCTACGTGGGCGAAGGCTCGTGGGCGGCGCAAACCGTAACGCGGTCGGTCGACTAACCGTCTCGCCCGGGAGTTCCCTCCATCCATACGGCAGGGGGTGTCCTACCGGGGTCCGCCCCTGCCTATCCCGTCCATCTCGATCCGCGGAGGGTGTGACAGTGGGCTCGATCGTCCCTAGAGTCCCGCAGGTCAAAGGGAGGCGGGGGGGCATGTTCACGTCCGCAATGAAGATCCTGATCTTGGCAGCAATCGCGTTCGGGCTTACGGTCGCGCCCGTCGCCGACGCTGGCACCGCTCGTCCGGTGGTCCAGCGTGCGCGGGCCGGGTGCTCCTGGAAGCCCGTCGGCATCACGGGTGGGACCCAGCTCCACGCGGTGTCCGCGGTCACTGGCTCGGACATCTGGGCGGTCGGCAACACCAACTCGGTCGGCAAGCCGTTTGCGATCCACTACGACGGGTCAGATTGGAAGGCCGTCCCGATGCCGGCCAAGGGAGCCGGCAGGATCGACCTGTACGACGTGGACGCGATCTCGAAGAAGAACGTGTGGGCCGTCGGCTACTACACGGACGGCAACGGGCACAGCCGGACCCTGACCGAGCACTGGAACGGCACCAGCTGGAAGATCGTCCCGAGTCCGAACAAGGGCACCGGGGACAACACGCTCCTCGGGGTCGCCGCGGTGAGTGGTTCGCACGTGTGGGCGGTCGGCTACTGGGGACCCACGGCTGGTGACGAGGGGCCGCTCATCGAGCACTGGGACGGGACATCGGGGCGTTTGTTCCCACCGGCGGGGCTCGGCGGCATTTCCCGCAGGCTCGAAGACGTCGCAGTGGTCGCGCCCTCCAACATCGTGGCGGTGGGCCACACGCCGAGCAATGCGCACATCGAGCGCTACGACGGGCTGCGGTGGACGACGGAGTCGGACGCCGCGATGCAGACAGGAAACGCCGCCGAGCTGTGGGCCGTCTCGGCCACGTCGGCCGGCGCGCAGTGGGCGGTCGGCGACTTCATCTACCAGTCGCAGCCGGTGGCCGAGCGATACATCGGACACGGGTGGGTCCTGAAGCCGCCGACCAACGTCGGGGCCAAGCCGAACGAGCTCAAGGGGGTCAGCGCGCTGTCGGCGACGAGCGCGTTCGCGGTGGGCAATTACACGACGAGCGGCGGCACGCGCCGCGCGCTGGCGGAGCGGTTCGCCAACGGATCATGGACCACGTTCAAGCCGCCCAACGCCACGCAATTCGACAACGAGCTCGAGTCAGTGGCCGCGATCTCGGCGTCGAACGTCTGGGCCGTGGGATTCACGGCGAAGAACGCCTCGGGAGTCAGCCGGAAGCCCCTGATCGAACACTTCCTCTGCTGAACTGCTCGCTCGCGCAGCCTGATCCAGCGCGACCGCAACCAGTTGCTCCACGGCAAGGCCGACGCCAGAGGCCACGTCGCGAGAGCGACTGAGGCATATGAGGCTGTCGAGTGGCTCGGGCATCACTTCGTGCCTCAGGGGAATGGCGCCCGCGGACGGTCCGGCCCCGGCTTCAGCCCTCTGGGCGGGCGGCGCCACCTGAGCACCGGCCACACGCGCCGTTTGCCTGGAGTGGAGTGC
>DATBHM010000231.1:0-8975 GCA_036557505.1 Actinomycetota bacterium | reverse complement strand
GCCGGGTCGACCGCGATCACGTCCACCTGCGAGCCGCCCGGGTCCAGCGTGGTCGCCGGCAGGAGCTCGACGGGCGCCCAGTCGAACGGAGGATGCCCCCCGACGCTCGGCAGGGACCCGGTGATGGCCGTGACGTCCGTGCCGACCGACAGCACGGCCTTGGCGGCGGCGGTTCGCTGGACCGAGGCCGCGAGCACGTTCGAGTAGGTCAGGATCCCCACCGCGATCGCCCCCACCAACACGAGCACCGAGACCAGCCGCGGCGAGCCGGCCGCACGGGCCGCCGTCAGGAACACCCACGGCCGTCGCCTGGTGGCCACCGCGCGCAGCTTGGGCAGCATTCGCCGGAGCACCCGGACGGCGATCCCCGCGGTCGCCGCCACGAACAGGAAGGGGAACGCCAACACCAGCAGGTCCAGGTGGGGTGGGGTCGTCACCTCCGAACGCCCGACGGTCCCGGTGCCCCGGGTCAGGATCTCGTAGCCGGAGGCCGCGGCGAGGCCCAGCAGGGCGAGCTCCCACGGCGGACGCGAACCGGTGCGGCCCCGGACGCGGCGGTCGGGCGAGTCGAGCCGGACCGCCACCGCGGTGAAGATTCCCACCACGAGCGCCGCGACGGCCGCCGCGACGCCGACGCGGACGCCGGCCCCCGAGATCGCCGCCCGGTCGACCGGCCCGCCGGGGCCGGTCACCGCGGTCAGCGCCCCCGCCAGCGCCAGCCCCAGTGCGGCGCCCAGGAGTGCGGGGAGCAGGCCCTCGGCGGCCGTGCGCAGGCCCAACGCGATGGGGCTCGTCCCCCGGGCGGTCAACAGGCCGAACTCCACGCTCCTGCGACGGGCCAGGAACATCCCCGCCGCGCCGGCCAGGATCAGCGCCGCCAGCTCGCCGGCCAGCGAGATCGCCAGGACCGGCTGCGTGGTCGTGGCGACGGTCTGGTCGGCCTGTTCGACCAGCGTCGGCAGGCCCGATTCCACGTCGTCGAACGCCGCGTAGAGCGGCGACTCCGGCTCGGCCACGCCGTCCTTGATCGACGTGATCGCCGTCGCCACGCTCCGGGCCTCGCGAAGGCTCATGCCGGCCGGGACCCCCGCGTCGACCTCGAGCGTCCCCCGGTCGCCCAGCCGGCGCTCGGTCTCGAGGAACGGCCGGAGGTCGCCGAGCAGCGGCGGCGGCGGGAGCGCGTCGGGGTCCCCCCGGGGCGGCGCGACCCGGGACAGCACGGGCGTCCAGAACGCCGGCACGTGGTAGGGATCGATGTCACGGTAGATTCCGGCCACCCGGACGGGCGTGGTGATCCCCTCGACCGACACCGTCACGGTCGACCCGGGGTGCAGGCCGAGCGGCTTCGCCGCCGACTCCCCCACCCACAGGCCGTTCGAGCCCTTCCCCGCCAGGACCCTCACGTGGTCGAGGAACCCGGACCGGGTCAGCATCTGCACGCCGGCCTGCTTCTTGCCTTCGGAGAGCGTCGCGAACTGGGCCCCGAGCGCGGTCACGACCGGCCGCGACAACGGGAGCCCCCGGAGGCCGTCCTCGAGCAGCGAGATCCGGAACTCCGCCCGGTCCTCGGTGAGCGGGATGTCGGCGCTCGCCCGGAGGCCGGACGGGGCGCCGGTCGCGTCGTTCACGTGCTGGGCGACGGCGGCGTTCCCGGCGGAGGACACCACGAGCGGGCCCGTGGCGGCCGCGATTCCGACCACGGCGCCGGCGCCCATCACCGCCACGAGCACTGGGGGGAACCGCCGCAGCCGTACCAGCGACCGGGCGAACGCTCCGGGGAGCTCGCGAAGGGACGAGCGCCTCACGTCGGCGAGCCTCCGGTGCCCATCAGCGCATCCACAGCAGCGGTACGCCCGAGGACGTCAACGTCCCCACCTGGCGGCCCTGCGTATCGATCAGCGCGACGACGTTCAGGCTCCTCGCCATCGCCAGGACCTTGCCGTCCGGCGACCAGCTGACCTGCCCGCTGTCGCGCGACAGCCCGACCTGCCGTTCGACGCCGGTGTCGGGATCCAAGGTGAACACCTCGCCGGCCGGGAGGAACTCGAGGAACGCCAACAGCCGCCCACCCGGCTGCCACTCCATCTTGCCGAACTGCGCCGTCCCCAGCGGGTCGACCACCGGCGCGCCGTGCTCCCGCCAGATCACGATGGCGCTCCGCGACGCGTCGCCCACCGCCACGGCCACGCCGGGCGGACCCCACTGCACGGCGTCGAGGGACTCCGGGGCGACGTGCGCCCGCCGGAGCTCCGGGATGTCGCGGAACGTCAGCACCTCACGGGGTGTCCCGTCCGGCAGGTCCATGACGAAGAGCCCGCCGTGCGACACGTAGGCGACGCGGTCGCCCTCGGGCGAGATCGTGGCCGCGCACGCCGAGCCGATCGTCCGCCACTCGGTGGGCGCGGAGAGGTCGAGCAGCCGCATGTCGCCGGGGCACCCCCAGGTGAGCGCGAAACCGGAGCCGACCTGGAGCCCGGCGACGCCGGTCACGGGCGGCCCGATCCGCCGGGGACGGACGCCCGCTCCGAGCAGGAACAGCTGGTTCTCCGACTCCTGGCCGAACGACAGCGGCATGACGTAGAACCGCCCGTTCGGCCCGGGCCATCCGTCGGCGAAGGTGCCGCGGGCGAACGGCAGCTCGACCGGGTGCTCCTTGTCGGTCCTGGGATCGAGGGAGGTCAGGTTGAACTGGAATCGCCCGGACAGCACCACGATCTGACCGGTCGGGTGGTATGTCGGGCCGGAGGTGGGCGCGGGCCCGACCTCACCGCCGCCGGTGCATGCGGCGGCGAGCAACGCGAGCGCTGCTGCCGGCCCCACGAGGGCACGCCGGCGGACGCGAAGGAAGGACTCCACGTTCTTGATGTACGACATCGGAGGCCACTGAGGTTCCCATGGGAACGAGGATTCGACACCGGAAGGGCGAGAAGTGGCCGTTGGAGCGGGAAGCACGGGAGCCGGACCCGCCGCCGAGGCCGGCTCCCGTGCCGATCCGGGTCAGGACGCCACGAGCTGTCCGACCATCCCCAGGCTGTGGTGGTACTCGCAGTGGAACTCCACCGAGCCGGACTTCGGGAAGGTGATCGTGACGGTCTTGGTCTCCCCGCCGTCGATGTCCACGTCGACCTTCTCGCTCTCGATCGTGAGGTTGTGCTCCGTGCTGCTCTCGTTCTCGAGGGTGAGCGTGACCTTCTGGCCCGGCGTCCCCTTGAGGGTCGTCGGGTCGAAGTAGTAGTTGTCGGTCTCGATCTTGAACGTCGAGGCCCCCGACAGGTCGGCGGATCCGTGATCGTTCGCCTTCTCGCCGTCGATCGTGATCTGCCCGCCGCCCGATCCGCCCGACGCTCCGCTGGTGGCGCCGGTCGTCGAGGTCGCCCCGGTCGTGGGGCCGGTCGTGGCGCCGGTCGACGACGGCGAGGACTTGGAGCAGGCGGCGCCGACCAGCGTCAACGCCACCAGCAGGAACCATGGCCACCGTCGCATCCCCATCTCCTCGTGTTCGGACGGGGGTACTACGGCCGGGGCGGCCCGACGGCTTTCGCTCACCGGGAATCGCGGGGGGGGCCGAACGGTCCAACCCGGTCGGGCCGCGTGCTCCCCCGCGAACGTGGGCGCCCTCCCTATACTTCCGCGGGCATGCCCACCTCCGCCGACAAGACCCAGTGGCGCGACCTCCACCACGAGGTGGTGACCTCCGGCCTCTGCACGGGGTGTTCGGCCTGCGTGGTGGTCTGTCCGTTCCACGTGCTCGGCTACGACCACAACGACGGGTCCGGCCACAACGGGGCGTACCGGCCGTTCCACCTCGAGGAGGGGCCCGAGGACCACTGCACCCACGGCGACCGCGGCTGCGACATCTGCACCCGGGCGTGCCCGCGGTTCCGGGAATGGGAGCCCGAGATCGACCGGATGCTGTTCGGGCGGACGCGGAAGGTCGAGGAGGTCATCGGGGTCCACCAGTCGATCGTCCTGGCGCGTGCCGCCGACCCCCGCGTGCTGGCGGTGGGACAGGACGGCGGGGTGGTGAGCGCGCTGCTGATCTGGGGCCTGGAGAACGGCGAGATCGACGGCGTGGCCACGTCGAAGCTCTCGGAGGAGCGCCCCTGGGACGCCGAGCCGGCCATCGTCACCGACGTGCCCGGCGTGCTGGCGACCGCGGGTTCCCGCTACACGTACTCCGCCAACCCACTCGCGTTGATCGAGGGCGCGAAGCGGGGGCTGTCGAACATGGCCCTCGTGGGGATGTCCTGCATGGCGAGCGTGACCGGCGCGATGGAGTCCCGGCGCGTCGCCAAGTGGCGCAAGAAGATCGCCTGGACGTTCGGCCTGTTGTGCTCGAAGTCGTTCACGTACGACGGGCTGATGGAGAACAAGATCCACGGCGAGCTCGGCGTGGGCTACGACGACATCGCCCGGATCAACGTGAAGGGCAAGGTCATCGTGTACACGACCTCGGGCGACGTGCACAACGTGCCGCTGAAGGAGGCCCGGCAGTGGACCCGGCCGGGGTGCACCATGTGCCCCGACTTCTCGGCGGAGCACTCGGACATCTCGTTCGGGGGGCTCGGCCAGAGCGAGGGCTGGACGCTGACGGTCATCCGCACCGACCGGGGGCTCGACGTCTGGCGCCGGGCGGCCGAGGCGGGGGTCGTGGAGTGGCGGCCGTCGGAGGAGGACCCTGCCGCCATCGCGCTGATGGAGAAGCTCGCCGCCAAGCAGCGCGAGCGGTGGCCCGTCGACACGCTGCAGGAGGCCTGGACGCTGCCGGGTGCGCTCCCGTCGGCGAACGGCCGGGCGGCGGCGCCGGAGGGTCAGGGCTCGGCGCCGTCCGCCGCGCCGACCGGGTCGGAGTAGCGGTCCGCGCACGTCGTCCGCCGCGCCGACCGGGTCGGAGTAGCGGGCGCTTTCTTCGGTCCCGCGTCCTCGCACCGGTGGTTCAGACTGGGATCGTTTGTCGATCCCCCAGACTTGTTCCGACTCTTTAAGGGTCTCCGGAAAGAACGCCAACAACCCGTTCCGGTGTGACGAGCCTCACTGACGGATCGAGCGAACTGGTGTTCGATCGATCCGTCATGAGCACGCTGCGTTCCGGCCTCGAGGAGTTGCGGGGGACCGAGCTCCGGTTCCTCTCCGAGGGAGAGCTCGAGGAGCGGCTGGATGAGATCGGGCGCGCGTCGGGGGTGCTGGAGGCCGAGCGGGCCCGGACGGTTGCCGAGATCGAGCGACGCGGAGCCTTCGCGCTGACGGGTCATCTGTCGATCACGTCGTGGGTCGAACAGCGCATGCGGACGTCCTGGTCCGACGCGGCCAGGCAGGTCAGGACGGCCCGAGCGCTGGAGCACATGCCGGCAGCGCGGGAGGCCCTGTACGAGGGTGAGGTGTCGACGTGCGCGGTGGGACAGCTCGTGGACGCCCGGGAGACCGCCCCTGAGGAGTTCTCGAGGTCGGAGCAAGCTCTCGTCGACGCGGCGAGGACGCTGCCGGCTCGCGACCTCCGCCGCGTCGTCGCGCACTGGAAGGAGCTGGTGGACCCGGACGCTCCCGCCCGGGCCGACCGCGAGCGGTGGAACCGCAGGGGGCTCCACGTCTCGCCGGTGCTGGACGGCATGGTGAGGGTGGATGGCAACCTCGACCCCGAGACAGGACAGAGCCTCATCACCGCGCTGCGCTCGGTGACCCACGCCTGGTCCCGGAGGGATCCCGAGGACCAGCGGACGCCCGCTCAGCGCCGGTGCGACGCGCTCGGCGAGATCGCCAGGTCGTGGCTCGAGCGGGCCGACCGCCCCCTGATCGGCGGCGAACGTCCGCACGTCACGGTCACCGTGGACCTCGAGACGCTCGAGGGCCGCGCGGGGAGGTTCTGCGAGTTGGAGGAGGCCGGCGGCATCTCCGCGACCTCCGCCCGGCGCCTGGCGTGCGACGCACGGGTTTCCCGGGTGATCATGAGGGGGGCCTCCGAGCCGCTGGACGTGGGACGCCGGACGTCGGTGGTTCCCTCCGGTCTCCGGCGGGCCGTGGTGACGAGAGATCGCGGGTGCCGGTTCCCGGGGTGCGATCGTCCGGCTCCCTGGTGCGACGCCCATCACATCGTCCATTGGGCCGATGGCGGGGACACGAAGCTGCGGAACCTGATCCTGCTCTGTCGCAGACACCACCGGATCGTCCACGACGGGTTCCGGCTGGAGATGACGGGCGACGGACCGGTGTTCATGCGACCGGACGGCCTCGCGCTGGAGGATCGGGCGCCGCCCTGATCGCGCTCGCGGCCGGACACCGACCTCCCGGCTCCGTAGGAAGGACGCCTCTGGGCTCCGTCGGGGAGACGTCTCACGAGGCTCGTCAGGTAGGTTGGGCACGTGCAGATCGGCGTGGTCTTTCCGCAGACGGAGCTGGGAGGCGACGCCGGCGCGCTGAGGGCGTACGCACAGCGGGTCGAGGAGCTGGGCTTCCGGCACCTGCTGGTCTACGACCACGTCCTGGGTGCGGACCCGGCGGTGCACGCGCCGTGGCACGGGCCGTACGACGTCCACACGACGTTCCACGAGCCCTTCGTCATGTTCGGGTTCCTGGCGGGGATCACCGCGCTGGAGCTCGTCACCGGCATCATCATCCTGCCCCAGCGGCAGACGGCCCTCGTGGCCAAGCAGGCCGCCGAGGTCGACCTGCTGACGGGCGGGCGGTTCCGGCTGGGCGTCGGGCTCGGCTGGAACGCGGTCGAGTACGAGGCGCTGGGGAAGGACTTCTCCGACCGTGGCCGGCGCATGGAGGAGCAGATCGCGCTGCTCCGCCGGCTGTGGACGGAGCCAACGCTGAGCTTCGATGGCGAGTTCGAACGCGTCACCGGGGCCGGGCTCGCTCCGATGCCGGTCCAGCGGCCGATCCCGCTGTGGATCGGCGCCCAGTCGCCACGGGCCTACGAGCGCGCCGGCCGCCTCGCCGACGGGTGGTTCCCACAGGTCCCGCCGGGGACCGAGCTGGATGCCGCCAAGGCCGTCGTCGACGGGGCGGCCGAGCGGGCCGGGCGGGATCCGGAGTCCCTCGGGATGGAGGGCCGCGTCACCTGGCGTCCGGACGACCTCGACACGTTCGTGCGCTACGTGGATTCCTGGCGCGCGGCCGGGGCGACACACGTGTCCATCAACACGATGCGCCTCGGCCTCGAGGGCGTCGGCGGCCACCTCGCCGCCCTGGAGCGGGCGGCCGAGGCCATCGAGGTCACCTGAACCCGCGATCTGGCGGACTGCTCAGCCTTGCCGCCATGCTCGTGACCGGCGCCCGCGCCGGCAGGTGCTGCCGGCCGGCGCCCGTCAGGAACCGTCGGCCAGATCCGACTGTGCCTGGCTCAGGGCCCCCTCGGCGTCCTCGAGCTTGGCGGCGGCGTTCTCGGCGTCCTTTGCGGCTCGTTCGGAGCGCTTGCGGAGCGTCGCGAGCTCGCGTTCGATCCGGTCGACGTCCGCTGCGAGCGCCTTCGCGTGCTCGCGGCTCTCGGCCGCGCGTCTCCGCGCGGCCATGACCGCGTCCTCGGCCCTCGACACCTTGGCCTCGGCACGCGCGCGGACCCTCCGCGCGGCCGGCGTCTCGGAGCCTCCGTCCTCGGGCTCGGCCCCGCCGCGATCCGTGGCATCGTCGTCGTCGGCCTTCTTCGACGGCACCGAGCGGCCGCCGAGCAGCACCTCGAACCCCGACACGTCGCCGAACCCCGCGGGCGCGTCGGCCTCCTTCGTCAGCCGGCCCGCCCGAACCAGCTCGCCGAGGGCCTCGTCGGTCGACGCTGCTTCCAGCGTCGACCGGATGGCGTCCACGTGCGACGCCGGGCTCCGCCCGGCGTCGCGGAACACCCCCTGCGCCTCGTCCACCAGCCGCCCCACGACCGCCCGGCGCTGCTGGGTGGCCTCGCGCAGGGCCGTTCCCGATCCGGAGAGCGCCGCGCGCTGGGCGCTGCGCAGCGACGCCCCCGCGTCGAGGAGCTCGTCGACGAGCTTCGGGGAGCGCCGTGAGAGCTGGTTCACGGCCCACGCCACCGCGGTCGGCCTCTTCAGCGCCTTGACGCGATCCGACCCCTCACTGTCGCCGTCGGCGCGGAGCTGCCTGGCGGCGGCGTTCCGCTCGGAGGTGAACTCCTCCGGGTCGAGCGAGTACAACCGGTCGGCCAGGTCGTCGACGGAGTCAGGCACGGGCAGAGTCTCGCACAGGCCTGTTCGGCGCCGCCGGACGCGATGACGCCGGACTACTGCCGGAGGGCGGCGAACGGCATCGCGCTCGGACGGTCGCGCCGGCGAGCCGGGATCGACGAGACCCTCGCCGCCGTCGAGTCGGCGGCGATCGCGTCGCGGTACCGACGGAACGTCTCCCGCCTGGCGTCCTGCATGATCGTCAGCCCGGCGAGGCCCGGGAGCGCCGAGATCATCGCGTCCATCTCCTTGGCCACGGCCAGCCCGTCGGCCCCCCCGAACAGCGCGATCACCACGTGGTCGGTCTCGGCCTGCGGCCGGACGCCGGTCCCGACCACCGCCCACATGTGCTGCAGCGCCCACCGGACCGCCGTCCGGGCCTGCTTCGACCGCGCGAGGCGCATCCTGGCCTGGGACCGGTAGAAGGCGAAGTGGCGTCGTTCGTCCTTGATGATCGCCTGGAGCAGCTGCACCAGGATCGGGTGCTTGGTGGTGGCGATGATGCGGTGGTACGCGTTCAACGTGGACAGCTCGTTGACCGCACCCCACGTCATGTGCACCGCCACGAAGTCCGCAAAGAGCTTCGAGCCGACCATGCTGCCGACGTGCGACCAGTACCCCTTCTTCCCGAGCAGCTCGCGGATGTGGGAGTTCCTCGCGTATCGGGACGGGAACGGCGAGTCGCCGAACACCCGCTCGCCGTCCGGGCCGAGCTCGTACCCGGCCTCGCCGAGGAACCGGCTGAAGGCCTCGCCGTGCCACAGCTCCTCGTACACCCAGCACGAGAGGAACGCGGTCACGTCG
>DATBHM010000230.1:0-18107 GCA_036557505.1 Actinomycetota bacterium | reverse complement strand
GGCGGTGGGCCGAGCGCTTCGTCCTGTGCGACCACGTGTTCGCCTCGGCCAGCACGGCCTCGTACCCCAACCACCTGTACATGATCGCGGGGACGTCAGGCGGGGCGTTCGACAATCCGGAGAACGCGAAGGAACCGCCGGCGCCGGGCCTCGCCAAGACGTGGGGGTGCGACGCCCCGGAGGGCGCGTACGTGGCGCTGTTCGACTACGACTCGGGCGAGGCGCTGGATCGGACCCGGCCGTGCTTCCGGTTCGACACGCAGGGCGAGCAGCTCAGCCGCGCGGGGATCGACTGGGCGTTCTACTCGGCGAACGACCGGACCACAGGCTATTTCTGGAACGCCTACGCGTCGATCGACCGCGTGTTCCACACGGACCTGTGGACGGACCACATCCGGGACGTGGAGGACATCGTCACGGACATCGCCGCCGGGCGGCTGCCGTCGGTGACCTGGGTGACGCCACGCTACGAGGCCTCGGACCACCCCCCGTACTCGACGACCTGGGGGCAGAACTGGGCCACCGGGATCGTCGATGCGATCATGCGGAGCCCGGCCTGGTCGACCACCGTGATCTTCGTGACGTGGGACGAGTGGGGCGGGCTGTACGACCCGGTGCCGCCGCCGGTGGTGGACTCGCTGGGGTTCGGCGTCCGGGTACCGATGCTGATCATCTCGCCCTGGGCCCGGGCCGGGATGATCGACCACGAGATCGGCGAGTTCTCGACGCCGCACCGGTTCATCGCCGACAACTTCGATCTGCCCTACCTGTCCGACCGGGTCCGGAACACGCACAACTTCGAGCACGTCTTCGACTTCGCCCGCGCACGGAAGGACCTGCTGGCGCCCGATCCGCTGCCGATGCTGCGGCCCGGCCCGCTGCCGGCCGTGCCCCCCGGCCACAACATCGGCTGGCCGCCCGTGCAGCCGTAGAACGAGGGCGTCGGCGGCCGGGGCCGCTCGCTTCACGGTCGGTTTTCAGCTTCGGTTGATAGGTTCTGCGGCCATGGCAGACCACCGCCGCAAGATGTCGCGCCGCACCTTTCTGAAGCGCTCCGCCGTCGCGGGCGGGGCGGTCGTCGCGGCCGGCGCCGCGGGCTTCGGTATCCACGAGCTCACGAAGGGTCCCGACCACGATGCGACCGGCGGAGCGGGGACATCCGGCCCCGCGCCGCATCCTCCGACGTCGGGTGGGGGCGTCACGACCGAGCCCGGGTCCCCGACCCAGCATCCGCTCGTCGTGGACACGCGGTGGCCGGTCAAGCACGTCGTGTACGTGATGCTGGAGAACCGCTCGCTGAACCACATGTTCGGCCTGTTCCCGGGCACGACCGACACGACGAGGGTGGGCGTGGTGGACGGCCGTGAGACGCCGCTGATCACGGCGCCCGAGTGGTTCACCGGCGACCTCCCCCACGACCGCACGGCCTCGCTCAACGACATCAACGGCGGGAAGATGGACGGGTTCGCGATGTACGAGGGCGTGCCGGCGATCGACTACTCGATGTCGGTCCACGATCGCGACACGATGCAGAACTGGTGGCACTGGGCCGAGAGCTTCGTGCTGTGCGATCACGTGTTCTCGTCGGCGAGCTCCGCGTCGTACCCCAACCACCTGTACATGATCGCGGGCACCTCGGGCGGGGCGTTCGACAACCCGGAGAACGACAACACGGGGCCCGGGCCGGGCCTCGCGAAGACCTGGGGATGCGACGCGATCGATGGCGCGTTCGTCAAGCTGTACGACTACGAGAAGGGCGACGCGAACCCCGACGCCTTCACGAGCTCGCGGCCGTGCTTCACGTTCGACACCCAGGGCCAGCAGCTCAGCCGCAAGGACATCGACTGGGCGTTCTACTCGGCCGACAAGCGCGAGACCGGCTACATCTGGAGCGCCTACTCCGCCGTCCACGACGTGTTCCACACCCATCTGTGGGACGAACACGTCCGCGACGTCGACGACCTCGTCGACGACATCAAGGCCGGACGGCTGCCGTCCGTCACCTGGGTCACCCCCCGGTACGAGAACTCGGACCACCCGCCGTACTCGACGATCTGGGCCCAGAACTGGGCGTCCACGGTCGTGAACGCCATCATGACCAGCCCGCTGTGGCCGACCACCGCGATCTTCGTGACATGGGACGAGTGGGGCGGCAGCTACGACCCAGTCCCGCCCCCGAAGGTCGACGCGCTCGGCCTCGGGGTGCGGGTTCCCATGCTCGTGATCTCGCCGTGGGCGAATCGCGGCATGATCGACCACGAGGTCGGGGAGTTCTGCTCGCCCCACAGGTTCATCGCGGACAACTTCGGCCTCGACTACCTGACCGACCGCGTTCGGAACACGCACAACCTCGAGCACGTCTTCGACTTCACGCGGAAGCCGAGCGGCCTGCTGGCGCCGGACCCGCTCCCCCTCATCACTCCCGGCCCGGTCCCGACGACCCCGCCGGCCGACTACGTGAAGGACCTGGGCTGGCCGCCCAAGATCTCGTACTGAATCCGGGCGCGGGAGATACACTCCTTTCTCCCTCCCGCGTCCAGGAGCAACTGAACCATGCCTGACACACCTCCGGCCATCGACGCGAGTGGCCTCGTCAAGCGCTTCGGCGACGTCCACGCGCTCGACCGCTTCGACATGCGCGTCGACCCGGGTCAGGTGCACGGACTCGTGGGGCCGAACGGCGCCGGCAAGACGACGTTCCTACGCGTGCTCTTCGGCCTCGTGACCCCGGACGAGGGCACGGTGTCGCTGCTCGGCCGGGAGTCGGCCCAGGGGCCGGCCCTCGGGATGGACGGCGTCGCCGGCTTCGTCGAGGAACCCCGCTTCTACCCCTACCTCACGGCCCGGCGGAACCTCGAGCTGCTCGCCGACCTCGACGGCGTCGCCCGCGACCGCGTCGACGAGGCCATGGCCGAGGTGCGGCTGACCGACCGGGCCGAACGGAAGGTCGGCGGGTTCTCCTCGGGCATGCGGCAGCGGCTGGGCCTGGCCGCGGCCCTGATCCGTTCCCCCCGCCTGCTGCTGCTCGACGAGCCCACGGTCGGGCTCGACCCCTCCGGGATCCGCGAGGTCGAGGTGTTGATCCGGGGGATCGCGTCGGACGGCGGGACGGTGCTGCTCAGCAGCCACAACATGGCCGAGCTGGACGGGCTGTGCGACGGCGTCACCGTGATGCGGGAGGGCCGGTCCGTCTGGGCCGGTTCCATGGAACGCCTCCGGCGCGAGGCACCCGCCCCGGCCCACCGGCTGTGGACGAGCGACGACGGCCGGGCCCAGGAGGTGGCCGGCACGCTGCCCGGCGTGAGCGTCGTGCCCGACCCCGAAGGCTGGCTCACGGTGACGGCGGACGGGGACGCCCTCGACGCCTTCGTCGTGTCCCTGGGGCGCGCGGGCGTCGCCGTACAGCGGCTGGAGCTGCTGATGACCCCGCTCGAGTCGATGTTCTTCGCGCTGACGGGCGCGAAGGCCGAGCGTCCCGGTGCGGACAGCCGGCCCGACGAGGTCGGAGCGGCCACGTGAGCGCACAGGCGGCGCAGGCCGGGCCGCTCGCGTTCGAGCGTCGGCGGACCGGGGTCGGCACGGTCTACCGGGTCGAGATCGCCAAGATCAGGTCGCAGCTGCTCCCCCGGCTCGCCGTGGTGGCCTGCGTCCTGGGACCGCTCGCGTTCACGGTCTTCATCAACACCCAGTCCTCGACGCCGGCGGACTCGCTGTTCGGCCGGTACGTCCACTCGTCGGGGTTCGCCATCCCGCTCGTGGTGATGAACTTCCTGGGGATCGCCGGCTGGCCCCTGCTCACGAGCATCGTGGCCGGCGACATCTTCGCCGGCGAGGACGGCCGGTCCACGTGGAAGACGTTGCTCACCCGGTCGTGCACCCGGAACGAGGTGTTCGCCGGGAAGTGCCTCGCGGCGGCGACCTACACGACCGTCATGGTCGCCCTGCTCGCGCTGACCAGCACGCTGGCCGGCATCCTCGTCGTGGGGACCCAGCCGCTCATCGGGCTCTCGGGCCAGTCGATCCCCGCGGGGCACGCGATGGCGCTGGTCCTCGGGAGCTTCGGCATGGCGCTGCTCCCGGCGCTCGCGTTCACGTGCCTCGGGCTCCTGCTGTCGGTCACTACCCGCAACAGCATGGTCAGCGTGCTGGGTCCGCCGGTCATCGGACTGTTGATGGTGCTGGTCTCGCTGATGGGGAGCGGCGTGATCGTCCGGTCGATGCTGCTGACGACGCCGTTCGAGGCCTGGCACGGCATCCTGGTCGACCCCGCCCGGACCGCGCCGTTCCTCATCGGCCTCATCACCACCGCCGCGTACGCGGTGCTGTGCCTCGACATCGCCAGGCGGGCTTTCCGGCGACGGGACTTCGCCGGCGAGGGGCGTGCGGCCGTGACGGTACGCAGGGTGGTCCGCGGGTCGCTCGTCGCCGTGGGCGTCACCGGCGTCCTGATCGTGGCGGCGATGCTCGATTCGACGTGGATCACCTCCCAACGGCTCGAGGCGTCGATCGCCCCGACGTTCCGGAACCTCGTGGCGCTGCAGCAGGACGTGATCGGGCAGGGCGACCGGGCGCAGGCGATCCGGGTCTTCCCGTTCTGCAAGCGGGAGAGCGTCGTCCAGGGGACCGGATCGGGCGCCGGCGACGACTGGGTGTGCCAGCTGTACGTCGACGGGCCGCGCCTCCGGGGGCTCTCCGCCGCCTACACCCTCACCGTGAAGCCGAACGGCTGCTACACGGCCGAGGGTCCGCCCTCGGTGATCGGCCCGCAGCACATCCGGACGTCCGGCGGGAAGACGGCGTTGAACCCGCTCTACGCGTTCGACGGCTGCATGATCGTCCCCTGACGAAGCGGCGCCGTCCGGCAGGCACACCGTGGGCATGGGACGACAGGGAACGACGAAACGGTCCGCCGGGCGGATCTGGGTGGTGCCCGTCGTGGCGGTGGGGGCCCTCGTCGCGGCCGGTGTCGTCGCCCGGGCGACGACGAGCGACCCGCCCCCTCAGCGCGCCACGGCGAAGGGCAGCGGGCTCCAGGGCGTGGCCTGCCCCGCCGCCGGCACGTGCGTCGCCGTCGGGTCGATGGGCAGCGTCTACGGCGTGTCGGTCCCGTACGCCGCCGTCTCCTCCGGGGACACCTGGACCGCCCACCCCCCAGCCCCACCCGAGCAGCTCGGCGACACCAGCCTCGCCTCGGTGTCGTGCCCCACGCCGGCCTCCTGCATGGCGGTGGGCGAACAGGAGCTTCCCACGCCCTTCTTCGGCTCGCGGTCGTCCGGCGACCGGCCCTACGCCGAGTCGTGGGACGGCACGGACTGGGTGCCCCGGCCGGAGGCGGTTCCTCCGAGGGCGATCGACTCGTCGCTCAGCGGCGTCTCGTGCGTGTCATCGACGTGCATGGCGGTGGGCGAGTTCGGCACGCGGATCAGCGAGGACCTCGCCCTGGCGGAGCGGTGGGACGGATCGAGATGGACGCTCGCCCTTCCTCGCCGGCTGCGGTTCGCCGACGACGAGGTCCTCACGGACGTCGACTGCACGTCCCCCACGTCGTGCGTGGCGGTCGGGCACTACTCGTACGACGAGCTGTTCAACGGCGCCGCCCCACTGATCGAACGATGGAACGGCACGACGTGGAGCCCGGAGCGGTCGAGGAACCCCGCCGGGTCGGCGGACACCGAGCTCCAGGCGATCGACTGCGCCACCGCCGATCGGTGCGTCGCGGTCGGGTACCAGCGCAGGCCGGACGGGAGATACGCGTCGTTCGCGGAGATCAGCCGGGGGTCGGCGTGGTCGGTGCTCCCCACCGTGGACGCGAAGGGGTCGCCCGACACCGAGCTCGCCGACGTGTCCTGCCCGGGGCCGGACTCGTGCGTCGCGGTCGGCTCCGCGGTCCTGCAGGGCAAGGTGAACGCGTTCGCGGAGTCGTGGAACGGCGCGACGTGGAGCGTCGACCGGCCTCCCGCCCCGCCGGGTTCCACCTCGAGCGCCCTGGCCGCGGTCGCCTGCACCCGGCCGGCGGACTGCCGGGCGGCCGGGGTCCAGTGGCACGGCTCGCCCATCGGCCACGCCCTCTCCGAGGCGAGGGACGGCGCCGGCTGGACCGTGCTGCCCGTCCCGGAGTCGCCGTGACGGCGGCGATCGCGGCGTCTCGCCATGCGTCCCGGCGAACTCGACGCCGAACCGCGATCGGTATGAGAAGGTAATCGGCCAATGCAGATTCCTCGAGGGTTCGGCAGCCGCGGCATGTCCCGGCGCATGCGCCGGCGGCGGATCCGCACTGTCGTCGTCGCACTGCTGCTGATCGCGGCCCTGATCGTGGTGTTCGTCTGGAAGCCCTGGGCGGGCGGCAAGAAGACCTCGTCCACCAACACTCCCAGCCCGACCGGGTCCCGGCAGACCGTGCACGTGAAGAACCCGATCAAGCACATCGTGTTCCTCGTCAAGGAGAACCGGACCTTCGACGACTACTTCGGGAAGTACCCGGGGGCCGACGGCGCCACCTCGGGCAAGGGCCTCGCCAGCGACGACAAGACCCAGATCAACATCCCGCTCGCGCCGGGGATCGACGAGCAGCCCCACGACATCACGCACGCCTTCGTTTCGGGGATCCTGTCCATCGACGGCGGGCGCATGGACGGCTTCAACACCATCCTCGACGGCACGGACAAGTCGGGCTACGCGGTGATGAGCCGGAACTGCACCGTGGACCCGTCCCAGAGCGACGCCGACGCGAAGAAGAACGGCAGCGGCTGCATCCCCGACTACTACAAGTACGCCGACCGGTTCGTGCTCGCCGACCACTTCTTCAGCTCCATGTACGGCCCGACCACCCCGGAGCACCTGTACACGATCGCCGCCCAGGACTACGGGATCGTGGACAACCCGCAGAACATCCACACCGAGCGGGGAACGCCGACGATGTGCGACGACCCGTCGGAGACGGCGCCGGCCTTCGACATCCCGAACCTCACCCCGGCGCAGATCAAGCAGATCAAGGGATACGAGGACGACGTCCGGGAGCCGGGGAACTACCCCGACTACGTGTTCAAGATCGCCGACTACTGGCACCAGCAGCGGATGTGCTTCAACATCCCGCTGATCACCGACGAGCTGGACAAGAAGGGGATCAGCTGGCGGTACTACACGCCGAAGGACGAGATCTACAACGCCATGCAGGCGATCGACCACGTCTGGAACGGCAAGGACCGCAAGTACGTCCAGGACCCCACCCAGTTCATCACCGACATCAAGGCGGGGCACATGCCGGCCGTCTCCTGGCTCAACCCGCCCGACTCCTACAACGAGCACCCGGGCGCGAACGTGAGCGTGTGCGCCGGAGAGAACTGGACGGTACAGCACATCAACGCGGTGATGGACAGCAAGTACTGGAAGTCGACGGCGATCGTCGTCGTGTGGGACGACTTCGGGGGGTTCTACGACCACGAGCCGCCGCCCCACTACGACGTCCTCGGACTCGGCCCGCGCGTCCCGGCCCTGATCATCTCGCCGTGGACCCGGCAGGGCGACGGCCCCCAGGGCGGCCTCGTGGACCACACGCCGTACGAGTTCTCGTCCGTGCTGGCCTTCATCGAGAAGACGTTCCACCTGAAGCCGATGACCGCCAGGGACAAGCGCGCGGACCCCCTATCGGGGGCGTTCGACTTCAAGCATCCGGACTACGCGAAGCTCCACCTGGACTACCGATCCGACTGTCCCTACGGATCGGACCTCACCCAGGAATGACGCGCCGCCGATCAACCTTCGTCGCGGTGTCGACCGCCGCCGCGCTGATGCTGGCCGCCTGTGGCGGTGGTGGCGGGTCGAAGGACACCCCCACGCCGAGCGGCGGCGGCGGGGGCGCCAAGGTCGACGCGGCGCGGCAGCAGCTCTGCCAGGACCTGCTGCTGATCCAGTCGGGGTTCCGCCCGGACGCCCTCACCCGGTTCCTGACCCGGCTGAAGATCGACCGGGCCGCCTTCGTGACCGCGGGCGACCAGGCCGACGCGGCCAAGGTCAAGGTGCTCGCCGCGGCCGCCGTCAAGCTCCGCCACGCCCTCCTCACCCAGCAGGGCGTCCCGCAGGGGCAGCAGGCCCTCCAGAACGCGATCGACAAGCTCAGCTGCTGACATCGCTCCGGCGGTCCAGAATCCGGGTCCGGGAGCCGATATTCGAGGGTGAGCGGGGACCGCCACCGGCGGTCATGCGACGTGGGGGCAGTCGCATCGGCCCTTGAAGGGAGCCCGGATGTCCTCACGTCGACATCGCGCATCGCCGTTGCTCTCCAGGGTCCGGGGCGCGGTCGCCGTGGGCGTCGCCGCGCTCGTCTGCCTCCTCGTGGTCGCGTCGCCCGCTGCCGCGTTCACCGGAAAGAACGGCATGATCGCCTTCGTCGGCCCGGGTCCCTCCGCGAAGGACTCCTCCGACCTGTGGATCGCCGCCGCCGACGGGACGGGCGCCGTCGACCTGACCCGCCACGACGGCATGTGGGAGGCCTCGCCGATGTGGTTCGTCGAGCCCGACCGCATCCTGTTCGTGGGGGGGGCGCCGGGTGGACCGGGCGACGTGTACAGCATGGGCAGGACCGGTGCCGGCCTGGAGGACCTCACCCGGACCTCCGATCGCAACGAGTCGACGCCCGCGTGGTCCACGGGGGGCGGCCGGATCGCGTACGCCGGCGGCCCCTGGAACGGAGGGCCGGCCTCCTCGGACATCTGGACGATGTCGTGGACCGGGACCGGGCAGCAGGACCTCACGAAGAACGCCGACGCGAGGGTGAGCAACACCAATCCGGTGTGGTCGCCGAACCAGGGCCTGCTCGCCTACGTGCGGTGGACGGACGGAACTCCCGGGCTCCGGCTGATGTCCCCCGGAGGGCTCTTCATCCGGAACGCGGTCGACCTGGCCCTCCTTCCGGGACGGGATCCCGCGTGGGACTCCCACCGCGACGGCGACTCCTTCCTGCTCGCGTACGCCGACCAGGGCGCGCTGTGGGAGATCCGCGTCCCGGTCGTCCTGCCGGAGCGCACCGGGGAACTCTCCGTGTCGCCGGTCCGCCTCACCACGCCACCGCAGGGCGCGTCGGACGGCCACCCCGTGTTCTCACCGGACGGGACGAAGCTCCTGTTCCAGCGGGGGGACCGCACCATGATGATGGACGCCCGCCCGGACGCCGCGCCCCACGTCGTCGTGGACCGGCAGTCCGAGGATCCCGACTGGGAGCCGCTCTGCACGCGCCAGGCCGCCGTCGGCGGCAGCACGCTGCGGGGAACACCGGACGACGACCTCCTGTGCGGCGGTCCGGGCGCCGACACGATCGACGGCAACGGGGGCGACGACGTCATCTTCGCGGGCGACGGATTCGACCACGTGACCGGGGGAGCCGGCGACGACTTCATCCTCGGCGGGGTCGGCTCGGACGGGAACGTCATCCACGGGGGTTCCGGAGACGACTCCATCGAGGGCGGCCGGGGCGACGACTGGCTGTACGGCGACGGCGGGGACGACCGGATCGAGGGAGCCGCGGGCAACGACCACGTCGACGGCGGGGACGGCGACGACTCCCTCATCGGGGGGACCGGCATCGATTGGCTGCACGGAGGGCCCGGGAACGACCTGTTGAACGTCCTCGATGGGCGTGGCGGTGACCTGAGCGACGGCGGCACCGGTCTCAACACCTGCTTCGACGACCGGGGCGACCTGCGGAAGGAATGCGAGCTCCCCCGCTGAATGCCGGGAGACGACCGCCGCTATTCGGGTAACAGGTCGCTGCCGTAGGGGCAGTTCGTCCGGTAGTCGAGGACCAGCGGGTCGAAGTCGGGGTGCGCGAAGTCGAACGCGCCGGCCAGCGGGCTGGCCTGCTTGTCCCGGTGCGTGAGCGCCGGCAGCCCGAACGTCTTCTCGATGAACGCGAGCACGGACGAGAACTCGTACGGGGTGTGGTCAACGGAGCCGCCCTCCGGGTTGTCTCCGTGCATGGTGTACGGCGAGATGATCAGCGCAGGCGTCCGCGGCCCGAGGCCCATCACGTCGAAGTGGGGCGGCTTCACCGGGTCGTAGAAGCCGCCGAAGTCGTCCCACACGACGACGATGGCCGTGGACTTCCAATACTTGCTGTGCATCACCGCGTTGATGTGCTGCACCGTCCAGTTCTCCCCGGCGCACACGCTCACGTTGCTGCCGGGGTGTTCGTTGTAGGGCTCGGGCGGCACCAGCCAGGACACCGCGGGCATCTTGCCGGCCTTGATGTCGTCGATGAAGTGCGTGGGGTCCTGCACGTGCGAGCGCATCGGACCGTTCCACACGTGGTCGATGGCCTGCATCGCGTTCTGCCAGATGTCCTCCTCCGCGTAGTACTTCCAGGAGATGTGGTGCTGCTGCAGCTCGTCGGCCAGCACCTTGATGTTGATGCAGGTGCGGATGTCCTTCCAGAAGTGGGCGATCTTGAGCAGCATGTCCGGGATCGCCGACGTGACGTTGTCCTCGTAGCCCATGATCTCCTTGAGCTGGGCGGGCGTGAGGGCGCCGGGGCCGGCGAGCGGGAAATGCGGCGTGAACTCGGTGGGGTCCGTGCAGTACGAGCCCGGGTGGTCCACAGTCGACTTGTTGTCCACGATGCCGTCGGACTGCGCGGCGATCGTGTACAGGTGCTCGGGGAACGTGGGCCCGTACATCGACGTGAAGAAGTGGTCGGCCAGGACGAAGCGGTCCGCGTACGCGTAGTAGTTGGGAATGCAACCCTCGCCGCTCGTCCCCTTGGAGGCGTCGCACGGCCCGCGCGCCATGATCGAGTAGCCGCTCATGTCCTCGCCCGACCCGATGATGTTGTAGCCGTCCATCCGGCCGCCGTCGATCGAGTACAGCCCCGACGAGAAGCCGTGCGTGATGTCGTGGGGCTGCTGGTCCACGGCCGGGGTGAGCTTGTACGTGGGCCCCGGCTCGCAGTGCTTCGGGCTGCCGGTGCACACGAGCGTCCCCCCCTCGGTCGCCCCGACGGCGCCGTGCCCGTAGGCGCCGAAGTAGTGGTTGAACGTCCGGTTCTCCTTGATCAGGAACACGATGTGCTTGATCGGGTTCTTTCCCGGCGGGAGGACGGTGGTCCCCGGTGAGGTGGGCGTCCCGCCCCCTCCGGGTTCGCCGGTGGCCTCGGCCTTCGTGTGGTTGAAGATGGGGGCGCCGTGGATCGGTCCGAGCCAGACGGCGACGAGGGCGACCACGACGATGGCGCCGAACAGTGTGTTCCTGCGCCGGCGGGCCGCCCGGCGGCGTGCCGACAGCCCCCGGCCGGCCGGCGGTCGGAACAGTGGACTCCCCTCCATGGAAGCCCAACCTAACCCATCGCGCCGTCGGATTGGCGTCAAGGCACGGCTCGGCCGCCGAAATCCCACCGCGGGGCGGGCCACGGGCCTATGATCGCTCCCCACTTCCCCAAGGTGTCGTTGCAGTGTTCGACCTCGGTGAACGCCTTCCCCCGCCGCGGCGACGCTCCCGGCTCGGGCGCGCCTGGAACACGCTCGGGCGCGACCTCGCCGTCGATCTCGGAACCGCCAACACGCTCGTGTTCGAACGCGGGCGGGGCGTGGTGCTCGACCAGCCCTCGTTCACCGCGCTGGACACGGAGACCGGGCTGTTCCTGGCGATCGGGGCCGAGGCCAAGGAGATGCTCGGACGCGCCCCCGCTCCGATCGAGGTCATCCGGCCGCTCCGGTCGGGCGTGATCAGCGACTTCGAAGCGGCGCAGCACCTGCTGCGGGAGTTCCTGCTGCGCGTACACCACCGGCGGCGATTCGTCCGCCCCCGGGTGATCGTGTGCGTCCCGTCGGGCGTGACCCAGGTCGAACGGCGCGCCGTCGAGGAGGCGGCGTTCGAGGCCGGCGCCCGCCGGGTGGCCATCGTGTCCGAGCCCCTGGCGGCCGCCGTCGGTGCCGGGCTGCCGGTCGAGGGGGCCCGCGGCTCGATGGTCGTCGACATCGGCGGCGGCACGACCGACGTGGCCGTGTTCGTCCTGGGGGGAATCGTCGCCACGGCGAACGCGCCGATCGGTGGCGACGCGCTCGACCAGGCGGTGATCGCGTTCTGCCGCAAGGAGCTCGGGATCGCCGTCGGCGAGCGCACGGCGGAACGGCTCAAGGTGGTCGGGGGCGCGGCCTCGCCGGGGCTGCGGAACACGCTGGTCGAGTTCCTCGGGCGGGACGCGGCGACCGGCAGGCCGCAAACCGTCCGGGTGCATTCCGACGCGCTGGCCGAGGGCATGGCCGAGGCCGTGGGCACCATCGTCGACACGGCCATGGCCGTCTTCGAGCACATGCCGGCGGAGATCGTGCCGGACATCGCCGCGCGCGGGATCACGCTGACCGGCGGCGGGGCCCTCCTGGCCGGGCTGGCGGTCCGGATCCAGCGCGAGGCCGGGGTCCCTGTCCGGGTGGACCCGGAGCCGCTGTCGTGTGTGGTTCGCGGCGCGGGCGCGCTGCTCGACCGCCTGTCCGGCGCGGCGGGGCGCCCCGGCTAGCCGCCGGCGTCGTTCCGATCGGTCATCGCGGGGACGCCCGACCCGACGAGCTCCCCGGGCGGGCCCGGGCGAGGGCCAGCAGGACGCCGCCGGCGGCGACCATCACCGCGCCGATCACCGTCCAGGTCACCGTGTTGCTCATGAAGCTTCCTCCGAGCACGCCGATGCCCTGGAGCAGGAACACCGCCCCGGCGAGGGAGACCAGCACGCCGGCGATGGACAGCGCGATCCGAACGCCTCCGCTCACCGGTGCTCGTGCCCGTGCGGCGGGCCGTCCTCGGACGGGCGGGTCCCCCGGTCCAGCCACCCGCCCTCGCGGCCCGAACGGGCCGCGAGGAGCCCCGCGGCGATGGACAGCGCGATCTCGGCGGGCGACCGCCCGCCGAGATCCATCCCCACCGGCGAACGCACCCTGGCCATCTCCGCGTCGCCGAAGCCCCTGGCCCGCAGCGGCTCCACGTGGACGCCGACGTGCCGCCGGGTCCCGAGGATCCCGATGAATCCGGCCTGCGAGCGCAGCGCGGCCGCCAGGGAGTCGATCACGCCCGGCGCGTCGTGGTCGGTGTGGACGACCGAGGTGTCGGCGTCCAGGGAGGCGATGTCCAGATCCGCCCGGACCTCGTCGGCGGCATCGCGGTGCGCGGGCCGGATGCGCTCGGCGCGCGACTCGACCAGCACGGTCCGCCATCCCAGCGCGCGCGTGGCGCGCAGCAGCTCCAGGCCGACCGGGGAGGCCGTCACGACGACCGCCACCGGCCGCGCGTCCTCGGGCTCGAGGAACACGTCGATCTCCCCGAGGTCGTGGACGTACGTCCTCGTGACCGGGCTCCGGCCGGCGGCCACGCCGGCGGCGTCCCCCAGGACCCCGGAATCGAACTCCGCGCACCCGAGCGTCCCCTCGAGCGGCCCATCGGGGCCGACCGCGAGCTTCTGCCCCACCCGGCAGGGCGGGTTCCCCCGGGCGGCGATGGCGGTTGCCCGCACGGTCCACCGGCCCGGCGCGGCCGGAGCGGGCTCGTTCGCCGGTGGTGCCCCGGTCCCCTCCGGCTCGTGGCCGGTCGGGTGTTCGCCGGTGTGCCCGGCCATGAGGTCGACGGCGTGCGGCACCAGCGGGAGGACGGCCTCGAGGCTCTCGCGAACGGCCTTCGGGCTCCCTGGGAGGTTCACCACCAGCGTCGACCCGACCGTCCCGACCACCCCCCGGGACAGCGCGGCCTGCGGCGTGTGCGCCAGGCCGGCGGCACGCATCAGCTCGGCCAGGCCGGGCGCCTCGCGGTCGATCACCGCCCGGGTGGCCTCCGGCGTCACGTCCCGGGGCCCGAACCCCGTCCCCCCCGTCGTCACCACCAGCGCGATCCCGGCCGACGCGAGCTCCCGTAGCAGTGATTCGATCTCAGGGCGCTCGTCGGGCACCACGTGACGCCGGACGCCGTCGAAGCCGGCGCCTTCGAGCATCTCGGCGGCGAGGTCGCCGGAGCGATCCTCCCGCGTCCCGCGGGTCACCCCGTCCGAAACCGTCACCACCACGGCGTTCGCCATGCGTCTATTGTGCCGCGTCGAAGCCCCAACCCACGCGCCGAGCCGTCCCCGCCGTCGGGGTGATGCCGGAAGGGCGTACGCTTGTCTGGAGATGGCGTCGGAAACCTGGACACCTCCGGCTTCCTCCGCACCCGCCGAGGGGCCGCTCGTCGACACGCTCGGGCGGGTCGCGGACGACCTGCGCGTCTCGGTGACCGACCGGTGCAACTTCCGGTGCACGTACTGCATGCCCGCCGAGGGGCTCGTGTGGCTGCCGAGGGCCGAGATCCTCACGTTCGAGGAGATCACGCGGCTGGTCGGCGTGTTCACCGGCCTCGGGGTCCGCTCGCTGAAGCTCACCGGAGGCGAACCGACCATCCGCACCGACCTCGCCGTCCTGGTGAGGATGCTCCGCGAGGCGAACCCCGACATCGACATGTCGCTCACCACGAACGGGCTGCTGCTCGACCGGCTGAGCGCCAGGCTCGCCGCCGCCGGCCTCGACCGGGTGACCGTGTCGTGCGACTCGCTCCTGCGGCACCGGTTCGCCGAGATGACTCGGCGCGACGCGCTCGAACGCGTCCTGGCGGGGCTCGACGCCGCTGAGGCCGCCGGCCTCACGCCCATCAAGCTCAACGTCGTGATCATCGGCGGAACGAACGACGACGAGGTGGTGGAGTTCGCGAAGCTCGCCCGGCGCAAGGGCTACGAGGTTCGGTTCATCGAGTACATGCCGCTCGATGCCGAGCACGCCTGGGAACGCGCCAAGGTCGTGCCGAGCGCCACGCTCCTCGAACGCATCCACGCCGAACACCCACTCGTGCCCGACCACGGCCCCGAGCCGGCCACCACGTACCGGTTCGCCGACGGCGAGCCCGGCGCGGTCGGCGTGATCCCCAGCGTCACCGAGCCGTTCTGCGACACCTGCAACCGGCTGCGGCTGACCGCCGACGGGCAGTTCCGGTCGTGTCTGTTCGCCCTCGAGGAGACCGACCTCCGGGGGCCGCTCCGAGCCGGTGCGTCCGACGGGGAACTCGCGCAGCTCATCCGGGGCGGAGTCTGGCGGAAGTGGCCCGGGCACCGCATCAACCACCCGGACTTCGTCCAGCCCGATCGCAGCATGTCGATGATCGGCGGCTGAGCGCCGCCCGAGATCCGCCTACAACAGGTAGGCCTCGCACTGGACGTTGTCCGGGTCGCGGAACGCGACGTATTCCTTTCCCAGCACGACGTCGGTCTCCACTCCCTGGGTCTCGACCCCCGCGGCTTCGAGGCGTTCCACCAGCGAATCGAGATCGGCCCGATCCCCGATGGCGAACGCCAGGTGATCGAGGCCGATGCGGTATTCGCTGAACCGATCGTCGCCGGCCGTTCCCTCGAGGGGGGGCATGATCACGAGGAAGGTCGTCCCGACCTGCGCCGCGAGCAGCACACCTTCGGTCGGGGCGCCCTCCCAGATCGAGGTGACGTCGCCGGACACGGGAATCTCCATGAACTCCAGCCCGAGCACCTCCTGGTAGAAGCTCCGGGCCGCCTCCGGGTCGCGACTCCGAAGCGTCATGTGATGGATCCCCGCAACGTTCATCCGACCCCTCCCGAAAGCTCCGCCGCTGCGCCGTCCAGGAACGTTCGTCGCATGCTGGCATCCTCCATCGAACGGGACAAGACCTCCACGAGCTCTCGGGCCCTGGCTTCGTGTGGAGCACGGTCGCCCCGCGGCCCGACGACGGCCAGCTCCGCGTGGGCCCGCCAAGCGAGCCCGGGAACGTGACAGCGCTCCGCCCGATCGACGGCCGTCTCGAGCACCCGCACCGCTCCGGCAGTGTCGTGCACCATGGCCTTCGCGCGGCCCGAAGCGAGCGCCGCGCCGGCCACCACCTCGTGCCATTGCGCTGCCAGACCGGCGGTCAGGACGGGCTCGGCGAGCTCCAGGGCCCGTGGCGCATCCCCTTCGGCGATGCGGAGCGTCGCGAGGGCGATCGGGCCGTCCGCCCCCTGCAGGTAGCGCCGGTCGGGGGGCGCGGTCACCTCGCCGAGCACACCCTCGGCCGCGACCGCCTCCTGGAGAGCGCGATCGTGGTCCCCCGCCAGCCAGCGGGCGAGCGGCAGGTGGCAGGCGGCCCGGACGATCTCGATGCGATTCCCGGATTCCTCCGCCACCTCCGCGGACCGTTCGAGCTGTTCCACCGCTTCGGAAATGGCGAACACCTCGAGGAGCGTCCAGCCGAGCAGCTGCGCCGCCCATGAGAGGAACTCCGCATGACCGACCTCCGCTGCAAGCTCGATCGACCGTCGTCCCAGCTCCAGGGCTCGTCCGTACTGGCCGCGGGCCCGGGCGACCCACGTGAGCGCGGTGAGGAAGATCGGTTCGTTGCCCCGGTCGCCGATCCGCCGGTTCACGGCCAGCCCCTCGGAAAGGGTCTTCGTGGCCGCGTCCCAGCGCGCCGCCGCCATGTCCACCCACGCCCACTGGAAGAGCGCCAATTGCAGATACCAGAGGTCGCCGCGCCGCCGGTGGACCTCGACCAGCGCCGCGGAGACCTCGTCCACGGTCGCCATGTCGCCCACCATCACGGACGCGACCTGCAGGGCGTCCATGGCCATGGCCACTGAGCGCTCCTCGGCGATCTCGCCGGCCAAGGCCCATGCCCTGCGGGCCCGATCGACCGCGAGGTCGAGCCGGAGCAGGTTCGTGTAGGCGATCGAGAGCCGCGAAGCGGCCGCGACCTGCGCTTCGCCGAACCCCAGCTCCTCCGCGGCCGCCAGGGACTGCTCGAGGAGTGGCAGGGCCTCCTGGTAGTTGACGGTGCCGGCGAGCAGGAACCCCAGCTCGTTCATCGCCTCGACCTCGAGCGCCCGGTCCCCCCTCGTGCGCGCAGCCCCGAGCGCCACCTCGAAGTCGTCCCTCGCTGCCGCGAACTGCCCCGCCTGGGCCCGAACCTGGCCACGGCGGAGCCGAAGCTCTGCGGTCCGCTCGGACCCGAGGGTTTCGGCGACCTCGAGCGCGTCGGTGTAGTGCTCGAGCGCCGCCTCCACCGCGAAGATGCGCCGGGCCTCGGTCGCCGCGAGCTCGAAGCACCGAAGCGACTCCTCGAGCCGGCCCGCGCCCCGGTAGTGCCGCGCGAGGACCCCGTGGGGAGGCTCCAGCTTGTCCGAGTACAGGGTCTCGAGCGCCTCGGCCGCCCGGGCGTGCAGCTCCCGGCGTCGGCGCCTGAGCATGTTGTGGTAGGCGGCCTCCTGGATCAGCGCGTGCTTGAAGCGGTACACGGAGGCCGCCTCCTGGCGAAGGAGATCCACCGACAGGAGCTCACCGAGCGCCGCGGACAGCGCGCCGTTGCCGCCGGCCACGGCCTCGAGGAGATCTCGCCCGAACTGGCGGCCGAGCACCGATCCGGCCTGGATCGCGTCGCGGGCGCCCGGCGAGAGGCGGTCGATCCTGGAGATGATGAGCCGCTCCACGGTCGGCGGGATGTCGAGGGGGGCGTCGCGCTGGAAGCGCCATCCGCGGCCCTCGGCCACCAGCGCCTCGGCGTCGATCAGCGACCGGACGAGCTCCTCCAGGAACAGGGGATTGCCCTCGGCGGCACCGAGAATCCGCCGCTCCACGTCGGTGGGCAGCGTTCGCCGGCCGACCATTGCCTCCAGCAGCGCCCGATCCGCGCCCGGTGGCAGCGCTTCGAGCGTGAGGACGTGAACCCGCTCGGGAGCGAGCCGCACGGCCCGATCGTGCAGGCGCCACGACGGATGATCGGGCTCCGGTCGGAGGGTGATGACCAGCAGCGTCCGCTCTGCCTCCGCCACCGGGAACAGCCGCTCCAGGAGATGCATCGACGCTGCGTCGGCCCAGTGCAGGTCCTCCATCGCGACCACCACGGGGCGCTCCCGGGCGAGACGGCGGATCAGCTCGACCACGGCCTCGGTCGTCCGGAATTGGCGGGCCTCCGGCGACAACGCCTCGAGCTCCCGCAGGGCGGCGGGATCGGGAGGGAAGCCGAGCATGGCCATCAGATACGGAAGGAGCTCACCGGTCTGCCCGTCGAAGAGCTTCCGTATGCGGTGCGCGAACTCGTCGGTGAGGGGATCAGGA
>DATBHM010000229.1:0-22348 GCA_036557505.1 Actinomycetota bacterium | reverse complement strand
GCGTTGGTGGCCACCACGCCCCCGAACGCCGACGTGGGGTCGCAGGCCACCGCCGCCCGGTAGGCCTCCTCGAGCGCGTCGGCGACCGCGGCGCCGCACGGGTTGTTGTGCTTGACCACGACCGCGGCCGGCGTATCGAGCGACCGCGCCACCGTCAGCGCCGCCTCCGCGTCCAGCCAGTTGTTGAACGACATCTCCTTGCCCTGGAGGACCTCCGCGCCGCCGAGCGGCCCCCCGCCGCCCGCCGGGCGGTACATGGCGGCGCGCTGGTGCGGGTTCTCGCCGTACCGGAGCTCGCCGGCCTTCTCCAGGGCGACGAACACGGAATCCGGCAGTCCGTCCTCGCCGCCGGCTTCCATCCGGAACCAGTCCGCGATGGCCACGTCGTACGCGGCGACGTGGTCGAACGCCGCCGCTGCGAGCGCCAATCGGGTCGACCGCGTGAGCCCGCGCTCGTGCCGCAGCTCCGACACCACGTCGTCGTACCGCTCCGGCGACACGACCACGGCGACCGACTCGAGGTTCTTCGCGGCGGCCCGCACGAGCGTCGGCCCCCCGATGTCGATCTGCTCGATCACCGTGTCGAACGCCGCCCCCGACGACACGGTCTCCCGGAAGGGGTAGAGGTTCACGACCACCAGGTCGAACGGCTCGAACCCCAGCCGGCGCAGCTCCGCCACGTGGGCGGGGTTCCGGCGGTCGGCCAGGATGCCGGCGTGGATGGCCGGGTGGAGGGTCTTCACCCTGCCGTCCAGCGTCTCGGGGAACCCCGTCACGTCCGCGACGCTCACCACCTCGACGCCGGACGAGCGGATGACCTCGGCGGTCGAGCCCGTGGAGACGATCTCGACGCCCAGCGAGGCCAGGGCCTCGGCGAACGGCAGCAGCCCGGACTTGTCGGAGAGCGAGACCAACGCCCGGCGGACCTCGGTGACGCCGGGCCTCACGGGCACACCGACGCCGGTTCCGCCACGATGACCCGCCGGCCGTCCACGCGGACGCGCCCCTCCGCCATCGCGCGGACCGCACGCGGCAGCAGGCGGTGCTCGACCTCGTGGATCCGGTCGGCGAGGGTCTCGCGGTCGTCGTCGTCCCGGATCTCGACCGGTTCCTGGAACACGATCGGCCCGTGATCGACCTCCTCGTCCACGAGGTGCACGGTGACCCCGGTGGTCTTCGCACCCCACGCGAGCGCGTCCGCGACCGCGTGCGCGCCCGGGAACGCCGGCAGCAATGCCGGGTGGACGTTCACCATGCGACCTTCGAAGGGCCGAACGACGCGGGCCGGCAGGATCCGCATGAACCCGGCCAGCACCACCAGGTCGATCCCGTGGCCGGCGAGCGCCGCGAGCAGCGCGTCGCCGTAGGCCTCCCGGTCCCCGGAGCCGGCCGGGTCGAGGAACATGGCGGGAACGCCCCGCCCGCGGGCCCGTTCCAGCGCGAACGCGTCCCGCCGGTCGCTCACGACGAGGGCGATCCGGGAGCCGCAGAAGGCGTCGTCGAGGAGGGCCTGGAGATTGGTGCCGCTTCCCGAGGCCAGCACGGCGATGCGCGCGCCGTCGGAGGGGGTCGCGGGGTCCACGACCGCCGAACCTAGGTTCGCCCCGCACGGCGTGTCAACTCGCGCGGCGCGGCGCCGCCTGCGCGGTGGCGCCGGGACCGCGTCGTACAGTCAACGCATGCCCACGCAGGAGCCCTCCGTTCGCGTCACCGGGCGGTGCTCGGTCCATCCCGGCAGCGTCGCGGTGGCGCTGTGCGACGGCTGCGGGCGGAGGATGTGCCTGTCGTGCGCGGTCCCCGTCCGGGGAGGAACGGTGGGGAACGAGTGTCTGGTCCGCGTCCTCGGGCCGGACGCACCGGAAGGTGACCCGGACGACCGGCGGGCGCCGGGCGATGCGGCCTTCCTGCTCGGCGGGGCGGGATTCGCCGCGGCGGCGGTGGCGGCGGTCGTCCCCTGGACGAACAAGCTGACCAGCAGCCACGTCCGGGGATTCTTCGGCAGCCTCGAGACCAGCCCGGTGTCGTGGGCGCTGGCCTCGGCCGTGGCCGCCGTCGTCGGCCTCGCGGGGTGGCTCCTGGTGCGGTTCCGGCCGTCCCTCCGCGGCGCGGTCGCCCTGTGGCTGCTCGCCGCGGTGGCGATCACGGCCTGCGCGGGGGCCGTGCTCTTCATCGCCGCCCCCCCGTTCGCCACGCACCCCTTCCTCGGGCCCTGGCTGATGCTCGCGGCGGCCCTCGTCGCCGCCGGCGGGTGTGCGGTCGCAGCCGTCCAGTCGTCGGCGAGACGCACTGCGCATTCCCGCTCCAGTTAGTTGACTGAGGCACCGATGGGACATGTAATACGGCGTGGTCGCCCCAGGCAGGCTGGACGGCCGAGCCGGAGAGCGGCTGAGTAGGAAAGGAGCTTTCATGGCGCAACAGCGTCAGGGGTTCAACTTCGGTGCGCTATCGACCGCGACCAAGATCCTCCTGATCGCGTCGGTGGTCGCCTTGGTCAACTCGTTCATCCCGTGGTGGCAGCACGTCGACGTCTGCGGCGCCCTCGGGGCCAACCCCTTCGGCATCAAGTGCTCGGCCGGGTTCAGCGCCCTCGGAGGCAGCGCCTCGTGGGCGGGCATCCTCATGTTCATCGGCCTGATCGCCCTGATCGCCTGGGAGGTCATGCTCGCGCTCGGCACGCTGTCGACGTCGAACCTGCCGATGGCCCAGAACCAGATCACGCTCATCCTCGTCGGCTGGGTGGTGGTCTTCGGGCTGCTGAAGTTCCTGCTGGCGCTCACGGGCATCTTCATCGGAGCGTTCATCGGACTGATCTGCTTGATCGCGATCGGGTACGGCGGCTGGATGCAGTACCAGGAGCACACCGTGGCCGGCCCGCCGCCGGGTGCTCCGCCGGCGCCGCCGGCGGGCAGCGGCGGGTTCAGCGCCTAGCTCGAACGAACCGCGTGCACGAAGGCCCGGCCGTGACGGCCGGGCCTTCGTCATGAGCGCCGGCCCGCACGGTACGCTCACGGTCGGATCCGGCGGCGGGAGGAGATCCCCAACATGCGACGGTGCCCGTACTGCGCCGAGGACATCGCGGACGACGCAACCAGGTGCCCCCACTGTGGGAGCGACCTGACGTCGGCCTCGCCCGCCGCCACGGCCCCGGGACAACAGCCGACGCCGACCGTGTCGGTTCCCGCGCCGGTCGTCGCCGCACCCGGCGGGACGTGGGGAACGCCGCAGGCCCAGCCCGCGCCCGCCCCCGCATCGGTGCAGTTCAGCCACACGGGCCAGCGGTACCTGCTGGGGTACGACGCCACCGACTTCGGCATCTGGGACCGTGCGGCGCCGGGCGGCCCCGTCGAGCGGTTTCCCCGCTCGGACGACGGGTGGAGTCAGGCCTGGCAGCGCTACGCGTCCCTCGAGCCGAACAGCCAGCCGGTTCAGGCGGTCGCGCCGGCCGCGGGCCCCGCCGCCGCTCCGGCCCCGGCGGGGCCCTGGGGCCAGCAGCAGTACGGGGCGCCCGCTCCGGCTCGAGCGACCAACGGGATGGCCGTGGCTTCGCTGGTGCTCGGGCTGGTCGGGCTGGTCACGTTCTGGCTGCTGGCGGTCCCGCCGATCCTGGCGGTCGTGTTCGGACTGGTCGGGCGGAGCCAGATCAAGCTCACCGGCGGCCGGCAGGAGGGCGACGGAATGGCCGTCGCCGGGATCATCCTGGGGATCGTCGGGATGGTGATCTTCGTGATCGTCCTGATCGTCAGCATCAACTCGAACCCCCGCTTCTGACCGCCATGGAACCCACGACGGCTATGAAGCGATGCCCCTTCTGCGGTGAGGAGATCCGCGCGGCGGCGATCAAGTGTCGATGGTGCGGCAGGATGCTCGACGGGTCGGACCCGACGTGGGTCGCCGGAGCGCCGGTGCAGGCCGAGGTGCCGCCCGCCCCGCCGTCCGAGGAGGCGCTGCAGTACACGCACTCCGGCCAGCGCTACCTGCTGGGGTACGGCCCGACGATCTTCGGCATCTGGGACCGCCAGGGTCCGGACGCCGCCGTCGAGCGGTTCCCCCGCACCGCCGAGGGATGGGAGATGGCCAGGGCCCGGTTCTCCCAGCTGGAGCCGCTCGCGGTCGAGGTCGGACTCGGCCCCGGGCTGGGGTCGGGACCGCCGGCGGGCACGGTGGCCCCCGGGGCCGGCGGCGGGTCGCGCGGAGGGCTCGCCCCGACGACGACCTGGCCGGCCCGCCGACGCCCGAGCACCGTGCACCCGGCATGGTGGCTCGCGCCGATCCTCGTGGGGTGGCTGGGCGGGCTGATCGCGTGGCTGGTGAACCGCGACGTCGACAGCCGCGTCGCCCGCAACATGCTGGTCACCGGCATCGTGATCAGCGCGGTGTCGGCGGTGCTCATCCTCACGGTGTTCCACGGGCAGACCGGGCTGGGCCGCCTGTAGCGCTCCGAGTCTCAGGACCCCGGAGTCGGGGCCGTGGCGGCCGACGCCGTCTGCGGCGCGGAAGCGCTCGGGGCCGGCGCCTTCCTGACCGGCGGCCGCCACCCGAGGGACGCGCCCAGCGCGCCCCCGAGGACCCCCCAGATCAGGCCGAGCAGCCCGCCGGCCGCCGGGTCCGGCAGCAGCGTGAGCGAGGCCGGCACCCGTCCGCCGTAGAACGCGACGGAGAGCGCCGCGGCCACGCAGCCTGCCACCACCAGGGCGGCGAACCCCACGCCGGCCAACGCCCCCGCGGCGGCGGCCTGGCCCCGCGTCCCCGCGGGACGCCCCGCCCGGATCCCGCCGAGCACCGCCGCCCCCAGCGGGATCAGCAGGAACAACAGGAACCCTGCCGGCGGCGAGCCGAACCGCACGCCGGCGAACGGCGATCGCAGCTCCCCCCGATGGCCCGGCAGGACCGGCGCCAGGAGGTTCACGTCGCCGTGCTCGGGCGTCTTGGACAGGCAGAGGAACGTCCTCGGCTCACCGGTCCCCTCGACGCGGTCGCACCCCCCCATCGCCGGCACGAGCACGAACATCGACTGGTTCGGCAGCGCGAGCACGTGGTGCACCAGCAGGTCGAACCCCGACGGGCCCCGGCCGGTGGTCCGGTCGAGGTAGGCCCGTGTCGCGTCCGGCTTCAGCCCGGCCAGCACGAGCAGCCCCAGGAACGACAGCCCGAGGGCCACGACGAACATCCGCCAGGCCCCGGCGAACGCGCCCGACCCGAGCACCGAACGCAGCGGGACAACAGGGGCGCCCGCCCGGGGGGCCGCGGCCCTCGTGGCCCGCGACAGCCCCGACCAGATGCCGCCGAGGCACCCCGCCACGACCCCCACGCCGACCCCGATCACCGCCGCCAGGGGCTTCGACACGCCGATCGCGACCTGCCCGCCCTCGATGACCGGGATCCGGAAGTGGAACCCCACCAGGAGCGAGAGCAGGAACACGAACAACCCGAACGGCACCCCGACGGTCGCCCCCCACAGTCCCCGTCGGGCGAGCCCTCCGCCGGCCCGCGTGCCCACGGACTCACCGCCGCGGAAGAGCAGCAGCACCCCGACCGCGGTGATCGTGAGCAGCGCCACCGACACGTCGAGGAACGTCCCCCGCACCCCCGAGGCGCTCGCCCGCAGCTGGATCGGGACGCGGAGTGACCCGAACACGTACAGCCCGCCCAACCGGGCGACCGTCAGGTTCGAGTGGGCGATGCGCCCGATGAGGTCCTGACCGAACGCCAGCACCTCGCCGATCGCGAGCATCGCCAGGAAGGCGATCTCGGACCGGCCGAGCGCGTGGTTGGCCAGCGACAACGGCCGCCGCTCCCGGGGGATCGGGGCGGCCGGTTCCGGCGTGGGAGGGGCCGGTTCCGGCGTGGAAGCGGAGCTGGGGGGCAGGTCGACGTCGACGGACGGCGGCAGATGCTCCCGGCCCCCGTCCCCCTCGCGGGGGCTCACGCCAGGGCCGCCTCGACGAGCTCGGCGACCTCGGTGGGCGTCCGGCCGACCTTCACACCGGCGGCCTCGAACGCCTCGGCCTTGCCCTGTGCGGTGCCGGACGATCCGGTGATGATGGCCCCGGCGTGCCCCATGCGCTTGCCGACCGGCGCCGTGAACCCGGCCACGTACGCGACCACCGGCTTGGTCATGTGCTCGCCGACGTACGCGGCGGCCCGCTCCTCGTCGTCCCCCCCGATCTCGCCGATGGCGATGGCGAGGTCGGTCTCCGGGTCGGCCTCGAACCGCGCCAGCGCATCGATGAACCCGATCCCGTGGACGGGGTCGCCCCCCATGCCGATGCACGTCGACTGCCCGATCCCCCGCAGCGTGAGCTCGTTGACGATCTGATAGGTGAGGGTGCCCGACCGCGACACGAGGGCGACCCGCCCCGGCATCGCGATCTCGTGCGGGATGATCCCCACGTTGGCCCTGCCCGGCGAGATCAGCCCGGGACAGTTCGGCCCGATGAGGACGGTGGGCTTCCCCGCCAGGTACGCGGCCACCCGGCCCATGTCGGCCACGGGGATGCCCTCGGTGATGGCGACCACCAGGGCGACGCCGGCGTCGGCCGCCTCGAGGATGGCGTCGGCAGCGAACCGGGCCGGCACGTAGATCACCGAGGCGTTCGCCTCGGTCGCGGCGACCGCCTCGAGCACCGTGTCGTACACCGGGATGCCCTCGACGTCCGTCCCGCCCTTCCCCGGCGTCACACCGGCCACGACGTCGGTGCCGGCCGACCGGTTCCGGAGCGAATGGAACCGCCCCTGCTCCCCCGTCAGGCCCTGCACGACCAGCCGCGTCGATTCGTCGATCAGCGTCGCCATCGCTAGGCCGCCTTCGCCAGGTCGGCGGCCTGCTGCGCGGCCTCGTTCATCGTCGCCGCGGCCACGATGCGCGGGTGGCCGGCCTCGGCCAGGATCCGCCGGCCCTCCTCGGCGTTCGTGCCGTCGAGCCGGACCACGATGGGGACGTGCGCCTCGACCCGCTCGAGCGCCTCCAGGATGCCCTTCGCCACCAGGTCGCACCGCGTGATGCCGCCGAAGATGTTGATGAACACGCTCCGCACGTCGGGATCCGAGAGGACCACCTCGAGCGCGGTGGCCATGACCTCCGCGCTGGCCCCGCCCCCGACGTCGAGGAAGTTCGCCGCCCGTCCGCCCGCCTGCGCGACCACGTCGAGTGTGGACATCACGAGCCCGGCGCCGTTCCCCAGGATGCCGACCTCGCCCTCGAGCTTCACGTACTGCAGGCCGAGGTCCCTCGCCTTCTTCTCGGTGGGATCGACCGGGAACGAGTCCCTGAGCGCCTCCACCTCCGGCTGGCGGAACAGCGCGTTGTCGTCGACGGTCACCTTGGCGTCGAGCGCCGCCACCGCGCCGTCCCCGAGCAGCACGAGCGGGTTGACCTCGACGAGCGTCGCGTCGGACGCCACCAGCACCTCCCACAGCTTGGCCAGCACGGCGGCCGCCGGCTTGCGGGCCTCGGCCGGGAGCGGGCCGGTCAGGTAGGTCAGCTCGTACCCGGTGATCCCGAGTAGCGGATCCACGTGCACGCGCCGGAGCGCCTCGGGCTTGGTCCGGGCGACCTCCTCGATGTCCATGCCGCCCTCGGACGACACCATCGCCAGGAACTTCTTCGCCCCCCGGTCGAGCGTGATCGCGGCGTAGAACTCCGAGCGGATGTCCACGAGCTGCTCGACGAGCACCCGGGTGACCGGCCGTCCCTGGAATCCATCGGTGAGCATGCGCCGGGCGGCCTCCCCGGCCTCGTCCACCGAGCTCACGAGCGCGATCCCGCCGCCCTTGCCCCGCCCGCCGACCTGCACCTGGACCTTGACGACCGCCCGCCCGCCGAATCGCTCGGCCGCCGCCCGGGCCTCCTCCGGCGTCGCGGCAACGACGCCCTCGGGCGTCGCGATCCCGTGTGCCCGGAAGATGTCCTTGCCCTGGTGCTCGTACAGGTCCATCTACGCCGAGGCCTTCTGGGCGAGGCGTTCCCGGAGCCAGGCGATGATCTCGGAGGTGGGCGCGCCGGGCGTGAAGATCCGTTCGATCCCCGCCTCGTGCAGGGGCTCGATGTCGCCGGGCGGGATGATCCCGCCGCCGAACACGAAGACGTCGCCGGCGCCCTGCTCGCGGAGTCCCTGGACGACCTTGGGGAACAGCGTCATGTGCGCGCCGGAGTGGCAGGACAGGCCGACCGCGTCGGCGTCCTCCTGGATGGCGGCGGCGACGATCTGCTCGGGCGTCTGGTGCAGACCCGTGTAGATCACCTCGAACCCGGCGTCACGGAGGGCTCGTGCGACGACCTTGGCCCCGCGGTCGTGTCCGTCGAGACCGGGCTTGGCCACGATGATCCGGAACTTCTCCGCCATGAGGTCGGAATGATACCCACGACGGCCCGCGGAACTCCGGACCGCCGGCCCTCGCGACGGGACCTCGAGGAGGCGCTCCTATACTGGCCCGCGTGACCAGGCGTCTGCGGTTCCGCCCGCCCGGGCTCAAGCCGACCACCAAGATCGGCACGCTCGGGCCTTACCGCGGCCGGCTGGGCCTCGCCTGGGTCGTCGCGCCGATGATCGTGGGCGTCCTGCTCCTGCTCGCGGTCGGCCTGTTCCTCCTCCTCGGACACTGACGCACGATGCGCGGGCGCGACACCCCCCGGTCGCCGCGGCTCCGCACGCTGGTCACGGCCGTCCTCGCCGCCGCCATGGTCGTGTCCGCGGCGACCCCGGCGGGCGCCGGAACGTCGACCATCGGGGGCGAGGGGATCGGCGACCCGTACTTCCCGCGGGCCGGCAACGGCGGCTACGACGTGCGCCACTACCACCTGAACGTCCGCTACGAGCCGTCCACAGGCCGGCTCGAGGGGATCGCCCGGATCACGCTGGTCCCGCTGATGGACCTCACGCGGTTCGACTTCGACCTCGTCGGCCTCCACGTCGAGCGCGTCCGCGTGGCGGCGTCTCCGGCGACCTGGACGCGGCGCGATCGCCACGAGCTGGTGGTCACCCCCAGCCACCTCCTCCCCGCCGGGCACGCCGTCGACGCCGTGGTGCGGTACGGCGGGGTCCCCGTCACGTTCCGCATCCCCGGGACGCCGCTTCGAACCGGCGTGGTCCCGACCGACGACGGGGCCGACATCTGGGGCGAGCCGCAGGTCGCCGCGGCGTGGTTCCCCGTGAACGACCACCCCCGCGACAAGGCCTCCTACGACATCGACCTCACCGTGCCGAACGACGTCCAGGCCGTGTCGAACGGACGCCTCGCGGGCCGGACCACGCACGGAGGCCGGACCACGTGGCGATGGATCGAGCGGCGCCCCATGGCCAGCTATCTGGCGCTCGCCGCCATCGGGCGGTTCGACCTGCGGTTCCGGCGCACGCCGGGCGGGCTTCCGGTCATCGACGCCGTGGACCCCGACGCAGGCGATGCGGCCGACTTCGCGCTCGGGCAGGAGGTCCACATCGTCCGGTTCCTCTCGTCACGATTCGGGCCCTACCCGTTCGACGCGCTCGGCGGGGTCGTGGACGACGCGAACCTGGGCGCTGCCCTCGAGAACCAGACCCGGCCGCTCTACCCGTCCGACTTCTTCCGGCGCAACGGATCGACGTCCATCGTGGTCCACGAGCTCGCGCACCAGTGGTTCGGCGACAGCGTGTCCGTCGACCTGTGGCGGTACACCTGGCTGAACGAGGGGTTCGCCACCTACGCGGAGTGGATGTGGTCGCAGGCCACCGGGAAGGGGTCGGCGGCGGCCATCGCCGCGGCCTACTGCCGGATCCCGGCCTCCGATCCGTTCTGGGACCTCCGCATCGGCGAACCCGGCGTGGCGCGCATCTTCGACCCGCCGATCTACTACCGGGGGGCGCTCACCCTGCAGGCGCTCCGTCGCCGGGTGGGCGTCCACGACTTCTTCCGGATCCTCCGTGCGTGGGCGTACGGGCGCGCCGGGTCGACCGGGACCACCGACCAGTTCGTGTCGCTCGCCGAGCACGTCTCGGGGCGGCCGCTCGACCGGCTGTTCACGGCGTGGCTCGACACACCGGCCCGGCCGGCCCACTGCGCGGGTGGCCACACGACGCCGGCGCGCAGCCCGCCGCCCGTGCCGACGCCGAACGGCCTGCTGCGGTTGGATCCTCCGCGCTGATCGCGGGCGGCTCCGGCGGGCGAATCTCCCCCGGGGCCCTCAGGACGAGAGCGGGATGTCGACGGAGAAGTCGCGGTCGACGGTCCGCGTGTACCGGAGGACGTTCCCGTCCACGACGAACGGCTTCGGGACGACGCCGAAGTGCATGCCGCCGGGGAGCGTGACCACCATCGCGAGGTCGTCCGGGATGACCTTCGGCTGCATCTGCACCGTCAGCCGCAGGACCCGGTGGCCGTTCGACTCGACGATGCCGTGCGGGATCGTGTACACGACCACGAGGTCCGTGGGGAGCTCGGGCGGGGACGACATCACGGCCGACACCACCTCCGTGCCCGCCTCGTGGTGGATCTGGGCGTTGCGCACGAGGAAGTGCGAGGCGCCGGTGTCGCGGGCGACGAAGTCCAGCTTCGCGTCGTCCGGCAGGTACACGTTGAACAGCGTCGAGCGGTCGGAGCCCTGTTTGTTCACGATCGGGAGCTGCCGGTCGATCGGGGGGACGTCGACCCGCTGCCGGAGCACCGTCCGGACCTCGAGATCGCCGTTCGACTGCACCTTGACCTGGTGGACGATCGTCGTCTTCGAGAAGAACGACAGCGCGTCGGTGCTCCTGGCATCCTCGGCGACCAGCAGGTAGTCGCCGTCCGCCGGCCGGATGCGGCCCGTCCAGCCGAGCCGTTCGGCCAGACGCTGCTCGCCGGGGTCGGCGAACCAGACCTGGAGGTCCTTCGTCGAGAGCGCCCGCCCCAGCTGGACGGCCGAGGACAGGAGCTGGGCGCCGTCGGCGGGGTTGCCGATCCTGTTCCAGGCCCGCTCCACGAGCTGCGCCGAGAGCTCCTTGCGCTGGGGCCCCCTCGGATACTGCAGGTGGGAGTCGATGTATGCGATGCGGGCCACATTCGAGGAGTTCACCCGGCCGTCCCACAGCGGGACGTCCAGGGGGCCGACCGCCTTCAGCATGTCGGCGACCGCCAGGGCGTCGACCTGGATCACGCCGTCGAGGTGCTCCCCGGTGAGGCGCTCGTAGATCCGGGCCATCACGATCGCCGACGACGGGAAGTTGGGCGAGTAGTTGGCGTTCCCGAGCCGGATCTGCCGCTGCAGCGGGTCGGGACCACCGAGGTACCAGTTGTCCTTCGGGACCCGGATCGGGACGTTCGTCTGGTCGTCGAGGTTCCGGAACACCTCCTTCGACTGCGAGATCTGCAGGCGTCCGTCGTCGGCCGTGAGGATCGCGTACGCCAGCGTGGAGCCCCCCGCACCCCGGAGATAGGACAGGTCGCCGAACGCCACGAAGTACCGCCGGGGCCCGTCGGCCCCGAACAGCTGCGGCAGGAGCTCCATCCCGGTGAGCGCCGACCGCCCCACCCGGACGGCCTGGGACACCTGGTCGAGCAGATCCTCCTTCAGCTGCGTGGCCTTGGAGATGAACGGCGCCGTCGGCACCGCGCGCACGGCGTCCTCCGCGGCCTCCAGCTGGTCCACCACCTGCCGGACCCTGGGCCGGAACGCCGCGATCGCCTGCAGGTCGAAGCTCCCGTCGGAGTAGACCGGGCTCTGGGTGCCGGGCGTACCGTCCTGTTCGCCCCGGTCGCGGGCCTGCTTGCATGCCCGCTTGGCCGCCCTCGTGGGCTCGTCCGCGCACTTCGTGTGGTCGCCGCGTCCGCCGCCCTCCGACGCCGTGAACGCGCCGCCCGACATCTCGTCGATCAGGTCGCGGGCCGAGACGGCGGCTCGGGCCTCGTCCTCGCTCGCGATCGCCAGCTGCCGGACGGCCACCACGGGACGGCCCAGGAACGGCACGGCGCCGATCATGCCGAACGTCGGCCTGGCGTGCGCCAGGTCCTCCCGGATCCGCTCGGTGTCGGCGAGGGCCGTGGCGAACGGGTCGCCGTTCGGCATGTGGCCGTCGGCGAGCGAGGTCCGGGCGGCCGAGAGGCCGGAGGCCACCTGCTTGAGGTCGTCCACCGCCCGATAGGCCTGCCAGTAGGCGTCGATCGTGGCCGCCGCCAGCAGGAGGAGGAACGCGCCAGCCCCCACCAGGACCCACCTCCGGACCCGCGACCCCTTTCGGCGGTGGCGCTCGCCACGGCCGGGCCGGACGGCGGTGGGATCGGGCGGCGGGGGGTCGGTGGTCTCGATCCGGGGAGGGCCGCCCGTCTCGGTGGACATCGGGGACGAGTGTAGCGAAGGCCCTCCGGCCGGGCGGGGTTCCCGGGATCCGCCGGGCTTCACAGGAAGCGCACAGGTTGCTGGAACCGGGGCCTCATGCGCGCCCTCCAAGCTCCCCCGCATGCACTCGACCAACCGAGGAGACGACATGGAGCCGACGCACTGTTCCTCGTGGGACGAGCCCGCCGCCCTCGGCGCTCGCCGGTTCCCCCCGCCATCGCCCCCCGCGGGCTCGATCGCATCGCCGCCGGGCCCCCGGCCCCACAGGCGGCGCCACGTCGCGAAGCGCTCGCGCGTCGCGGCCGGCGTCCTGAGTGCCGCGGCGTTCCTGGGCCTGGCCGGATCGATGGCGGCCCGCTCGGCGGGGACGGCGGCATCCACCTCCGCCGGGTCGTCCTCGACGAGGTCGACGGCCGACGGCACCGGTTCGAACGGCTCGTCGTCCACGAGCTCGTCGGGGTCCTCGAGCTCCGGGTCCGGCGGCTGGTCGGCCTCCCCCGGGTCGTCCGGGTCCGCCGGCCAGCCGAACTCCATCAGCCATGCGAGCTGAGACGCGGTTCCCGGCCATGGGCTCGGACGCCCACGTGATCGTCGTCGGTGGGACGGTGGCCTCGCTCGACCTGGCGCGCGACCTCGTCGCCGAGCTCGAGGCGCGGTGGAGCCGGTTCCTCGACGACAGCGAGGTCACCAGGATGAACCGCGAGGCCGGCCGCCCCGTGCCCGTCTCCGGCGCCACGCTGGCGCTCGTGGAACGGGCCATCGAGGGCGCCCGCGTGACCGGCGGCCGCTACGACCCGACCATCCTTCGGGCCCTCGAACGGGCCGGCTACGACCGGTCGTTCGAGCGCATCGACCGCGACGCCGCGCCGGGGCGGCGGCCGGAGGACGAGCAGGAACCGGTCGTCGTGTCCGCGTACGACCGGGTGATGGTCGACCGGGCGGCGTCCACGGTGACGGTCCCCCGGGGCATCGGGTTCGACCCCGGCGGCATCGGCAAGGGCTTCGCGGCCGACATGGTCGTCGAGGCGCTGCTCCGGGACGGAGCCTCCGGCGCGTGCGTGAACCTCGGCGGCGACCTCCGGGTGGAGGGCGAGTCGCCGGACGGCGGCCCGTGGGCGGCGGGCGTCGAGCACCCCACCCGGAGCCGCCTGGCGGCGCTGCTGGTGCTCGAGCGGGGCGCGGTGGCGACGAGCACGCGGACCCGCCGGACGTGGGGAGCGCCGGAGGATCCGCGGCACCACCTCGTCGACCCGGCCACCGGCCGCCCCGCCGTCACCCCGGTGGTGTCGGCCACCGCGGTGGCCGCCGAGGGATGGCAGGCCGAGGTGCTGTCGAAGGCGGCGTTCCTGGCGGGCCCCCTCGACGGTCTCGCCCTGCTGGAGGCGAACGGCGCGGCGGGGCTCGTCGTGGACGAGGACGGCGGCGTGTACGAGTCCACCGGGCTCGCCGCGTTCGCCCCCGCCCCCTCGCCGGATCGGACGCCGGCATGAGCTCGCAGGTGCTCTGGTACTCGGCCCGCGCGGCCGGCATCGTCGCGTGGGCGCTCGCGGCGTCGGCCGTCGCCTGGGGCCTCGTGGTCTCGACCCGGGCCGTCGCCCCCCGCCCACGGCCCGCCTGGTGGTTCGACCTCCATCGGTTCCTGGGCGGCGCGGCCGTCGTGTTCACGGCCGTGCACGTCGCCTCGATCCTGCTCGACACGTACGTCCACTTCGGCCTCGTGAACGTGCTCGTCCCGCTCACCGGCACCTGGCACCCGGTGGCGGTGGCCTGGGGCATCGTGGCCATGTACCTGCTGGTGGCGGTGGAGGTGACGTCGCTGCTCCGGGCCCGCATCCCCCGGCGGCTCTGGCGGGGCGTCCACTTCGCGACCTTCGGGCTCTACCTGGTGGCCACGGTCCACGCCCTCTCGGTGGGCACGGATGCGTGGAGCGGGGCGTTCACCGTCGCCGCGGTCCTGTCGCTGCTCGCGGTGGGTGGCCTGACCCTGCTCCGCGTGTGGCAGTCCGCCCACACCCGGCCCGCACCGGGGGCCCCGATCCCACGGCCGGCCCACCTCCGCCCCGCGCGGCCGCCTGCGGTCAGCGCGAGAGCTTCTTCAGCGGAGCGAACGAGAGCATGAGCCGCTTCTCGCCGACCTCCTCGAACGACACCGTGGCGGTGGTGTCGCCGCCGAGGCCGCTCACCGCGAGCACGACGCCCTCTCCCCACCGGTCGTGGACGACGGTGTCACCGGGGACGACCTCAAGCGGATCGCGGCGCATCCCCGAGACCTGACCTCCCCGGCCGCCCACGCCTCCGCCGCGTCCGCGGCCCTGGCGAGGCTCGATCTGGCGGAGCAGCTCCGGCGGGATCTCCGACAGGAACCGCGACGGCGGGTTGTACGACAGCTGTCCGAACAGCGATCGGCTCCACGCGTTCGTCAGGTAGAGCCGTTCCCTCGCCCTGGTGATGCCGACGTAGGCCAGGCGCCGTTCCTCCTCCAGCTGGGCCGCGTCGGTCATCGAGCGATAGTGTGGGAACACCCCGTCCTCCATCCCCACGATGAACACCACCGGGAACTCGAGGCCCTTGGCGATGTGCAGCGTCATCAGCGTGACCGTCGAGGCGTCCTGGTCGTACTGGTCGGCGTCGCTCACCAGCGCGACCTGCTCCAGGAAGTCGGCAAGCCCCTCCCCGCCCCGGGCCTCGAACTCGGCCGCGACCCCGGACAGCTCCTGGATGTTCTCGATGCGCCCCTGGGCCTCGACGGTCCGTTCGGCCTCGAGCTCGGCCAGGTAGCCGGACTCCTGCGCCACCGCCTCGACCAGCCGCGAGGGCGTCATCCCGTCCTCGACGTACCCGGTGAGCCGGTCGAGCACCTGGACGAATCCGGCGACCGCGCCGCGGGCCCGGGTCGCCAGCACGCTGATCTCGTCCACCCGCCTCGCCGCCTCGATGAACGGGACCTCCTCCCACCGGGCGAACTCCTCGATCGCGGCCACGGTGGCGTCCCCGATCCCCCGCTTCGGCGTGTTGATCACGCGCCGCGCGCTCACCACGTCCTGGGGGTTCACCAGGAGGCGGAGGTACGCGAGGAGGTCCTTGATCTCCTTCCGCTCGTAGAACCGCACCCCGCCCACCACGCGGTACGGCATGCCGGCCCGCATGAAGATGTCCTCCAGCACCCGGCTCTGGGCGTTGGTCCGGTAGAACACCGCCACGTCGCGGTATCGGTGGCCCTCCGACTCGTGGAGTCGTTCGATCTCCTGGGCGACGAACGCCGCCTCGTCGTGCTCGGAGTCGGCGCGGAACCGCACGACCAGCTCGCCGCCCGGGCCCTCGGTCCACAGCTCCTTGGGCTTGCGGTGGACGTTGTGGCGGATCAGCGCGTTGGCGACGGCGAGGATGTTCTGCGTGGAGCGGTAGTTCTGCTCCATCAGGAAGATCTCGGCGTCGGGGTAGTCGCGTTCGAAGTCGAGGAGGTTCTGGATGGTCGCGCCGCGCCAGGAGTACACGCCCTGGTCCGCGTCGCCGACGACGCAGATGTTCCGGTACTTGGCGGCCAGGAGGTTGACCAGGTGGTACTGGGCGCGGTTGGTGTCCTGGTATTCGTCGACCAGGATGTAGCGGAAGCGCTCCTGGTAGTGCTCCAGGACCTCGGGGTGGTCGCGGAACAGCCGCGCCGTCTCGCTGATCAGGTCGTCGAAGTCGAGCGCGCCCGCGGTCCGCAGCCGCCGCTCGTACCGGGCGTACACCTCGGCCACCTGGCGGTCGTAGAAGTTCCCGGCGCGTTCCAGGAGCTGGGAGGGCGACAGGAGCTCGTCCTTGGCCTTGCCGATCGCGCTGGCCATGGCCCTCGGCGGCCACCGCTTGGGGTCGAGCTCGAGGTCGCGCAGGACCATGCTCAGGACGCGTTCGGTGTCGCCCTCGTCGTAGATCGAGAACGTCGAGGGCAGGCCCAGGTGGTTGTGCTCCCTGCGGAGGATGCGGGCGCACGAGGAGTGGAACGTGAGGATCCACATCCCCTTCGCGACCCTCGTGCCGAGCAGGCCCTCGACGCGCTCGGCCATCTCTCGGGCCGCCTTGTTGGTGAACGTGATGGCGAGGATCTCGTACGGCGACACGTCCCGTTCCCGGATGAGGAACGCCACCCGGTGGGTGAGGGCCCGCGTCTTGCCCGAGCCCGCCCCGGCCACGATCAGCACCGGACCCTCGGTGTGCAGCACGGCCTCCCGCTGGATGGGGTTCAGCGGCTCGAGCAGCGGCGACATCGACTCCGGGTGGGCCTCGGGGTGGCCCTCGAGGTCCTGCGAGGGCGCGCCGGGATGGGCGGTCGGGCGGGGGAATGCGGGTGTCACGGCACCGATTCTAGGCGCCGCTTCCGTCACGGCTCTCGCGCGGCGTTCCGAGCCGGCCGGAAGGGCGCGCGTCCACTCCGAACCGATCGACCCTGCAGCGCCGACGCCGGCGGGGTAGCGTGGAGCGATGTCGACACCTCCCGAGCACGCGCCCACCGAGCCGGTCCCCCCGGTCACGGCGACCGACCCCACCCCCTCCCGTTCCTCCCGGGCCCGAGGGCCGTACGACCCGGTCGCGAGGATCGCCCTGGTCGTCATCGCCGTCGTGATGGTGATCATGCTGCTGCTGGTGCTCGGCGGCTACCACTTCAGCGTCACCACCGACAAGGGTGGCAAGGGTGGCAAGGGCAGGGGCGGGGGCCACCACCACACCCCCAAGGTCACCCACTCGGCCAATCCGTAGCGGTTCTGCCCGCCTTCGCGGACCTTTTCACCGGGTTGTCCGATCGGTCATAATCGGCCGTCCGATCCGGGGAGGGGGGATCTCATTGCACCGCAACGCCCATGGTTGGCGCCTGCCGAGCGGCCGGCGGGGGGCGGTGGCCTGCGCGGTGATGGCCACGGCCTGCGCAATGCTCGTGCTCCAGCCGGCGGCGGTCGCGTCCCCGCCCCACCCGGCCGCGGCTGCGGGTCGCACGTCGAGCGAGCTGGCCGCGGGCTCGGCGATCACCCGACACGAGATCCTCTCCCGCCTCCGCCCCGGAACCGGCCGCTGCGCGGGCCTGTTCCAGTCGAGGGCGGCCGCCGGAGGCCCCTGCACGCACGGGCCCGACACCGTGCTCCCCGACACCGGTGGCGACGTCGACGCGCGATCACTGCCGGAGTTCGACGATCTGCCGGGCGTCCCCTGCTACTCCTCCGGCCCGCGCGTCCACGTGTTCTACGCCTACTTCGAGAAGAACCTGCTCGACGCCCCCGGGCTGAAGAATCGGCGAGCCGCGATCCTGCACGCCGTGGCGATGGCCGACCGCATCCTGAGCGTCTCGGCGGCGCAGTCCGGCGGGGTGCGGCACATCCGGTGGGTGATGTCGCAGTGCCACCTCACGATCACCCCGTTCCGCGTGGCCCCGAAGTGGACCTTCGAGGCGTTCGACCCGACGTTTCTGCGGCAGCACCTCGAGCGGGCCGGGCGGATGTCGAAGTCGGAGAAGGGGCTGACGTTCCTGGAGACGGCCACGGCGCCCATCCCCGCGGGCTGCCAGGGCGTGGGCGAGCTCTACCCCGACGACCGCACCAGCCCCGCCAACCTCAACAACCACGGCGACATGAACGCCCTGGTCGTGACCGGGTGCGCCGACGCGGTGTTCTTCCCCACCATCATGGGCGAGATCTCGATCCACGAGCTGTTCCACACCATGGGCGCGGTCCAGCACTCGGCGCCGCACCACACCAACTCCGGACACTGCTGGGACGAGTCCGACGTCATGTGCTACGACGACGACTCCCGGCCGAGGACGTTCCCCCTGAAGAAGATCTGCCCCCACACGGTGCCGGAGCTCCTCGACTGCAACGACAACGACTACTTCGACACGAACCCCCCCGCCGGCTCCTACCTGGCCACGCACTGGGACGCCGCCCGCAACGCGTACCAGGCGACGACCGCCCCGCCGAGATACCAGCGGCTGCCGACGCCACAGGTCGCGCTGAAGAGCCCCGGCGCCGTGGTCTCGGGCACCGTGCGCGTGCCGCTGACGGTGCGATCCCAGGGCAGCGGCATCACCGAGGTGGACTTCACGGTGGACGGCAGGAAGACCCTGGACCGCACCGCGCCGTACGTGGTGACCGTCAACACGCTCGGCCGGCCCAACGGCGCGAGGATCACGGTCGGCGCCCTCGCGATCGACCGGTTCGGCGGACGGGGCGCCGCGAAGCAGATCACGCTGACCGTCCGCAACCCCACGGCGACGCTGCTCACGCCGACCTCGTTCCAGTCGATCGGGCAGCGGTTCGCGTGGTCGGCGACGGCGAGCGCGGCGCCGGGGCACACCATCCAGAAGGTGGAGCTCCTCGCGTTCTACGACGACGGGAAGACGTCCGTCATCGACACCGACTCGCACGCGCCGTTCGGCGGATCGGTCACGGCACTCCCCCGGCCGAGCCGGTTCTCACGGGCGCTCCGCGTGCGGGCGACGCAGTCGGGCGGCACCGCCGTCACGTCGCCCGCCCGCGACGTGACCCTGTCACCGCCCCAGGTGACGAACGTCTTCGGCCCGGCCTGGGGCGTCGGCAGCCGGCCCGTCACGTTCCTCACCCAGGTCGCGGCGGCGCCGGAGCTCACCGTCGCGTCCCTGCACGTCCGGGTGTTCCAGGGGTTCGGCACCGCCCAGCCCGTGGAGCAGTTCGACGTGCACGGCCCCGTGGCGACCGACGGGCCGGACGCGTGGTTCGCGGTGTCGTGGCCGCGGCCCGGCGGGGTCCAGCCCGTCGCCGGCAAGGCCTACACCGTACGGTTCACCGCCTCAGACGAGACCGGATCGTCCGGCGACATCGCGTACGACGCCACCGTGAGCTGGCTGCCCGGGTCCCACAGCTCCGTCGCGATCTCGGCACCGGCCGCGGGGGCCACGGTGAGCGGAACGGACGTGACCATCGGCGCCCATCCGGACCTCAACGGGGCGCAGGCGTTCGGCGGTCAGCTCGACGTGGACGTGGGTGCGGCCGACTTCTCCATCGACGGGACCACCACTCCTCCCTGGACCATCCCGAACGACGTCGAGCCCGACGGATGGGACACGACCCGGCTGGCGAACGGGCCCCACCTGCTCCAGGCCGACATCTTCACGAACACCGGCAACGGGGACGCGCCGTCGCCCGGCAGGATCGTGACCGTCGACAACGCCGACCCCCGCATCGCGGTGGGCGGCGTCGCGGCCGGCGACCACGTCACCGGGTCGGTCCACCTGCACGCCGCGCTGGCGGGGCTCCCGGGGGGCTGGGGGACGCCAAACCAGGTCGAGTTCTTCGCGAACGGCAGGGAGGTCGCCGACGACACGTCGCCGGCGCCGCTGGCGGCGGACGGCACGTGGAACACGGCCCCCTACGACGACGGTCGCGTGGAGGTCCGGTCGGTCGCGACCTTCTTCGGGGCCACCGGGGGGATCTGGCAGCTGTGGTCGGCACCGGTCGTCGTCACGGTCCGGCACTGAACGCCGAGGGGGTCACTCCCACTCGATGGTGGCGGGTGGCTTGCTGCTGACGTCGTAGACGACGCGGTTGACGCCGGGGACCTCGGCCACGATGCGGCTCGAGATGCGATCGAGCACGTCGTACGGGAGGCGCGCCCAGTCCGCCGTCATGGCGTCCTCGCTGGTCACCGCCCGGATCACCACGGGGTGCTGGTAGGTTCGGCCGTCGCCCATCACGCCGACGCTCCGGACGCCGGCCAGCAGCGCCGCGTACCACTGCCACAGCTCGCCCTCGAGCCCCGCCCTGCGGATCTCCTCCCGGAGGATGTGGTCGGCCGCCCGGACCAGCGCGAGCCGCTCCGCCGTGATGTCGCCGATCACCCGCACGGCGAGCCCCGGACCGGGGAACGGCTGGCGCTGCGTGATCTCCTCCGGCAGCCCGAGCTCGGCGCCCACGCGCCGGACCTCGTCCTTGAACAGGTCCCGCAGCGGCTCCACCAGCTCGAAGGCCATGTCCTCGGGCAGGCCGCCGACGTTGTGGTGGCTCTTGATCCTCGCCGCGGTTCGGGAGCCGCTCTCGATGACGTCGGGGTACAGCGTCCCCTGGACGAGGAACCGCGCACCCCGGTGCTCCCGTGCGACCTCCTCGAAGACCCGGATGAACTCCTCCCCGATGATCTTCCGCTTGGCCTCGGGGTCCTCGACGCCGGCGAGCTTCGCCAGGAATCGATCGGCCGCCTTCACGTGGATCAACGGCACGTGGAAGTGGCGGGCGAACGTGTCCTCGACCTGTTCGGGCTCGCCCTCGCGGAGCAACCCGGTGTCGACGAACACACAGGTCAGGCGGTCGCCGATGCCCTTGTGGACCAGCAGCGCGGCCACCGCGGAGTCGACCCCGCCGGAGAGGGCGCAGACGGCTTCGGCGGAGCCCACCTGCTCGCGGATGCGTTCGACGCTCCGTTCGATGACGCCGGCCGGTGTCCAGTCGGGCAGCAGGCCGCACCCGTCGTAGAGGAACCGCTTCAACACGTCCTGGCCCCGCGGCGTGTGCGCCACCTCGGGGTGGAACTGCACCGCGTACAGTCCCCGTTCGGGATCCTCCATGGCGGCGACGGGGATGGCCTCCGTGCGCGCGGTGACCCGGAATCCATCCGGGACCCGCGCAACGGCGTCCCCGTGGCTCATCCACACGGTCTCGCGCGCTGGGAGGTCGGCGAGGAGCACACCCGGGGTCAGCACCTCCAGCTCGGTGCGGCCGTACTCGCGGACGCCGGTGGGCGCCACCTCGCCCTCGAGGGCCCGGGCCATCGCCTGCTGGCCGTAACAGATGCCGAGCACCGGGACCCCGATGTCGAACACCTCCGGCCCGATGGCCGGCGCCCCGGGCTCGTACACGCTGGCCGGGCCGCCGGAGAGCACCAGCCCCGCCGGGCGCCGCGCCTTCAGCTCATCGACCGTGGCGTCGAACGGCACGATCTCCGAGTAGACGTGCGCCTCGCGGATCCGCCGGGCGATGAGCTGCGCGTACTGCGCGCCGAAGTCGAGCACCAGGACCGGCCGCGGGTCGCGGGTTCCCGTGGTCAGCGGCTCGTCGGCCATCTCGCTACGCCATCCCCACGCCCTGGGACCGCTGGTAGCTCTTGCCCTCCGACTTGATCGAAGGCGCGATCACCAGCTCGGCCTTCTGGAACTCCCGGATGTTCGCGTAGCCGGTCGTCGCCATCGACATCGTGAGGGCGCCGAACAGGTTCAGCGTTCCGTCGTTCTCGTGCGCCGGGCCGGTGAGGATCTCCTGGAGCGACGCCACCTGCCGGGTCTTCACGCGCGCGCCGCGCGGGAGCGTCGGGTGGAACGTCGCCATGCCCCAGTGGTGGCCGCGTCCCGGCGCCTCGTACGCGCGCGTCAGCGGCGAGCCGATCATCACGGCGTCCGCGCCGCACGCGATGGCCTTCGCGATGTCGCCGCCGGTGCGCATCCCGCCGTCGGCGATGACGTGGCAGTACCGCCCGGTCTCGTGGAGGTGCGTCATGCGCGCGCCGGCCGCGTCGGCGATGGCCGTGGCCTGGGGAACCCCGACGCCGATCACCCCCCGCGTCGTACACGCGGCGCCCGGCCCGACGCCCACCAGCACCCCCACCGCGCCGGTGCGCATGAGGTGCAGCGCGGTCGAGTAGCTCGCGACCCCGCCCACGATCACCGGCAGGTCGAACGAGGCGATGAACTCCTTCAGGTTGAGCGGTTCCGACCTCGTGCTGACGTGCTCGGCCGAGACCACGGTGCCCTGGACGACCAGGATGTCCAGCTCGGCCTCGAGGACGAGGTGCTGGTACGCGCGCACCTTCTGCGGGGTCAGCGAGGCGGCCGCCGTGACACCGCCCTCCTTGATCTCGCGGATCCGCCGGACGATCAGCTCCTCCTTGATCGGCTCGGCGTAGAGCTCCTGCATCCTCCGGGTCGCCTTCTCGTCGGGCAGCGCGGCGATCTCGTCGAACACCGGGTCCGGATCCTCGTAGCGGGTCTGGAGTCCCTCGAGGTTCAGCACGGCCAGCCCGCCCAGCCGGCCGATCTCGATCGACGTGGCCGGCGACACGACGCCGTCC
>DATBHM010000228.1:0-18323 GCA_036557505.1 Actinomycetota bacterium | reverse complement strand
TGGCGACGGACGGTCGGGGCCGTCATGGCAGCGGGACCTTCGGCCCCACGCGAGTGGGCCGCCCGGGCTTCCACACCACGCGACACTGCTCGTATGCTGCCGCGATCCATGGGGACGCGTGATCTGGCACACCGGATCGCGGTCGCGCGGGGGGATGCCCCCGCCGACGCGGTTCTCGCCGGCGGGCGGGTGCTCTCGGTGTTCACCGGCGAGCTGATCGAGGCCGACGTCGTCGTCGCGGGCGAGCAGGTGGCGGCGCTCGGCACGCCGGGGACGTACCGGGCCGACCTGGTGCACGACGTGTCCGGGATGATCCTCGCTCCGGGGTTCATCGACGGACACATGCACGTCGAGTCGACCAAGCTGACGCCGGCGGAGTTCGCGCGGGCCGCGCTGCCCCACGGAACGACCACCGTGGTGCTCGACCCGCACGAGGTCGGCAACGTGCTCGGCGCCCGGGGGATCCTCGCGCTGCTCGACCTGGCCGAACCCGGCCCGCTCGACTTCTACGCGATGGCGTCGTCCTGCGTCCCCGCGTCGTCGCTCGAGACCTCCGCCCACACGCTCGACCATGAGGACATCGCGAAGCTGCTCGACTCCCACCCCAGGATCATCGGCTTGGCCGAGCTGATGAACTTCCCCGCCGTCGTGGCCGGCGACCCCGAGACCCTCGCCAAGATCGAAGCGGCCGGCGGCAGGCACGTCGACGGCCACGCTCCCGGCCTGTCCGGGCCCGGACTGAACGCCTACCTGGCGGCCGGCGTGCAGTCGGACCACGAGTGCACGCGGCTCGAGGAGGCGCTCGAGAAGCGACGCCTGGGGATGTGGATCATGATCCGCGAGGGCTCGGCCGCCCGGAACCTCCGGGCGCTCATCCCGCTCGTGCTCGACCACGGCCCGGAGAACTGCATGCTGGTGACCGACGACCGCGAGCCCCACGACCTCCTCCGGGACGGCCACATCGACAACGCCCTGCGCATTGCGGTCGCCCTGGGCTGCCCGCCCGAGCAGGCAGTCGCGATGGCGACGCTCCATCCCGCCCGGTATCACGGCCTTCGCGGCCACGGGGCGGTGGCCCCCGGCTTCCTCGCCGACGTGGTCGCGCTCACCGACCTGAGGGACTTCCGCCCGCTCCGCGTGTGGAAGCGGGGCCGGCTGGCCTTCGACGGCGAGCGGGTTGCCGAATTCCCGGCGCCCGAGGTCCCGGACTGGATGCTCCGGACGATGCACGCGCGGCCCGTCACCGAGGAGCGGCTCCGCGTGGAGGCCGGATCCGGCGGCCTCGTCCGCGTGATGGAGGTCCACGCCGGGCAGATCGTGACCGGTTCGCTGACCGCCGAGCCGCGGATCGAGGACGGTGCGATCGTCGCCGACCCCGCCCGCGACCTCGCGAAGATCGCCGTCGCCGAACGCCACCGGGAGACCGACCGCATCGGCATCGGCCTGGTGCGCGGGTTCGGCCTCCGGGAAGGTGCGCTGGGGTCGACGGTGGCTCACGATGCCCACAACGTGATGCTCGTCGGGACGAACGACCGCGATATGGCCGTCGCGGCGGGCCGGTTGTCGGAGCTCGGCGGCGGACAGGTCGTCGTTCGAGACGGACGCGTGCTGGCCGAGGTGGCGCTCCCCTTCGCCGGGCTGATGTCGCTGGAGGCGCGCGACCGGGTCGCCGCCCAGGTCGAGGCGCTCGAGGCGGCGGCGGCCGACTGCGGCGCCACGCTGCACGCGCCGTTCATGGCGCTGTCGTTCCTGGCCCTGTCGGTCATCCCCGAGCTCAAGGTCACGGACCTCGGACTGGTCGACGGGGTGAAGTTCGAGCTGGTCCCGCTCGAGCTGGAGGTCCACCCCTGAGGCCGGGGTGGACCGGGTCGAAACGCCCCCGCGGCACCGGGTCGTTCGGGTTGACCCCCCAGAACGCCCGGTCGTAGCCTCGCGAACGGGTCAGGCCCTGCTCGCCACGACCACAGGAGACCGAACCATGCGACTCGCCGACCGGATGTACCGACTGGGAACCGAATCCGCCTTCGAGATGCTCGCCCGCGCGCGGGCGCTGGAGGCGACGGGGCGGACCGTCGTCCACCTCGAGCTGGGGGAACCGGACTTCGCCACGCCGGCGCACATCGTGGAGGCGGCCTCCGAGGCGCTGCGCGCCGGGCAGACGCACTACGTGCCGGCGCCCGGCATCCCCACGCTCCGTGCGGCGGTGGCGAAGTTCCTCGGCGACCGGGGCCGGCTCGACTGCGCGCCCGACCAGGTGATCGTGATGCCGGGAGCGAAGCCGGTGATGTTCTACACGATCATGGTCCTCTGCCAGGAGGGCGACGAGGTCATCTACCCGGACCCCGGGTTCCCGATGTACGAGTCGATCACGGCCTTCGCCGGCGCCACGCCGGTGCCGATCCCGCTCCGCGAGGACCACGAGTTCCGCATCGACCCCGACGAGCTGGAGTCGCTCGTCACCGACCGCACGCGGCTGCTGATCATCAACTCACCGCACAACCCGTGCGGGAGCGCCCTCACCGCCGCGGAGACCGAGCGCATCGCGGAGATCGCGCTGCGCCACGACCTGGTCGTGCTGTCCGACGAGGTGTACTGGGCGATGCCGTACGACGACCGCCACCACAGCGTGCTGGAGGTCGACGGCATGGCCGAACGCACGATCCTGCTGGACGGGTGGTCGAAGACGTTCGCCATGACCGGGTGGCGGCTGGGGTTCGGCGTGTTCCCCCCGGAGCTCGTGGAGCCGGTCACGCGGATGGTGATCAACTCGGTGTCGTGCACCTCGGCGTTCAGCCAGATCGCCGCGACGGCCGCGCTCGAGGGACCGTGGGAGCCCGTGGACCAGATGGTCGCGGAATTCCGCAAGCGCCGGGACGTGGTGGTCGAGGGCCTGAACGCGATCGACGGCGTGAGCTGCGTGACGCCGGGAGGGGCGTTCTACGCGTTCCCCTCGATCAAGGAGCTCGGGGTGACGTCCAAGGAGGTCGAGGGGCATCTGCTGGACGATGCGGGCGTCGCCTGCCTGTCGGGGACCGCGTTCGGGCAGCACGGGGAGGGCTACCTGCGACTGTCCTACGCGAACTCGATCGAAAACCTCCAGATCGCGCTCGACGCGACGCGGGAATCGCTCCCCGCGCTTCGCGCGACCGCGCCCGCGAACTGACCTCGAGCGCCTCGACCGGAAGGGAGACGCCGTGAGCGATGAACACTGGCCCGTGTTGGTGACCCGACGGCTCCCGAAGGGACCCATGGCCGCCATCCGCGAACGCACCGACGCGGACGTGTGGGACGACGAGGGGGCGATCCCCCGCGACGAGCTGCTCCGGCGCCTCGCCGGCAAGCGCGGCGCCGTGACGCTCCTGACCGAACGGGTCGACGACGAGTTCCTCGACGCCGCGGGGCCCGAGCTGATCATCGTCGCGAACTACGCGGTGGGATTCGACAACATCGACGTCCCGGCGCTCACGAAGCGGGGTGTCATGGCGACGAACACCCCCGAGGTGCTGACCGAGACCACCGCGGACACGGCGTGGGCGCTGCTGATGGCCGCCGCCCGGCGGGTCCCGGAGGGCGACCGGTTCCTGCGGGCGGGGACCACGTGGATCTGGGGCCCGGAGATGATGCTCGGGCAGGACATCCACGGGAAGACCCTCGGGGTGGTGGGGTTCGGCCGGATCGGCCAGGCCGTCGCCCGCCGGGGGCAGGGGTTCGGGATGCGGGTCGTGTACCACGACCTGTACCGGCCCCCGGAGGAGGTCGAACGTTCCCTCGACGCCGAGTTCCGCGAGCTCGACCAGCTCCTCGCAGAGTCCGACTTCATCTCGATCCACGTGGCGCTCACGCCGGACACGCGGCACATGTTCTCGGCGGACCAGTTCCGTGCGATGAAACCGACCGCGGTGATCGTGAACACGTCCCGGGGCCCCGTGATCGACGAGGCGGCGCTGGCCGCGGCGCTCCGCGACGGGGAGCTGTTCGCGGCGGGACTGGACGTGTTCGAGAAGGAACCGGAGGTCGACGCGGACCTGCTCGCCCAGCCCAACGCCGTCGTGATCCCCCACCTGGGCTCGGCCACGGTCGAGACCCGCGACGCTATGGGCATGCTGGCCGCGGAGAACCTCATCTCCGGCCTCGAGGGGCGCAAGCCACCGACCCTGCTGAACCCCGAGGTGTGGGAGGCGCGCTCGACCTAGCGGCGGCGGCGCGGTCGTGGGCCCTGACGCCTCGGCGGGCGCTTGCGACGGGGGGCGCGCGGGATGGTGGTGGGGTCGGGCAGACCGACGCGGGCCTGGTCGACCGCCTGTTTGATCTCGGCGGGAACCCCCGCCTGGTCGGCCGGCGCGGTGATCATCAGCTGGAACAACACCGATCGCTCGAGCTCCTCGACCGTGTTGACCACCACCCGGCGGTCGCCGCCGGCCTTGGCCCGCCACAGCGCCACGATGCGGCCGTTCGACTGGACCTCGACGCGCAGGGCGGTGTCGCCGATCCGGCCGTCCCACACCGGCCTGGCCTCCTCCTGCATCATCTGGTCCTCACCTCGCTTCCGGGCGTCGTCGGGCCGCGAGCGGCCGTGCGTTCGAACGGGAACCACCGGGCATCGCGGACGGGAACGAGATTGGGCGCTGGGTGTTCCCGCGCAGGAACCCTAGCACGGTATCGCGGGAAGACTCAGCCCTCGCCGGGGGCGCCTTTCAGCACGGACAGGATGGCGTCCATCTCCGCGTCCCCGACCGTCTCGGCCCGCTGGTTGCCCCGGGCGGCGGTGAGGATCGTGCGGAGATTCGACTCCGCCATCTCGAGCTTCCCTTCGAGGTCCTTCACCCGAGCGGACAGCGCCGCCGCGCGTCGCTCGGCCTCGTCCTTGGCTTCGCGGGCCTCGCGGGCCTCCTCGCGCAGGGTCCTCAGGTTGCCCCGGAGCGTGCCCGCCTCCCGCCCGAGGTCAACCAGGCGGTCGATGGCCGCGCGGCCCACCTCGCCGTATGTCAGGCGGCCGGGGTCGGAGGAACGCTCCCGCGGCGCCGCGGACTGCGCCTTGGCCTTGCGCTGGCGGGGCCGCCGGGGGATGGCCTCCGGCTCGCCCGGCTCGACGGGCCGGGAGTCGATCAGGCGGTAGGTGCCGTCGGAGATCTCGAGGCGCTTGCGCGCGAGGAGCGCCCGAACCGCCCGGGCGGCCGACAATGCATCCGGCAAGGCAATGCGTTTGCCGACGTCGGCCGGCGACACAGTGAGAACCTCCCCGGGGGAAGTGGTTTCCGCAACTGCGGCAAGGAAGGCATTGGCCCGACGGAGGCTCTCCTCGTTCATTGCGGTCCAATGGTAGGACGCTTCAGAGAAGGATGCCACTCCTTTTTCGACGGCCGTGAGCGGGACCTCGCGCCCGGCCACCGGGGGGAAAGAACGACAAACCGGCCCGTTCGCCTTGACCGCCCGGACGTGGCCACCGTACAGTTCGCCCTGGAACCGCTGGAGCCTTCGGGCTCCGGCGGTTCCGCTTGTATCCGGGCCACGTCCGCCGTCGTCCTCGGCCGGTGCCCGGTTGCCCTTTTCCGGCCGGGCCCGGCCGTCGCGGAACCGCCACCGGCCCGCCTAGAATCTGACCCCCGGCCCAGGAGGCTCACGATGCGCGGCCTGATGCAACACGACTCCCTCGTGCTCACCCGGATCCTCGAGCGGGCCGCGACGTACTTCCCGCGAGGCGGCATTGCCACGCGGACACCGGTGGGGATGCATCGGGAGACGTACGCGGACGTGGGCGAGCGGTGTGCCCGGCTGGCGAACGCGCTCCGGTCGCTCGGCGTCGGCCCCGGCGACCGGGTCGGGTCGTTCGCCTTCAACTCGTTCCGGCACCACGAGCTGTACTTCGGCGTGCCGTGCATGGGTTCGGTCCTGCACACCCTGAACATCCGCCTGCATCCCGACCAGGTGGCCTGGATCGCCAACCACGCGGAGGACCGCGTGATCTGCGTGGACGGCGCGCTGCTCCCCGCGTTCGGGCAGATCGCGCCCTCGCTCTCGACCGTGCGACACGTGGTCGTCATGGGCGAGCCGGCCGGCGAGCCCCCAGCCGGCGCGCTCGACTACGAGACGCTGCTCGCGGATGCCTCCCCGGAGTTCGAGTGGCCGGAGCTCGACGAGGACGACGCCTGCTCGATGGCGTACACGAGCGGCACCACCGGGAACCCCAAGGGCGTCGTGTACTCGCACCGGTCGATGGTGCTGCACGCGTACATGGTCAATCAGGCGGGTGCCCTCGCCGTCGGACCGGGCGACGTCGTGATGCCGGTCGTGCCGATGTTCCACGCGAACGCCTGGGGGATGCCGTACGCCTCCACGAACGCGGGCGCGAAGCTCGTCTACCCGGGGCAGTTCAGCGCCGACCCGCCCGCCCTGGCCGAGCTGATCGAGACCGAACGTGTGACGGTCGCGGCCGGGGTCCCGACCGTCTGGATGGGACTGCTGGCGTACCTCGACCAGCACGAGACCGACCTGTCGTCGCTGCGGGCGCTGATGGGCGGCGGCTCGGCGGTTCCCCGTTCGCTGATCGAACGGTTCGCCGCGCGCGGCGTCGAGGTCTGGCAGGGGTGGGGCATGACCGAGACCGGACCGGTGGCGTCGATCTCACGGTTGACGCCCGTCCACGACGACCTCCCCGAGCCCGAGCGCATCCGCATCCGCGCCCGCCAGGGGCAGCCGGTGGCGGGCATCCGGATGCGGGTGGTCGACGTGGCGACCGGCGAGCCGGTCCCGTGGGACAACAAGGCCATGGGCGAGGTCCAGGTCAAGGGGAACTGGGTCGCCGAGGCCTACTACCGGCCGGACGAACCGGTGCACCAGTTCGTCGACGGGTGGCTCCGCACGGGCGACGTCGCGGTGGTCGACGAGCACGGGTCCCTCCAGCTGGTGGACCGGACGAAGGACCTCGTGAAGTCCGGCGGCGAATGGATCTCGACCATCGAGCTCGAGTCCGCGCTCATGGGCCACCCCGCGGTCGCGGAGGCGGCGGTCATCGCCGTTCCCGACGAGCGGTGGGGCGAACGGCCCCTGGCCTGCGTCGTGCTGAAGCCGGAGGCGTCGGCCACCGCCGACGAGCTCGTCGAGTTCATCTCGCCGCAGTTCGCCAAGTGGTGGCTGCCCGACCGCGTCGAGTTCGTCTCGGAGATCCCCAAGACGAGCGTCGGGAAGTTCGACAAGAAGGTCCTGCGGCTGCAGTACCGGGGCGAGGACTAGTCCGGGACCGACCTGGCCGATGGCGACCGCGGCGGACCGCTGGGCCGAACAGCTCGCCGCATGGGCCATCCCGGACGGGATCCTGGCGCAGGCGCCCGAATCGCCCTGGGGGTTCCCGGTGGAACCGTTCCGGCGAAGGGCCGAACGCTCCGCGGACGAGGCGCCCACGTCGGTCTCGGCGCGCCTGGCACGGGAGGCGCTGCCGGACGGCGGCTCGGTGCTCGACGTCGGATCGGGCGCCGGCGCCGCGTCGCTTGCGCTCTCGTCGAAGGCCGGGACGCTCACGGCCTTCGACCCGTCGGAACGGATGCTCGCCGCCTTCGACGAGCTGGCCGCGGCGGCCGGGGTGCAGCACCGGGCGGTTCGCGGCTCCTGGCCGGAGGACGCCGGGCTGGCCGAGCCCGCCGACGTCGTCGTGTGCCACCACGTCGTGTACAACTCGCCCGACCTCCCGGGCTTCGCCCGCGCCCTGGGCTCGCAGGCCCGCCGTCGCGTGGTGATCGAGATGACCGCGAACCACCCCCGGGCGTGGATGAACGACATGTGGATGCGGTTCTGGTCGCTGGAACGCCCCGACGGCCCGACCTCGGACGACGCCGAGGTCGTGCTCCGCGACCTCGGCATCGACGTGCGCCGGGAGGACTGGAAGCTGCAGCGGCAGGGGGTCGGCCCGGGCGACGAGGCCGTGGCGTCGGCGCGGCGCATGCTGTGCCTGACCCCCGACCGCGACCCAGAGGTGGCCGAGGCGCTCGGCGACCGTCTGTGGTCGGACGCGGATGGCCGGTGGTTCATCGGCCAGCGCGAGCAGCCGGTCACGACGCTGTGGTGGGACGTCTGACCCGAGAACCCTCCGCGGCGGCTTCACGACTCCTTCACAGTGCGAAGCCAGCATGGTGGTGTCGCGAACCAACCAAGGAGGCGGACATGCGACGCGGATTGTGGATCGGGGTGGCGGCCATCGTGGTTGCCGTGGGGGTCCTGGTCGGCGTGGCCTCGTACCACGCCGGCGTCAACCACGGCATCGAGCAGGCCGGCGATGCCGGGCGGATCGTCCGGGTGTACGGGTACGGCGGCGGGTTCCCGTTCGGATTCTTCGTCTTCCCGCTGGTGATCTTCGGGATCTTCGCCATCGCGGCGGCGGGACGGCGGCGACGGTGGGCGGCCACGGGTGGCGGCCCCTGGAGCGGCCCCGGCGCCAGGTGGGGCTGGGACCAGGACGCGGTCCGGGAGATGCACGACCGGCTGCACCAGCAGGCCGGCGAACATCCGGGCGCCGGCGGGGAGCCGTCGAGAACCTGACAGGAACGAGCGAACGGACGGGCGGGTGCGGCCGGACGACGGTTGCTCCCGTCCCGTTCCTTCGTTCACGCTTCGACGGAAACGAGGCGAGCGGCATGCGAACCATCCTGGTCGTCGAGGACGAGATGAAGATCGCGCGGCTGGTTCGCGACTACCTCCAGCACGCCGGGTTCGACGTGCTCGTGGCGGGCGACGGCGAGTCGGCGCTCTCGAGCGTCCGGGGGGCGAGGCCCGACCTCGTGGTGCTCGACCTCGGGTTGCCGGGACGGGACGGCCTCGACGTGACCCGTGAGATCCGCCGGACGTCGAACCTCCCGATCGTCATCCTGACGGCCCGCGGCGAGGAGGCCGACCGCATCGTCGGGCTCGAGCTGGGGGCGGACGACTACGTCGTGAAGCCGTTCAGCCCGCGGGAGCTCGTGGCCCGCGTGCGCGCGGTGCTGAGGCGGACGGACTCGGCCGGCGGCGGCCCGGGGCGCGAGGTCCTGCGCGCCGCCGACGTCGAGGTCGACCTCCCTCGCATGCGCGCAACGGTCGCCGGGCGTCCCGTGGAGCTGACGCCGACGGAGTTCGAGCTCCTCGCGGCGCTGGCCCGCGAGCCGGGGCGGGTGTTCACGCGGGGACAGCTGCTGGAGGCGCTGCACGGGGTGGCGTTCGAGTCCTACGAGCGGGCGATCGACGCGCACGTGAAGAACATCCGCCGCAAGATCGAGCCAGAACCCGGCCACCCCAGGTACCTGCTGACAGTGCACGGCGTCGGCTACCGGTTCGCCGATGCCTGACCCGGGACCGACGGAGGGGGCTCCTCCGGGCCGCGGGGGCGGGCCGCCATGGATGCGGGGCGGCTCGGGCGGGCCGCCCTGGACTCGGGGCGGCTCGGGCCGGCCGTCTTGGACGCGCGGCGGCGGGGGCTCGGCGAGGCGGCCTCCGTGGTGGCCGGAGGACGAGCCGTTCCCGCCGGCCGATCGCGAGGCGTGGCGCCGGAACGCCCCCCGCAGCTTCCGCCGGCGGATCGGGTTCGTCTTCCTGGCGTTCTTCCTGATCCTGTTCCTGACGAGCGCCGTGGCGGTCGCGGTGCTCACCGACGTGTTCGGCGTCCGGCCGCATCACGGGCTGGTGCCGCTCGCGGCCCTGTTCGGGGTGCTGATCCTGGCGGGGTTCTTCGCGTTCGTCCGGTGGCTGCGCCGGATGGCGGCGCCGGTCGAGGACGTCATGGCCGCGGCCGACCGCGTGGCGGGCGGCGACTACTCGGTCCGGATCGCCGAACGCGGGCCCGGCGAGATGCGGCGCCTCGCGCGGTCATTCAACGAGATGACCGAACGGCTGCGGTCCGACGAGGAACGCCGACGCGCGCTGCTCGCCGACGTGGCCCACGAGCTGCGGACGCCGCTGTCGGTGATCCAGGGCAACGCCGAGGGGATGATCGACGGCCTGTACCCGGCCGACCGGGCGCACCTCACCGCCGTCCTCGAGGAGACGAAGGTCATGGCACGGCTGCTCCAGGACCTCCAGACGCTCTCGACGGCCGAGGCGGGGGCCCTCGTCCTGCACCGCGAGCCGACCACCGCCGCACGACTGGCCGACGGCGCCGTGGCCGCGTTCGCCGGCCCCGCCGGCGAGAAGGGCGTGGCGCTCGGGACCGACGTCGCGCTCGGCCTCCCGGAGCTCCAGGTCGACCCGTTCCGCATCGGCGAGGTCCTCACCAACCTGCTGTCGAACGCGCTCCGCCACACCCCGTCCGGCGGATCGGTGACGCTGTCCGCCGGGCCGGACCGCGACGCGGTGGCGTTCGAGGTCCGCGACACCGGCCCGGGCATCCCGCCCGACCAGCTCCCGCAGGTGTTCGACCGGTACGTGAAGGCCGCGGACACCGGCGGCTCGGGCCTCGGCCTGGCCATCGCGAAGACCATCGTGGAGGCGCACGGCGGGTGGATCGAGGCGGCCAACGGCACCGGCGGCGGTGCCGTCATCCGGTTCGGGCTCCCGTCCGTGCCACCCCCTCGCTGAGGAACGCACCGCTCGACGCGTCGACGTCGACCTCCCAGTCGATCCGGGCCGGTTGGGGCGTCGCGCCCCCGGCCGACGCGGCGACGTCGCGATAGGTGACGGCCCACACGGGCCGGTCGTCGTCCGGGTCCACCGACCCGTCGGGATGGATGGCTCCGTGGACGAGCCGCACGTCGATCGACGCTCCCTGCGGCCCGCTGTCCTCGATGCCCGCCCGCTGCAGCGCGGTGCTGCAGGAGACGAGCTCCGCCGGGCCCGGCTCCGGGCAGGCGCCGGCCGCCCCGCCGGGCGGCGGCCGGAACGAATACTCGGCGCTGGGGATCTGGTCGTAGCCACCCGTGAAGCCGGTCGCGAGCGTGGTCCGGTACGGGCTCCCCTCCGGAACCGGACCCGGGCTCGCTCCGCCGGCGCCCGTCACTCCTCCTCGATCGACCCGGACGGCCTCCAGCACGATCCGGCCCCCGGCCTCGTGGATGAATGCGACCTGCGCCCCCCCGTCGATCCAGACCGGACCCATGTCGTTGCCGGGCTCGGACGCAGTGATCTGCCATGGGTGGTTCGTCGGATCGCCCTCGAGGGCCCGCGCCGCGTCCCACCCCCAGATCGACACATGGTGGCCGTCCCCGCGCGCCGCGAACGCGATGAGCCGCCCGTCGGGCGACCAGGCGGGCTGATATACCTGGCCGCCCCCCACGTCCGAACCGGACACGGCGACGCGGGCCCCCCTGCCGTCGGCGTCCATCACGAGCAGGTCGTTGCCGAACGTCGCCGTGTCGACCCGGGTGAAGGCGATCCGCGTCCCGTCCGGCGACCACGACGGCCACCAGTCGGATTCGTTCGCACCAACCCCCGGATCGAGCCTCGTGAGACCTGCGCCGTCCGGGTGGACCTTCATGATCCCGCCGCCGCGGCCGGTGTCGAACGCGATCCACGAGCCGTCGGGGGACCAGGCCGGATCGATGGGATTGAGCCCGCCGACGGTGACCCGGCGGAGGTTGGAACCGTCGGCGTCCATCACGTACAGGTCGAAGCACCGGTCGCAGGCCGCGTCCCAGGACGCGCGGAACGCGAGCCGGGCCCCGTCGGGCGACCAGGCGGGCGACGACATCGAGGTCGGGACGGCCTCCCCCGGACTCGGTGTGGGCACGATCGTGTGCCGGTCCGATCCGTCCGGGCGCATGATGCAGAGCGTCGGGCGGATGGCCTGCCCGGCCGGCGTGGTGGGATCGGGGCACTCGTAGACGATGCGGCCGTCGTCCCAGCCGCTCGATCCCGGTTGCGGTCCGCGCTCGCGCAGCCCGTTCGCGACCAGCCACACCCCGGCCGTGCCAAGCACCGCGACCACCACCGCCACGATCGCCGCCCCCAGCCGCCGGCGGCGGCGGCGCTGCTCCGCCCGCCGCTGCACGCGCTCCCATGCTTCGGGCGGCGCGAGCGGGGCCACCTCCCGTTCCAGCAGCTCACGGATGTCAGGCATAGTCCGCTCCCAACTCGTCCCGGAACACCGACCTCGCCCGGTGGACGCGCGCCCGGACCGACGACGGCCTGATTCCGAGCGTGCGGCCGGCCTCCGCGGAGTCCAACCCCAACCACTCCGTGAGGACGAGCGCCTGCCGCTGGCCGGCCGGAAGCGACAGCAGGACGCGCATGACGTCGGTGCGGGTCGCGGCCACCGCGGCGGGATCGCCGTCCGCGACCGCCGCGCGCCCGGCGATCTCCTCCCGGGGGCGCAGCCGGAGCCTGCGGAGCCGGCGGTGATGCAGGTGCACCGCGACCCGGACGAGGTACCCGCCGGGGGACCCCATGGTCCGAACCTGATCCCAACGCTCCAGCACCCGTGCCATGGCCTCCTGCGCGATGTCGGCGGCCTCGGCGCGGTCCCCGGTGAGGAGGTACGCCAACCGGAACACCCGCGGGTGCTCCTCCCGGAAGAACGACTCGAAGTCGAGGTCCACCGTGTGCTGCGCCCCCGTCACGGCCTGATGATTCATCGTCCTCACCACGACCAAGCCCCGAGCGGGCCCTTGCGTTGCATCCGGGGCGGAGCCGAACGATGGAACGATCGCGCCCGGGGAGTCCCAGCCGCAAGCCGGCGACGCTCAGAACTGCGTGACGGGAGGCGGCGGGTCGCCCGGCGCCGACGTGGGCGACGGTCCCCCACCGGCGGGGGGCTTCGCGGGCGATCCGGAGCCCGCCGGGGGCGATGTCCCGGCCGACGGCCCCTCGATCGACAGCCCCTCCTTGCCGAACTTCTCGTCGAGGAACCGTCCCTGCGCCAACAGGCTGTCCACGTCGCCCTTGTTCACCGCGTCCACGACCTCGTCCATCTGCGACGCGAGCACGTCGAGCTGCTCGGACACCAGCTGGTGCGCGGTCTTGCCCTCCTCGATCACGTGCGAGTCGGCGTAGGCGCGCGGCAGGTCCATGTAGGCGTGGACGGTGGTCGGCAGGTAGTCGGTCGCCGTCCGCTGGAGCACGAACAGGTACTGCGATCCGCCGGAGAGCCGGCGGGCTTTCGGCAGGACCGACTGGACCGACAGGGTGATCCGCGTGACCTTCGCCTCGAGGTCGGGCGGGACCTTGCCCCGCATCTCCTTCTGGAGCTCGCCGAGCGCGTCCACGACCTGGTCGGCGTCGAAGCCGCCCGACATCAGGTCCTTGCGCTTCCTGGAGGGGGCCACCAGCGCGCCGATCCCGTACAACGCGCCCACGACGAGCGCGCCGACCGGCATCGCCACCACGCCGGTGAACACCAACGCCAGGCCGCCGGCCCCGAGGACGCAGCCGGCGATGTTCTTCGTGCTCCCCAAGTACCCGGAGGCGCGTCCCTTCGACCCCGCGTCGTCCCCCGCCACTACTGGAACCCCCGGATCTCCTTGAACACCACGCTGAGAGACTCGCTCCGGCCGTCGAAGACCTCGCCGCCGGTCTCGTCGGCCACCTCGTGCAGCTCCTGCGGGTCCGCGTCGCCGAACAGCACCGGGAACGTCCTGACCTGCTGCGCCGCGGAGCCGAGCGTCTTCAGGTCGTCGGAGAACCGCGAGAACGAGATCCCCGAGTTGTTCTCGCCGTCGGTCATCAGCACGACCGAGGTGAGCCGCGTGGGATCGGACCTCAGCGCGTCCACGGCCTGATGGTAGGCGGTGTCGAGGGCCGAAAAGATCGCGGTGTTCCCGCCGGCCTGCAGGCCGTTCACGAACTCGCGGACGGCGGTCATGCTCGGCCCGTTCGGATCGGTCGTGTCAACGGTGAGGTTCTTGATGAAGTGGACCCGGTCGCTGAACGTGATGAACGTGAGGTCCTCCCTCGCCCGGAACTGCGCGAACTGCCCCGTGAGGCTGTCGTCGAGCCCGGTGAGCCCGGTCAGCGCCCTCTGCAGCGACTGCAACCGTGATCCGGCCATCGACCCGCTCGTGTCGAGCACGAAGATGGCGTGCGACGGCGGGCGGATCTCGTTGAGGTACGCGTCGAGCAACGCGTTGACGACCTTCAGCGTGGACGGGAACTGCAGCTCCACCAGGATCTGCTTCGGGAACCGCGAGTCCGGATGGACCTGCGGGATCACCGGCCGCCGGTCGGTGTTCTGCATGATCCACTGCTGCTGGGCGGGGGCGAGGAAGAAGTTCACGACCTTCTGGTACAGCCCCCGCTTGGCGGCGTTGAGCAGCATGAACGGGTAGTCCGCCGTGATGATCCCGTCCTTGGGGTAGATCAGGTCGAGCGGCTCGTGCAGCTGCCCGGACTTGTTGAGCTCGAGGAGGATCGACTCGTAGTTGATCATCCCGTCGAGCGAGCTCTGCGACCGGACGAAGCTGTCGGCGAGGAACCCGGACGACCCGGCCGTCAGCCGCTGCCCCGAGAAGAACTGCTTCAGCTCGTCGACCTTGATGTCCTGCTCGGTGAGCGCGTTCCCCGTGCCGGCGAACGCCGACGCCACGCCGACCAGCGCGGAGAAGCCGCTGTTCGACGCCGCCGGGTTGGTCATCGCGTAGCGGAACTGTCCGGCGGCGGCCTTCTGGGCGATGTCCTCCCATGTGACGTTGGGGTTGTCCTCCCAGCCGAAGCGCTGGGCGACCGTCTTCTTCACGCCGATCACGACCGGCGACAGCATGATGCGGGTCTGGTCGATGATCTTGTGCTGGTCGCTCGACGCGAGGGTCAGGTAGTTCCCGAGCGAGAACCACGCCGCGTCGGCCGGGGTTCCGTTCAGGATGGCCTGGGCGCCGTCGATCGAGCCCGTGTAGTCGAGCTCCAGGTGGACGCCGGTCTGGTCCTCGAGCTTGGGCAGCAGCGGCTCGAGGTCCTTCAGCTCCGAGCCCGCCAGGACGGTGAGCGTCGTCGCCGGATTGCCGGACGGACCCCCGCCGCACGCCACGAGCCCGGTGACCGCCAGGACGAAGCACGCCGCGACGGCGGTCGCTGCGCGCGGGCGGTGGATTCGCATCGTGGGTCCGCCTCCCGCGAGCTAGGACAGGTCGGCCGGGACGGTGAGGTCGGTCGGCGTCGCCTGCTCCTTGGGCGCGTCCTGGTGGGCGCGCTCGAGGTACTGCTGGGCCTTGCCGACCTCCTGCTCGAGCGAGCTCACCGTCTGCTTCATGGTGTCGAGCGCCTGGAGCTTGAACCCGTCGATCGCGTCCATCGTCGCGTAGATGTTGTTGAACGCCGCCTGGAGCTTCTGGACGTCCACGGTCGACGACGCGGCCTGCTCGTTCACCTCGGCGGTCTGGTCCTTCAGCATCTCGGACGTCGACTCGATGATGTTGCCGGTCGTCGTGTTCAGCGCGCTGATCTGGTCGAGCACCAGCTTCTGGTTGGCGAGGGCCTGCGCCACGATCACGGCGGTCCGCAGCGCGGAGATCGTCGTCGTGGTCGCCCGGTCGACGCCCTTGATGAGCTCGATGTTGTTCTTGCGGATGAGGTCGAGGGCCAGGTAGCCCTGCGCGCTCACCGCGAGCTGGGTCAGCAGGTCCTGGACCTTCTGGCGGGCCGGGAACAGCAGGTCCTCGCGGAGGGTCTTGCCCTTGTCGGGGTCGGATGCCTCGATCGTCTGGATCTTGGCCTCGAGCGCGGCGTCGATGTGCTGCGCCAGGTACAGGTACTGGTTCAGGCGCTGCATCGTGTTCCACAGGTTGACCTTCTCCTGCTCGACCGAGGCGTTGTCCTGGCGCAGCTCGTCCTGCCCGTCGTAGAGCGAGTGCAGGATCGCGTCGATGTGACTCTGCGACGACTTGTACTTGTCGAAGTAGTCCCGGAGGTGGTCGCCGAACGGGATGATCCCGAGCAGCTTGTGCTTCGAGAGCATCCCCTGCTTCTCGGGGTCGAGGTCCTCGATCGTCTGGCGGAGGTCGATCAGGGACTTCGCCACCGGGGCCTTGTTGTCGAAGATGCCGCTCCCCATCGCGGCCACCGGCTTGTCGAGGAGCTGGTTGGACACCTCGGCCGAGTCGCGGATCTCCTTGTCGCCCATGGCCCGGACGGCGTCGGACTTCTGCTGGTACTCCGGCGAGTGGACGTCGAGGTCGGTCGCCCCCTGCACGAACTGGTCCACCATCGCGTCGAGGCGCTGCTTCGTGGCGTCGTCGAGCGGGACCATGCCGGCCACCTGGTTCTGGGGGACGGCCGTCACGGCCTGGGGCGGGGCGAGCTGGAGGCTGGTCGCCGCCGCCGGGTCAGGCGGGGCGAGCTGCTGCTGCTGGAGCTGGGTGCCCGCGCCGCCGGCGGGGGCGGCGTCGGTGGTGCCGGGGGTGGCCGCGGGCGGCTCGAGGTTGGTGCTCATGGGGACCCTCCTCCTCCTTGGTTCTGGGCGTAGAGCTGCTCGATCTTCTCGATCATGTTCTCGAGGGCCTCGTAGCTCGGCGGCTCGATGACGTCGACGATGCTCGGGTCGATGTTCGCGTGGTGCCGCTGCACCAGGCCGTTGAAGTACTTCGGATTGTTCGTCCGGAACCCGTACTGGGCGGCCAGCTGCTGCAGGACCGGGTCGTTGAGGAGCAGGCGGCCCACCTTGTCGCCGTTCGCGTCGAGCGGCACGACGATGTGCTTCGAGTAGACGTCCGGGTCGGGATACATCAGGCGCATCTGGTTGGTGATCGCGCCGTCGTTCGCGAACACGTGGGCCAGGAACTGCGCCTCGTAGATGAACACGATGGGGGCCTTGCCGATGCCGATCGCCAGGTAGTCGTCGAACGGCTCCTCGCTCGATGCGGCCGTGAAGCCCTGCCGGAGGAACAGCGGCGCGACGTCCTGGACGATCGCGTTGCCCTGGGTGTCGTTCTCGACGACGTTGTTCCCGTTGGCCACGTAGGACGCGATGCTCAGGTAGTTGGCGGCGGAGTTGGACGTCCGTACGTCGGTCGAGGTGATGAGGACGCTCTTCGTCGCCGGATACGAGTTCGTGGCCCCCGGCAGGTCGATCCACCGTTTGTTCGCCTTCACGAGGGCGAGGTACTTCTGCATGTCGAACGTGTCGTAGCCGCCGTGGTTCTGGGCCACGCCCGCGGCCTCCAGGATCTTCGCGATCGGCTGCCAGGACGCGATCACCATGGGCGTGTAGAACTCGACGTACGTCGTGCTCGCCCCGGTCTTGGTCTTGATCTGCGACGCCGCCGGGACCCCGGAGGGGAAGGCGAAGTCGTACTTCGACAGGTCGACCGTCGTGGCGATCGACCGCGACCCGGCGGTGTCCACGACGACCCGCAGGCCGTGCTTGCGGAACTCGCCCTGGACCCGGCGGTCCTGGAAGAACGGCTGCTTCTCCGAGCCGATGACCCCCCGGACGACCACGACCCGCTGGTCGGGGGGCGAGTCGCCGCCCCCTCCGAGGGAGAGCACGATGGCGACGATCACCCCGACGGCGAGCACGGCCGCGAGGACGATCCCGACCGTCCTGCGCATGGTGTGTCCCGAACCTCCCCTGACGGAGCGATCAATCTACGGCACGTCATCGGGAAGGAAACGGCATTCCTGAGGAATCCGCCGCGCGTTGGTCACGCAGCGTTCATGTTCCGTTCACGTTCGGGCGGGGGCCGCCGCACGCGCGGCGGCGATGCGCTCGGCCGGCGCGGGATGGCTGAAGGTGAGCGCGTACGCCAGGCGGGAGGGAGCCAGCTCCGAGAGGTTGGCGATCGACAGGTTGCGTTCCATCTCGGCGAACCCGGTGGGGTCGCCGGTGAGCTCGATCGACGTCCGGTCGGCGGCCCGCTCCCACCGGCGGCTGACGGCCATCCCCAGCGGATCGCTGAGGGCGCCGGCGGCCGCGGCCACGAGGAGGACGAACGGCACCACCGCGGGGTCGCCGGGGCCGCTCGCGCCGATGGCATCCAGCAGGGCGTGCGACCGGAGGAGCCCGAACACGAGGAACGCCACGACGACGGCACCGAGCGCGGCGGTCAGCGTCCCCTTCAACACGTGGCCGTCGCGCCGGTGACCGAGCTCGTGGGCCACGACCAGGCGAACCTCCTGCGGCGAGCCCCGCGAGAGCAGGGTGTCGTACACCACCACGCGCCTGGTCGCCCCGAGGCCGCTCACGTAGGCGTTCTCCTTGGTCGTCCGGCGGCTGGCGTCGGCCACCAGGACGTCGCGAACGGGGACGCCGGCCTCCCGGGAAAGCGCCCGGAGCGACTCGGTGAGCGACTCGTCCTCGAGCGGACGGAACCTGTTGAACAACGGCTCGAACACGACGGGTGCCAGGAACGACAGGACGAACACCACCGCGGCCGCCAGCGGCGCAGCCACCCATACCCACGCGTCCGGCATCGCGTCGGCCAGGGCGAGGAACCCCACCAGGA
>DATBHM010000227.1:0-11717 GCA_036557505.1 Actinomycetota bacterium | reverse complement strand
AGCTGCAGCGGGCGGCGGGCGACGTCCACGTCGGGAACGCCGACGACGCGTGGGCCGCCGAGGTCTCCCGCCGGGCGCCGTGCGAGGTGCGGTGGTTCCGGCTGGGGGAGCCCCGGGGTGTGGAGGTCGGGTACGACGGCGGGGAGCTCGCCTTCGGGGACCTCCGGCTCGGGCGGCCGGCCGTGACGGGTGCGGGGTTCCGGGCGGACGCCGCGGCGGCCGCGGCGGCGTCGCTGGCGTTCGGGGTCGACGCGGACGCGGTCCGGCAGGGGATCGCGTCGGTCGAGCTGCTTCCGCATCGCGGACAGGTGGTGGCGACCGCCGGTGGCGTGCGGTTCGTCGACGACTCCAAGGCCACCAACCCACATGCCACGCTCGCGGCGATCGAGGGGCTGCGCGACGTCGTGCTGATCGCGGGGGGGCTGGCCAAGGGCGTCGACCTGTCGCCGCTCGCGCAGGCCATCCCGGCGCTGGCCGGCGTGGTCGCGATCGGCGAGGCCGCGCCCGAGGTCGCCGCGGTGTTCGACGGGCGTGTGCCCGCCAGGGCCGCCGGTTCCATGGACGAGGCCGTCCGGGCGGCGTTCGACATGGCCCCCGACGGGAGCGGGATCGTGCTGCTCGCGCCGGCGTGCGCCAGCCAGGACATGTTCCGTAACTACGCGGAGCGGGGCGACGCCTTCGCCGCCGCCGCCCGCGCCGTGGCGTCGGAGGCCGGGTCCCAGGCCGCACCCGGCGCCGGCCCGGCCGAAGCGACGAACGGCACCCCGTCCCCGGTGTCGAGCCGAGACTCGAACCCCCGCTCGAACCCGAACGGCCCCTCCATCGACGACGAACGGGAAGGAGCCGCCCGTGGCCAGTAGGAAGCCAGCGACGCCCGCCCGCCGGCCGCAGCTGCGGGTGGTACGGAGCGACGAGCGGCCGAGCCGCACGCAGCGGGCGCGGGCCCGCCGGTCGGGCCGCACGGCCCGCCGGGCCTCGAGGGATCCCATGCCGCGGACGGTCGCGCTGCTCCTCGTGTCGGCGTTCCTGCTCACGGGCATCGGCCTGGTGATGGTGCTGTCGGCGAGCTCGGTGGCGTCGTTCCAGAGCTCCGGCGACAGCTTCCTGTACCTGAAGCGGCAGGCCGTCTACGCGGCCATCGGCACGGTCGCGCTGCTCGCGACGATCCGCATCTCCTACCGCCGGTGGGAACGTTGGGCGATTCCGCTGCTCGTGGTGACGGCGATCCTGCTGGCCCTGGCCCTGCATCCGGCCATCGGCTCGATGCGTGGCGGGTCCTCGCGGTGGATCGTGCTGGGGCCGGTGACGATCCAGCCGTCCGAGCTCTCCAAGCTGGCGATGGTGGTGTTCGCCGCGATGATCCTCACGAGGAAGTGGCGACGGCTCGGCGAGCCGATCCACGTGCTGATCCCGCTCGCCCCGGTCCTCGTGGTGGTGTGCGGCCTGATCATCCTCCAGCGCGACCTGGGGACCACCACGATCGTGGCCGCGACCGTGTTCGTCCTGGTCTTCGCCGCCGGCGTCCGGATGCGATACCTGCTGTTCACCGGGTTCGTCGCCGCCGCCGCCGGCTGGGCGCTGATCATGGGGGAGCACTACCGCAAGGTCCGGTTCCTCTCGTTCCTGCATCCTTGGGCGGACCGGACGAACAGCGGCTACCAGCTGATCCAGTCCCTGCTCGGCCTGGGATCGGGGGGGCTGTTCGGCGTCGGCCTCGGGGCCAGCCGGCAGAAGTGGATGTACATCCCGAACGCCCACACCGACTTCATCTTCTCGATCCTGGGCGAGGAGCTGGGGCTGCTGGGCGAGCTCGTCGTGCTCGCCCTGTTCGTCACCCTCGTCTACTGCGGGATCCGGATCGCCTCCCGGGTCACGGACACGTTCGGCCGGCTGCTGGCGACCGGGATCGTGGCCTGGCTGGCGCTGCAGACGCTCATCAACCTCGGCGCCGTCACGGGCGTGCTCCCGGTCACCGGGGTGCCGCTGCCGTTCGTGTCCTTCGGCGGGTCGTCGTTGATCGTGACGCTCGCCGCGGTGGGGATCCTGGCGAACATCGGCCGGACGGCCGCCGCCGAGAACGGGACCGCCGAGGACGACGTCCGCCGCGAGCGTCGCGAGGACCGCCGGGCCCGCCGGCTGCTGGTGGGTCGCCACGAACGGGGCATGCGGATGGGGCGGCACGATCGCCGTCGGCCCGCCTCCGCAGCGCGCACCGAGCCGGCGGTGATCGTCGACGACGATCGGGCCCACACGCGCCGCCGACACCCGGCCGGCGGCGGCATCGCCCCCCGCGCGCCGTCGCCCCCCCCGCCCCGGCCCCAGCGACCGTCGGTGCACCGGCCCGATCCCCCGGGGCGCGCCGGCCGGAAGGCCCGGGCCCGGTCGTCCCCGGCCGGAGGGCGGCGGTGAGGGTCCTGATCGCGGGCGGCGGGACGGCGGGGCACGTGTTCCCCGCCATCGCGGTCGCGCACCGCCTCGTCGAGGACCACGGCGCGGAGGTGATGTTCCTCGGAACGGCCGCCGGACAGGAGGCCCGCCTCGTGCCCGCGGCCGGGTTCAGGATGATCGAGATGGAGGCGAAGCCCCTGCTGCGCAAGGCGTCGCTGTCGACGCTCCGGGCGCCGTTCGTGGCGCTCGGCTCGATGCGGCGCTGCGCCCCCCTGGTCCGGGAGGCGGACGCCGTCGTCGGGATGGGGGGCTACGTCAGCGGACCGCCGGTCGTGGCGGCGTGGCGGGCCCGGACCCCTGTCGTCATCCACGAGCAGAACGCGATCCCCGGCCTCGCCAACCGGCTGTGCAGCCGGTTCGCCCGGACCACTGCCGTGGCCTTCGCGGAGGCGGCGCACCGGCTGCCCCACCGGGCACGGGTCGAGGTCACCGGCAACCCCATCCGGGAGGTGATCGCATCGGTCCCCGGGGAGCGGTCGCGGCTGGCCAAGGAGGCCCACGCCGAGCTCGATCTCGACCCCGAGCGCCGTACGGTGGTGATCTTCGGGGGCAGCCAGGGGGCACTCCACATCGATCGCGCTGCGGTGGGCGCCTGCACGCTGCTCAAGGACCGCGCCGACCTCCAGGTGGTGCTTCTCACCGGACCGGCGCACCACGAGGCCACGGTGCGCGGCCTCCCGGCCGGCGCCGCGCTGTCCGTGCGGGCGATGCCGTTCCTCGACCGGATGGAGCTCGCCTACGCGGTGGCCGACGTCGTGGTGTCGAGGGCGGGGGCGACCACGATCGCGGAGCTCGCCGCGTGCGGGGTCCCGTCGATCCTCGTGCCGTACCCCTACGCCACCGCGAACCATCAGGAGGCGAACGCGCGCGCGCTCCAACGCGCCGGCGGAGCGAGCGTCCTGCTCGACGACCAGCTGACGGCCGAGGTCCTCGCCGACCGCGTCGAGAGCCTCGTCGACCACGGAGAACGACTCCGGGCGATGTCGGACGCCGCGACGACGTGGGCCCGCCCCTCGGCCGCGTCCGACATCGCCGCGCTCGTGGTCCGAGCCGCGGAGGAACGCGGATGAGCGGCACCGGCCCCGGCTACCGGCCGCCGCCCGGGAGCATCCCCACGCTGCCGGTCCCGGACCTCGCGGAGGTCCGGAGGGTGCACATGATCGGCATCGGCGGCGCCGGCATGAGCGGCATCGCGAGGTTGCTGCTGGCGCGCGGGATCGAGGTGTCCGGCTCGGACCTCAAGGGGTCGACCGGGCTGGAGGATCTCGGGAACCTCGGCGCGGAGGTCGCCGTCGGCCACCGGGCCGATCAGGTGGCGGCCGACGGGATGCCCGACGCGGTGGTGGTGTCGACGGCGATCCCGGAGCGCAATCCCGAGCTGGAGGAGGCCCGGCGGCTCGGCCTGCCGGTGCTGGCGAGGGCGCAGGTCCTCGCCGCCCTCATGTCGGGCGCCCGAGGCATCGCGGTCGCAGGAACCCACGGCAAGACCACCACGACGTCGATGACGTCGACGATCCTGGAACGCGCCGGCCTCGATCCGACGTTCGTCATCGGCGGCGACCTCAACGAGAGCGGGTCGAACGCCCGCCACGGTCGCGGCGGGTGGTTCGTCGCCGAGGCGGACGAGAGCGACGGCTCGTTCCTGCTCCTGTCGCCCGAGGTGGCCGTCATCACGAACGTCGAACAGGACCACGTCGACTTCTACCGGAGCCGCGAGGAGACGCTGGCGGCCTTCGCCCAGTTCGTCCGATCGGCGCGGGTCGTCGTGGCGTGCGCGGACGACGAGGGGGTGCGCGAGGTGCTCCGGCGGTCCGGGCGGGACGAGATGATCCACACGTACGGGATGGGGCCGGGGGCCCACGTGCGGGTGGCGCCGGGAGTGGCCTCCGGGCGATCGGCGGCCGGGACGATCCATGTGGACGGCCGCGCGGTGCCGGTCTCGCTGCGGGTCCCCGGGGTCCACAACCTGCTGAACGCCGCCGCCGCCCTGCTGGCGGCTCGTGAGGCCGGGGTGGACGTCGCGACGGCGGCCGAGGCGCTCGAGTCGTTCGGCGGCGTCCGGCGCCGGTTCGAGTTCCGGGGGATGGGCAGGGGGGCGGAGTTCTTCGACGACTACGCACACCACCCGACCGAGATCCGGGCCACGCTCGCGGCCGTTCCCCCCGAGTACCGGCGCGTGGTGGCGGTGTTCCAGCCCCACCGGTACACCAGGACCGAGGCCATGTGGTGCGAGCTGGGGGAGGCGCTGGAGGTCGCCGACGTCGTCGTGCTCACCGATGTGTACGGCGCCGGCGAGACTCCCATCCCCGGTGTCACCGGGAAGCTCCTGGTCGACTCGCTCACCGAGGCGGCGCCGGGCAAGCGCGTCGTGTACCTGCCGAAGCGGGCCGATGTGGCGCCGTTCCTGTCCGCCGAGGTCCGGCCGGGCGACCTCGTCCTCACGCTGGGCGCGGGGGACATCACGATGGTGCCGGACGAGGCCCTCGAGCGGATCCTGGAGGACGCGTGACGGTGACGACGAGGGATCCGGCGGCACTGGCCCGGGCGGAGGTCGTCCTCCGGGCGGCGTGCGGCGACCGCCTACGGACGTCGTTCCGGCTCGCCCCGCTGACCACGTTCCGGATCGGCGGGCCGGCGGCGCTGTTCCTCGAGCCCGACTCCGAGGCGGATCTCCGCGCGGCCGGACAGGCCGTGCGCGAGACGGGGATCCCGTTCGTCGTGATCGGCAAGGGGTCGAACGTGTTGGTCTCGGACGAGGGCTACCCCGGCCTCGTCCTCCGGTTGGGGAAGGGCTACCGGTGGGCGGCTCGCGACGGGACGATGGTGACGGCGGGCGCGTCGATGCCCCTGCCGCGCCTCGCCGGGATCGCCCTGTCGCACTCGCTGGCCGGGCTGGAGTTCGGCGTCGCCATCCCGGCGACGCTCGGTGGGGCGGTGCGGATGAACGCCGGCGCGCACGCGCACTCGCTGGAGGAGGTCATCCGCCGGGTCGAGGTGTTCTTGATGGGATCGGGCGAGGCCCGGTCGGTCCCGGCGGGCGAGGCGGGGTTCGTGTACCGGAGCTCCGGCCTTCCCCCGGACGGCGTGGTGGTCGCGGCGTCGGTGGCGCTCCGTCCCGGCGACCCCGCCTCCATCCGGGGCGGAATGGACGAGGCCCGGGAGTGGCGGCGCCGGACCCAGCCGCTCGCGGAGCCGAACTGCGGGAGCGTGTTCAAGAACCCGCCCGGCGGCCACGCCGCGCAGATGATCGACTCGCTGGGGCTGAAGGGCCTGGCCGTCGGCGGCGCTGAGGTGTCGGCCAAGCACGCGAACTTCATCGTCGCCCGACCGGGGGCGCGCGCCACCGAGGTGGTCGCGCTCATCCGTACGGTGCAGGAACGGGTCGCGGACCGCTTCGGGGTCCGCCTGGAGCCGGAGGTCCACCTTGTCGGCAACTTCGACGTCACGCCGAACTGAGCCTGACGCCCGTGGCGGCGCACCCACCGGGGGAGCGCGCCGGGGCGGCAAGCGGCCCGAGACCCGGGGCATCGCCCGGCCGGAGCGGGAACGCGCAGCCGCCGGCCGCACCGCGCCGGCCCGCCGCCGGCCCCTCCGCCGGATCGCCCTCGCATCCGCCATCGCGGCGGGCGCGGTGATGGTCGGCGGATGGTGGGCGGTCCACAGCTCCATGTTCGACGCGCATCGCATCGTCGTGAGCGGGGAGTCGAGGCTGTCGCGCGCCGACGTCATCCGCGCGTCCGGCATCGGCCGGTCCACCAACGTGTTCTTCGCGGACCCGTCGGCGGTCGCGGCATCGATCGAGGCGGACCCGTGGGTCGAGGTCGCGAGCGTGACCCGGCAGCTGCCGTCGACCATTCGGATCAGGGTGACCGAACGGCGCCCCGCCTCCACGGTCGCCGTGGGGTCGACGTGGTTCCTCATCGCGACCGACGGGACCGTCCTCGGTCCGGCGGCGCACCGGCCGCACCTGCCCGTCCTCCCGGTGACCCGAGCCGTGACCGTGGGCGACCGCGTTGTGGCCCTCGCGGGCCCCGCGGCGGTGGCGGGCGGCATGTCCCCGGCCCTTCGCGCCCGGGTGGCCACCGTGGTCTCCGGCTCTGACGGCTCGGTCCTCCTCGGGATGGACGACGGCGTCCGGGTGCTGTTCGGGCCACCGACCGACGTCCGGGCCAAGGCCCAGGCGCTCGCCGGAATCCTCGCCTGGGCCAGGCAGCGACACACCGCGCTCGGCACCATCGACGTCCGGTCCCCGGGCGCCGCGGACGCCATCCGGCTCGACGCCGTGCAGCCGGACACGTCAGGGACGGACTGGGGCCTCACCGGCCGATAGCAGGCCCCCGGCCCGGGATCGCGAAAGGCCGAACTCTCAACCTCGATGTCGAGTCAAGGCTCATGGTCGAGGGGACCGCAGCGAAGGCCAGGGCCGCCGAGCAGGTCAGTCCGGGCGCACCGTCACCGGCACCCGCTGCACCGAGTTGTTGGTGTAGCCGCCGACGTTCCACTCGGCCCGCAGGGGCTGGACGTTGCCTGCGGCGTCGGTGGCCCGGCAGCAGAGCTCGTAGGTCCCGGGTCCCGCGTCCCACGTGTGCAACCAGGGCCGCCATGCGTAGGGGCCGGCGGCCGGCCCGAGATCGGCGTCGGCCCAGCTCGCTCCGCCGTCGGCGCTGAACTCGACCCGGGCCACCGGGGCCCACCCCGACCAGGCGCGGCCGCGGACGTGGCATGGTCCGGGGGCCACGAACCGATCGCGGCTGAGGTACTCCGGGATGCCAGGTGGCTCCATGAGCGCGCGGGGCTGGATCCGGCTGAGCGGCACCCCGGGCTCGTCCTCCGTCCGGCGGAACCGGTACGCGTGCACCACCTGATAGCCGTCGAACGGCTGGGCCACCGCCTCGATGGAGCGGAGCCATTTCACGGAGGCCATCCCGTACCAGCCGGGCATCACGAGCCGGAGCGGGAACCCGTGCTGCGGGGGGAGGGGGGCGCCGTTCATCTCGTAGGCGAGCAGGGGGCCGCCGGCGGTGGCCTCCTCGAGCGTGAGGCTCCGCGCGTAGTCCTGCTCGAGCCCTCCGTCGATGCCGCGGTCGAGGCCCGTGAAGACGACCTCCCGGGCGTCGGCCGCGAGGCCCGCCTCGGCCAGGACGGTCCGCAGCTCGACGCCGGTCCAGGCAGCGGTGCCGATCGCCTCCTGCCCCCACGGCTGGCTGACGGGACGGGGGGACAGCATCGCGCGGCCGTTCCCCGCGCACTCGAGCGTGACGGTGAGCGTGGTCGCCTCCATGTCCCGGATCTCACCGAGGGAGAGCGAGCGCGGCCGGGAGACCAGTCCCCGCACCTCCAGGCGCCACGCCCCTGCGTCGACCTCGGGGACGTCGAAATGGATCAGCAGGTAGTGCAGGCCGGCGGGCGTCGTGTCGTAGCGCAGTGCCTCCAGGGGCATGCCGTGGTTGCGGGTTGCGAGCCCGACCTCCTCACGCTGGAAGGCGGTCGACTCGGCCTGCGGTGCTTCCAAGGGCTCGACGCTCACGATGGGCTCCCCGGCTCGGGCGGGCGGCGCGCCCCGAGTCTATCCGGGTCCGCCCACGGAGGCTCACCCGGTCCCGAATGTGCCTCGGATGCTTCCTCAGGCTGTGCTGGAGATTTCTGTCACCGGAACGCACAACCTGAGACAGTCGAATACTTGACGGACCTGCGCTTCCGCGCTACAGTTCTGCCCCTGTAGGTGAGGTTGATATGACAATCAATCTCAACTAGAGGGTAATGGTCAGGCCAGCTGACCGCGGCGTTTCCCCAGGTAGACGGGGCATTTGCTCCCGGAGCGGAGGAGATCCGACAGATGCAGTCTCCATCGAACTACCTCGCCGTGATCAAGGTCGTCGGCATCGGCGGCGGCGGCGTGAACGCGGTGAACCGCATGATCGAGTCGGGGCTGCGCGGCGTGGAGTTCATCGCCGTGAACACCGACGCCCAGACCCTCCTCATGTCCGACGCGGACGTGAAGCTCGACATCGGCCGGGAGACGACCCGTGGGCTCGGCGCCGGTTCCAACCCCGAGGTGGGCAAGCGCGCGGCCGAGGAACACCGCGGCGAGATCGAGGAGATCCTGAAGGGCGCCGACATGGTGTTCATCACGGCAGGGGAGGGCGGCGGCACCGGCACGGGCGGCGCGCCCGTGGTGGCCGAGATCGCCCGGGACCTCGGCGCGCTGACGATCGGAGTCGTGACACGGCCGTTCGGCTTCGAGGGGCGCAAGCGCGCCACCCAGGCCGAGATGGGGATCACCGAGCTCAAGAAGGCCGTCGACACCCTGATCATCGTTCCGAACGATCGGCTGCTTCAGGTGTCCGACCCGCTGACCCCCATGGTCGACGCGTTCCGGATGGCCGACCAGGTCCTGTACCAGGGCGTGGACGGCATCACCTCCCTGATCATGACCCCGGGCCTCATCAACCTGGACTTCGCCGACGTCAAGGCGGTCATGACCTCCGCCGGCTCGGCCCTCATGGGGATCGGGCTCGCGGCCGGCGAGAAGCGCGCGGAGGACGCCGCGAAGGCCGCGATCTCGAGCCCGCTGCTCGAGTCCTCGATCGAGGGCGCCAAGGGCGTGCTGCTGTCGATCAGCGGCCCCCAGGACCTGTCCCTCCACGAGGTGAACAAGGCCGCGGAGACCATCACCCGGGTCGCCCACCCCGACGCGAACATCATCTTCGGCGCGGTCATCGACGACGCCATGGGCGACGAGGTGCGCGTCACCGTCATCGCGGCCGGGTTCGACAAACTCGTGCCGAGCGGCGTCTCCGGCATGGAGTCGCGGCTGTCACGACTCCTCGAGGAGCCCTCGCCGTCCCGGCCCGCCGCCGAGGAGCCCGCAGCCGCCTCCGCCCTCCTGGAGGAGGACGAGGAGGACATCTTCAAGCCCGCGCCGGAGACCGTGGTCTTCGACGCCGAGGAGGACCTCGACATCCCGGACTTCCTCAAGAACTGACGGGAGCGATCCCGCGAGACCCCTCCGCCGGGTGCGTGCGGCAGGCCGGCGGCCAAGTGGGGGGCGGAGCGGGTCGGCGACCGAGGCGCCCTTCCCCCGCCTCGGGGCGACCGGCCCGGGGACCCGCCCCCCACGTTCGTTGTCCGGGCCGCCCACGGCGTGCCATCCTCGCCGCAACCATGTCCTTCGAACGGCGCGCGCTGGGCGGCGGCGGCCGGGCGCTCGTCGCCACGGAGCTGGAGCGTTCCGGATTCCTGGTCGCGTTCACCGAGCGCGGTGGCGGGTCGAGCGCCGGGCCGTTCGACTCGCTCAACCTCTCCCAGGCCGTTGGCGACGACCCCGAGGCCGTTCGGGCCAACCGCTCCCGGGTCGCCGATTCGCTGGGGTTGGGCGGCCCGTTCGCCCTGCCGGAGCAGGTCCACGGCGCCGGTCTCGCCTGGGTCGACGGGGCGAACGGCGGCGCCGGGTTCGACGATCCCGCCGACCGGCTGCCCGGCGCGGACGCGCTGGCCACCCGGGAGCGCGGGATCCCCGTCGCGGTGCTCACCGCGGACTGTCTCCCTGTTGCCATGGTGTCTCCGAAAAGCGGCCTCCTCGCCGTCGTCCACGCGGGGTGGCGGGGACTCGCCGCCGGGATCCTGCCGGCCGTCCTCGGCGAGCTCGGGGATCCGGGCGAGGTCCTCGCCGCCGTCGGCCCGGCCATCGGGCCGGACCACTACGAGGTGGGCCTCGACGTGGCCGAGCGGGTCGGCGCCGCGACGGATGACGGGGCGGCGACCGAACAGCGCGACGGGCGCCTGTTCCTCGACCTCGCCGGCACGGCGGAGGCGACGCTCCGGTCGCTCGGCGTGGGACGCGTGGACGTCGCCCGCGTGTGCACCGCCTGCGAGCCGGCGCGCCTGTTCTCCCATCGCCGGGACGACGGGACGACGGGCCGCCAGGCGGTCGTGGCGGTCCGGCGGTGACGACGTACCGCTGTGCCCAGAGATGGGTTCTGAGCCCCGTGGCAACCACCGGCAATTCTTGCGAAGAAGTGTGAACTAGGGTGGTAGACTCCGGCCCCGGTCGCGGCCACATCGTCCCCCTCGTCCGGTCGCGGATCGCCTCCGCGGCGGCGAGGGCCGGGCGCGACCCCGGCGACGTCCTGCTGGTGGCCGCGGCGAAGGGCCAGCCCGCCGGGGCGATCGAGGCGGCGGCCGCCGCGGGCGTCCGGGACATCGGGGAGAACTACGTGAACGAGCTGGCGGCGAAGCGGGAGTCGGTCGGGGCCGAAGGCCTCCGGTGGCACTTCATCGGGGCGCTCCAGTCCGGATCGGCGCACCGCGTCGCCGACCTGGCGGACGTCGTGCACTCCGTCGGCTCCATGCACGCGGCCCGACGGCTCGCGTCCCGCGCCGAGCGCGACGGCCGGTTCATCCCCTCGCTGGTCCAGGTGGACTTCACGGGCGCCCGGAACGGCGTCTCGCCGGAGGAGCTGACCGATGCGCTCGGCGCGCTCCGGGGGCTCGGGGGGATCGAGCTTCGCGGGCTGATGACCCTGCCGCCGTTCGACCAGGACCCGGAGTCGGCGCGGCCGTTCTTCCGGCGGCTCCGCGACCTCCGCGACGAGGCCGCGAGGAGCCCCGACGACCTCCCGGAGCTGTCCATGGGAATGTCCGGCGACTACGAGGTCGCGGTGGAGGAAGGCGCTACGATGGTCCGGATCGGGACGGCGCTGTTCGGCCCCCGACCCACGGAGTAGGAGGCTTCGATGCCAGGAGCGTGGAAGAAGACCCTCAGTTACCTCGGCCTGGTCGAGGAGGAGGACGACGAGGTCACCGAGCTCCCCGAAGACCCCTCGCTCTACGCCACGGAGCCCGAGCAGCAGCACCACCGATTCGGACGCTCCCACGACCCCGTCGCGGTCGGCCCATCGCCGGAGACGGTCGGCGGGGTGGTGCGGACCATCCCGCAGCCCCGCCCGCACCCGGCCACCACCATCCACAAGGCCGAGCCCAAGCGGTTCAACGAGGCCCGGGACCTCGGGGACAAGTTCCGCGAGGGGATCCCGGTGATCATGAACCTCCAGGGCACCGAGGACCCCATCGCCCGCCGCCTCGTCGACTTCGCCTCGGGGCTGGTGTTCGGGCTCGGGGGGAAGATCGAGATGGCGGCGAACCGCGTGTACCTGCTGACCCCGGCCGACGTTGAGGTCTCCGCAGAGGAGCGCCAACGCCTGTCGGGCAGCTTCTACAACCAGTTCTGATGCCGGCGTGAGCATCGTCGCGACGCTGTCGCCGGTCGC
>DATBHM010000226.1:0-2710 GCA_036557505.1 Actinomycetota bacterium | reverse complement strand
TGATCCGGACCCCAGTCGACTCGTCCATCGGTCGTCCTCCTTCCGTGCGGAACATTCCTCCGAAGGGAGACTGCCGGACCCGGGTGAACTCATCGGTCGATCCGGTTTCCGGATCGGGCCGTGCCCGGGGATAACGTACGCGCGGGTGCTCCGGGCACGGAGCGAGGAGGAGGAACCATGACCGGCGAGGCCAGCACGTCCAAGCGGAGCAACGCCTACGACATCTTCATCCTGGTCCTGACGGTGCTCTCGCTGGTCATCATGGTCGCACTGTTCATCCCCACCCTCAGTGCCGCCACGACCCAGCTGCTGACGATCTACGACAACGTCATCTGCTTCGTGTTCCTGTTCGACTTCGCTCTGAACATGTCGCGGTCGTCGCCGAAGCGGGACTACTTCTTCAAGCGTCGCGGATGGCTCGACCTCCTGGGATCCATCCCCAACTTCGGCCTCCTCAAGGTCACGTCCCTGCTGCGACTGGCGCGGCTGAGCCGGGTGGCGCGCATCTCGCGACTGTTGCGCGGCCGGCACAAGAAGGAGCTGGTCGAGGACGTCCTCCGCCACCGTGGCCAGTACGCGGCCTTCATCACGCTGCTGGCGGGGTTCATCGTCATCGTCGTCTGCAGCGTCCTCGTCCTCCAGTTCGAGAGCCACGCTCCGGACGCCAACATCACCACCGGCGGCGAGGCGCTGTGGTGGGCTGTCGTGACCATCACGACCGTCGGCTATGGCGACTACTTCCCCGTCACGATGGGCGGGCGGCTGACCGCGGTGTTCGTGATGTTCGCTGGCCTCGGCATCATCGGGTCCCTCGCGAGCATGTTGGCCGCCATCCTGGTGTCACCGAAGGACGAACCGGGAGACGAGGCACTCGACGAGGCCGTGCCGTCGCCCTCGGACGATGCGCTGCAGACCGAGCTCGTGGCGATCAAGGAGGAACTGGCCGGGCTGCGGAGCCTGATGGCGGCGTGCGGCGGGCCCCCACCCGGCGCGACGTGACGCCTCAGTCGGGCGTCTCGAGCCCGAGGCGCTCGTGCCACCCGACCATCGACTCGTCGGTGTTGGTCTCGAACTGCGGATCACCCGTCGAGCCGATCGCCGGCGTCCAGGCGGGCCGCTCGTCGGTTCGCACGTGGACGAACTCCGGCGGCGTCGGGAGGGGCGTGTCCACGGCCGACGCGAACGGGTACACCCACTGCGGGAACGCCGGGATCTCGAGGAACAGCGCGCTCCCGCACCGGCCGCAGAACGACAGGACCACCGGTTCGACGGCGTGCTCGTACCGCGTCGGCGATCCGGTCACCTCGAGCGTCGAGGCGTCGGCGACCACGTTGACGGCGGCGCCGATGGATCCGGATGTCTTCCGGCACCGCCGGCACGAACAGGTCCGGTAGGGGTACGGGGTCCGCGACGAGACCCCGAACGTCACCTCCCGGCACTCGCACGATCCCTCGAGCCACACCGCCCGCGACCTCCCCGACGTCGCCCCGGTCGGCGACGGTATGTCGCGCGAGCCGGCCCGTCAACGCGCCGCCGAATCATTCCATCGGCGCGATGCCCGACGGGCGGCCCGGCGGTCGAATCCTCCGACCGATCCGAAGGGGGAACATGGCTGCGAAGGGGCCTGCGGGCACCCCGCCCTCGGGCGGGCCCGCCCGGGGCGGGCTGGTCCTCGCCACGCTCATCCTGGTGGCGGCGGTCGCCAACCTCAACCTGGCCGTGGCCAACGTCGCCCTGCCCGACATCGGCAAGGCGTTCGACGCCTCGCAGACCGAGCTCAACCTGGTCGCGGTGGCCTACTCGCTGGGCCTCGCCTGTTCCGTGCTGTACCTCGGCGCGCTCGGCGACCGGTACGGCCGCAAGATGATGCTGATCCTCGGCGTCCTGCTCTCGGTCCCCGCCTGCCTGGTGGCGGCGTACGCGCCGAACGCCGAGGTGCTGATCGGGGCCCGGGTGGTCGGCGGCCTGTCGGCCGGCATGGCCTACCCCACCACGCTGGCGCTGATCGCCGCCCTGTGGTCGGGCGAGGCGCGGACGAAGTCCATCGCGCTGTGGTCGGCGACCGGTGGTGCGATCGCGGCGCTGGGCCCGCTCTGTTCCGGCATCCTCCTCGAGCACTACTGGTGGGGGTCGGTGTTCCTGCTGACGCTCCCCCTCGCCGCCGTCGCGCTGCTGATGGCGATCCGCCTCGTCCCGGCCCACGTGAACGAGGGCACGGAACCGGTCGACAACCTCGGCGGCATCCTCACCGTGGTGCTGGTCGGCTCCCTGATCCTGGCGATCAACTTCGCCCCGGTCCCGAACGCCGGGACGGCCGTCGCCGTGCTGGCGGTGGTCACGGTCCTCGCGGTGGTGGCGTTCCTGCTGCGGGAACGCCGCGCCGCGAACCCCCTGTACGACCTCCACGTGGCCCGGCGGCGGGTGTTCTGGGTGGCCGCCTGCGCCGGGATCATCGTCTTCGGCTCCCTAATGGGGGCCATGTTCATCGGACAGCAGTTCCTCCAGAACGTGCTGGGGTACTCGACCATCGACGCCGGTGCCTCGATCCTGCCGGCGGCCGTGCTCATGGTGCTGTGCGCCCCGCGTTCGGCGAAGCTCGTCGAGGTCCGGGGGGCTCGGTTCACGCTGTTGGTCGGGTACGCGTTCTGCTTCCTGGGGTTCCTCGCGATGCTGGTGCTGTGGAAGGAGGGCATCCCGTACTGGAAGGTCG
>DATBHM010000225.1:0-39648 GCA_036557505.1 Actinomycetota bacterium | reverse complement strand
GTATCACGGCGAAGGGCCCCAACTCGAGCGTCATGACCTATTCGGTCTACCGGAGATCCGATCTGGAGTCGGTGATCATCCCGTTCTTCGAGCGGTATCCGCTGATGTCGAGGAAGCACGAGGACTTCGTGAAGTGGAGCGAGGTCGTCCGCCTGATGCAACGAAAGACGCATCGGACGGAGGAGGGCTTCCGACGAATCGTCGAGCTGGCATTCGCAACGAACCAGCGCGGCAAGCAGCGGCGGTACCGGTTGGAGGACGTCCTCGCGGAACCCTCAGAGACTGCACGCCGAGTGCCGGCCTACGAGCCGGTGAAGATACAGTCCGACCCCCATGGCGACATGGGGAGGGCGGCAGAAATGACCGCCCCGCTGCCCGGCTTCGCCTCTCGTCAGGGCGATCCGGACGGTCGTAACAATCGTGCCTAAGGTAGCGAAATTCCTTGTCGGGTAAGTTCCGACCTGCACGAATGGCGTAACGACTTGGGCGCTGTCTCAACCACGGACTCGGCGAAATTGCACTACGAGTAAAGATGCTCGTTTCCCGCGACAGGACGGAAAGACCCCGGGACCTTTACTGCAGCTTGGTGTTGAGGTTCGGCAGACGTTGCGTAGGATAGGCGGGAGACTGTGAAGCCCGGACTCTGGTTCGGGTGGAGTCAACCTTGAAATACCGCTCTTCGTGTGTTGGGCCTCTAACCCTGGTCCGTGATCCGGATCGGGGACAGCGCCTGGTGGGCAGTTTAACTGGGGCGGTTGCCTCCTAAAAGGTAACGGAGGCGCCCAAAGGTTCCCTCAAGCCGGTTGGCAATCGGCTGTCGAGTGTAAGCGCACAAGGGAGCTTGACTGCGAGACCGACGGGTCGAGCAGGTGCGAAAGCAGGGGCTAGTGATCCGACGGCGCCTAGTGGTAGGGCCGTCGCTCAACGGCTAAAAGGTACCCCGGGGATAACAGGCTGATCGTTCCCAAGAGTCCATATCGACGGAACGGTTTGGCACCTCGATGTCGGCTCGTCGCATCCTGGGGCTGGAGCAGGTCCCAAGGGTCGGGCTGTTCGCCCGTTAAAGCGGTACGCGAGCTGGGTTTAGAACGTCGTGAGACAGTTCGGTCCCTATCCGTCGTGGGCGTAGGAGATTTGAGGGGAGCTGCCCCTAGTACGAGAGGACCGGGGCGGACGCACCTCTGGTGTGCCTGTTGTCGCGCCAGCGGCACGGCAGGTTAGCCACGTGCGGCAGGGATAAGCGCTGAAAGCATCTAAGTGCGAAGCTCGCCCCAAGATGAGATCTCCCACTGGGTCAACCAGGTAAGGCCCCTCGCAGACTACGAGGTTGATAGGCCGGAGGTGTAAGCGTGGTGACGCGTTGAGCCGACCGGTACTAATAGGCCGAGGACTTGACTTTCGATGCTCGCGCTCGCTATCGGGTTCATCAGGTGATCGCCTGAGGAACACTCGCGCTCTTGAGGACAAAACGTCCGCCGCAACGGACGCCGGTGTCGCAGTCGCTTCGGCGACGGCGATGCAGGTACAAGGCGGCGGAACCACCGTTTCGGTGGCCATAGCGGAGGGGAGACACCCGGTCCCATTCCGAACCCGGAAGTTAAGCCCTCCAGCGCCGATGGTACTGCCCTGGAGACGGGGTGGGAGAGTAGGTCGTCGCCGAGACATCGTCGCACGAGAGCCGCCCTCGAGGCGGCTCTCGGCGTTTCGGCAGCCGTCTCGGGGCTCGGCGCGCGCCGACCGCTAGGCTTCATGCATGCCTCGAGCGCTCCGACCCCGCCACGGCAAGCCGGCCCACGGAACCCCGCGTCGCAGCGCGCCCCTGCCGCGCGATGTGGTGGACGACGTCCGTCAGACGGCCCGACCCCAACAGGCACAGGTGGCGCTGGGGCACCTCGAGCGCGCCGTGGAGCTCCTCGGCCGTGGCGACCCCCGCCAGGCCGTCAAGGAAGCCCGGAAGGCCAAGGACGCCGCCCCCCGCTCCGGCGCCGTCCGTGAGGTGCTGGCGCTCGCCCACTACGGCGCGGAGGAATGGCGCGACGCGCTGCGCGAGATGCAGGCGTACCGCCGGATGACCGGCCGGCAGGACGAGAACCACATCGTCGCCGACGCCTACCGGGCCCTGGGGAGCCCGGAGAAGGCGGTCCCGCTGGCGGAACAGACCCTCCGTGCGCCCGTCTCCGGCGAGGCCAAGGCCGAGGCCGTCATCGTCGGGGCATCCGCCCTGGCGGACTTGGGCCGGTACGACGAGGGGCTGGCGCTGCTCCGGCGCCTGCACAATCGGGCGGACATCGGACGGGACCAGGACCTCCGGGTCTGGTACGTGACCGGCGACCTCTACGCGAGGTCCGGCCGCCGGGAGGAGGCCGCGGCGGAGTTCCGCCGGATCACGCGACACGACCCGACGGCGTTCGATGCGGCCGAGCGGCTCGCCGGGCTGGAGGAGCCGGGGGACGCGTCGAGGCAGGCCTCGGGCACCAGGCGCTAGGCCGAGCCCTCGCCGGCGGCGGCCTCGCGTTCCCTTCGCTTGTTCCAGTACCGAACGAGCCCGGCGGCGTTCGTCCTCGTGCTCGACAGGACCTCGTAGCGCTCGCGTTGATCCGGTCCCGCGCCGACGGCATCGAATTCGGCATCGGTCCTCGCCGCCAGGATCTCGGCGATTCGGTCGAGGTCCTCCGTCTCCTCCATCGCATCGCGGATGATGCCTGCCCAGACGCGGATCCGGTCGGCGGCGACGGCGCACAGCTCGTCCACCTCCCGGACGGGGCCGAAGTGGCTGAACATGAGCGCGCTCTCGGCGCGGGCGCGGATGCGTCCGATGCTGTCCACGGCGAGCTCCACGTCGATGTCCGGCGGCGGCGTGGCCGGACGCAGCACCTTCACGTCGGGGAAGTGGATGCCGAGCGCGTCGCCCGTGAACAGCGCCCCGCTCCGCGAGTCCACGAGGCTGACGTGATGCGACGCGTGCCCAGGCGTGTACATCACGTCCAACGACCGGTCGCCCAGGTCGATGCGGTCCCCCTCGGCGACCGACCGGATCCGGTCCGGGTCGATGGGCTGCATGGGCCCGAACATCTCCACCAGCCGGTCCTCGCCGCCGTACACCTGGGCGGCGCTCGACCACAGCCTCGACGGATCGGCGAGGTGCCGCGCGCCGCGTTCGTGCACCCAGACCGTCGCCGACGGGAACCGCTCCGCGATCGTTCCCGCGCCGCCCGCATGGTCGAGATGGATGTGCGTGACCACGATGTGGGCGAGGTCCTCCGCCGACAGTCCGAGCGACTCGAGGCCGGCGGTGACCGCGTCCGCGGACGTGGTCGGCCCCGTCTCGATCAGAGCGGGCTCTGACGCGCGGGCCAGGTAGGCGGACGTCACCCGGTACCGCCCCGTCATCCTGGTGTCGACCGCGACCAAGTCGGCGGCGGCCTCGAACGTGTCGTCCATGCGCCCCTGAGTCTATCCACGGCCGTCGCCGGGCCGAGCGCTCACCGGCGTTCGTGTCGGTGGGCCACGCTATGGTCCACGGCGAAAGGGGGGAGCGCCGATGGTGACGGTCAACGTGGTCGTCCTGGCGGGTACGGTCGCCGCGGATCCGACGGAAAAGGAGCTGCCGTCGGGGGACAGGGTGACCGAGATCAAGCTCTCCGTTCCCGAGGCCGGCAAACGCTCCCTCCCCCTCCCGGTCTCGGCCTGGCACGGCAAGGCCATCACGAGGAAGTCGCTCGGCGCCATCGGCAAGGGCGACGAGGTCCTCGTCCACGGGCAGCTCGTGCGGCGGTTCTACCGGAACGGAGCCGGAGCGAGGACGGTGATGGAGGTGATCGCCACCGGGCTCAAGAAGCTCGAGCCGGTCGGGGACGAGTGAGGGTCAGGGTTCCGGTCGGTCGAGCGCGCGGATGACCATTCCCGTCCGGGGCTTGGGCCAGAAGTAGGTCGACTTCTGGGGAAGGGTTCCGCCGCCCTCGATGACGTCGCGGATCCGGCGCACCCGCGTCGGTGGCAGGAAGAACGCAGCCCTCGAGGCGCCGCGGCGGACGGCCTCCTCCGCCGCGGCGGCGTCGGTCACGAACCGTAGCCCGGCATCGCCGAGGATGCGTTCGTGCAGGGCACACACCGTGGGGGGCGTTCCCTCCAGCGAGTCGACCCGGTGGACCAGTCGCGGGCCCTCCCTCGCGGCCGACCCGTAGACGAGCTTGTCGTCGTCGAGCGCCGCCAGCACCTCCGACAGGTCGCGGACCAGGCGCCCGGCGGTCCGGACGGCCGTCCCGTCGAGCACCACGCGATGGATGGGGAGGACGGGCGGGTCCTCGACGGCCGCGTCGACGAGCAGCATCGGCATGCGGTCCCACGGCCCCGGGCCCGCCTCTTCCCGCATCTGCTCGCGGAAGGCCAGCGCCACCGAGTACCGGTGATGGCCGTCGGCGATGAGCAGGCGTTCCCCCGCGAGGTCGCCGGCGATCCGGTCCCACGGGGCCGGTTCGCCCTCCCCGCCCGAGGGGAGCACCCACATCCGATGCTCGACGCCCTCTTCGTCGGCCACGCTCGCCTGCGGCTCCCGGGTCGCTGCCGCTTCATCGAGCACGTCTGCGAGGCCCGGCGTGGGACCGTTCCACAGGGCGTAGACGGGCGAGAGGTTCGCCCGGACGGTCCGCAGCACGCGCATGCGGTCCTGCATGGGACCGGGCAGGGTCCGCTCGTGCGGCATCACCCCGCCGCCGAGCGGTTCGATGTCGACGGCCCCGATCACTCCCCGGACCCGCCCCGGACGACCCTGGAACACGAACCGCATCTCGTACAGGAACCACGAGGGGTGTTCGGTCTCCCTCAGCACGCCCGCGGACCGCCACTCCCGAAGGAGCCCGGAGGCCCTCGTATACTTGTTGTCTCGGTCGTCGTCGCCCGGCTCGTCCCGGCCGAGGATCAGCCGGACCACGTTGTGGGGGCTGGCTTCATGCAGGCGGCGTTCGCTCTCCGTGCTGATGGCGTCGTACGGTGGTGCGGTGACCTGGTCCAATGGGCCGACCACGGATTCGTCGAACAGAAGGCCGGTGAAGGGTGAGACGCGAGGCATCCCGACTGTATAGCACCGACCCCGACGGGCAGTCGGCGTACGACCTCTACGCTCGGGGGGTCACGTTCCTACGGGACGGACACCCCCACCAGGCTGCCATGTTCCTGTCCCGGGCGCGGCTGATGGAGCCCGAGAAGGGATCGATCCGCGAGGCCCTCGCCAGGGCCCTCTACATGTCGGGGCGGACGGCGTGGGCGCGGCGGGAGTTCGCCAAGGCCGTCGCCATCGATCCCGTCAACGACTACGCACACTTCGGGCTCGCGCTCGCCTGCGAGCGGACGGGGCAACGGACCCGGGCCATCGCCCACCTCAAGCTCGCGATCGCGATGCGCCCCGGCATCGGCCATTACGAACGAGCGCTCGCCCGCCTCGCCGGGTGAAACCCGCCGACGACCCCACGGCCACCGCGCCGCTGGTCGACGCGTACGACACCGTGCTGTTCGATCTCGACGGGGTGCTGTACCGGGGTTCGGACACGGTCCCCGGTGCGCCGGAGGCCGTGGAGGAGGTCCGGCGTCGCGGCTTGCGGGTGGCGTTCGTCACCAACAACTCCAGCCGGACGCCCGGGCAGGTCGCGGCGAAGCTCGCCGGACACGGGGTCGACGCACCGAGCGGGGAGGTCGTGACCTCCGCGATGGCCACCGCGGACCTCCTTGGCCCGGCCGACGGCAGGACCGCGTTCGTCGTGGGCGAGGACGGCATCCGCGAGGCGCTGCGGGAAGCCGGGTTCGCCGTCGTGGGCGACGACGCCGACCGCGCGGACGTGGTGTGCGTGGGCGTCGACACGGCCGTCACCTACGCGCGCCTGCGCACGGCCGCCGTGCTCGTGGAACGCGGCGCCCGCCTCATCGCCACGAACACCGACGCCTCGTTCCCGGCGCCCGACGGCCTGTGGCCCGGGGCCGGGGCGCTGCTTGCCGCGATCACCACCACGATCGGCAGAGGTCCCGAGGCCGTCGCCGGCAAGCCCCACCCGCCGCTGTTGCGGGCCGCCCTCGACCGCATCGGGGGACGGCGCCCGCTCGTGGTGGGGGACCGACTCGACACCGACATCGACGGGGCGGCCGCGGTCGGGTGGGACTCGCTCATGGTGCTCACCGGCGTGTCGACCGAAGCCGATCTCGTGGGCGCCCCGAATCTCCCCACCCACCTCGGCGCGGACCTCGGCGCGCTGTTCCGCCCGGCGATCGTCGTGCGGCCGGCGGGGCCGAAGGACGTCGAGCCGATCGTCGGACTGCTGCGGGAGGCGAAGCTCCGCGACACCGGCGTGGACGATCGACTCGCTGAGACCCTCGTGGCGGCGCGCAATGCGGAGACGGTGGGCACGATCGCGTTCGAGATCCTGACGTCGGACGGCGCGACCGTCGCCCACCTGCGGTCGCTGGCCGTCGCCGAAAGGTCGAGGGGGGAGCGGACCGGCCCACTGCTCACGGCGGCCGGGGTGCGGGCGGCGATCGCGCGCGGCGCCTCGACCGTGTACGCGGTGACGCGCACGTCGGAGGGGTTCATCGAACGCATGGGGTTCGAACGGACCGGTGGCCTGGACTCGGTCCCGGGCGCGGTCCGCGTCACCCTCGGCGACGCCGCCGACGAGCACACGGTCGGCTTCCGCTGGCCGCCCCGCGGTTCCCCCAGCGCCTAGGGGGACGATCCGTCGCCCCACCTGCGGCGGGCCCGTTCCTTCGGGAAGAACAGCAGCGCGAGCACCACGCCCGCGGCGAACCCCGCCACGTGGGCGAAGAACGCGACACCGCCGTTCACGTGCTGCGCGACCTGCGTCAGGCCGCTCACGAGCTGGAGCACGAACCAGAACCCCAGCACCACGACGGCCGGGATCGGCAGCAGCGTGAAGATGAACAGGATCGGCACCAGCGAATCGACACGCCGGGTCGGGAACATCACCAGATACGCGCCGAGCACCCCGGCGATCGCCCCGGACGCCCCCAGCGTCGGGATCACCGACTGCGGGCCGACCGCGATCTGCCCGGCGGCGGCCACCACCCCGCAGAACAGGTAGAAGAGCAGGAACGGCGCGTGCCCGATCCGGTCCTCCACGTTGTCCCCGAACACCCACAGGAACAGCATGTTCCCGGCGATGTGCAGCCACCCTCCGTGCAGGAACATCGCCACGAACACCGCCGCCCACCAGCTCTTGTCCGGGCACCCGTGGAAGTCCGGCGCGGCGGGGTCGGTCGCCCGGCCCTGGAGCAGCGGCTGGAGGTCGTGGCCCGAGACCCCGATGTCCGCGCGATCGATCGCGCCGCGCGCCGGCAGCCCGCCCTGGGCCAGGTTGGTCCGGTGCACCACCTCGTAGGGGTCGCCGCGTGGCAGAAAGCGAACAGCTCCTGTTCCTGCTGGGACGACCACGGCCGCTGCCACAGCACGAAGATCACGACGTTCGCGGCGATGATCGCGAGGGTGACGCAGGGGCGCCGCGTGGTCGGGTTGTCGTCGCGGATCGGGATCAGCACGCGACTCGACCCGCGTCAGGCCGGGGATCGCCGTTCCCTGGCGGCCCGGGCCGGACGGCGTCGCGGAGCGGGGAGGTGCTCCGTCGCGACGTCCCGGACCAGCCCGGTGAAGCGATCGTGCTCCTCGAGGAACAACGCGTGGCCCGCAGTCACGAACTCCTCGACCCGGGCGACGGGGAAGAGCGGGGCGAGGTGCCGGACCTCGTCGGCGCTCACCAGGTGGTCCCGGCCACCGGTGACGAGCACGACCGGCGTCTCGAGCTCGCCCAGCCGCGGGCGGAGGTCGAACCCGGTCATCGCCCGGAACGTGTCGGCCCGGACCGGCGGAGGAACCGACGCGGCCAGGTCGCGGACGAAGCGCACGAGCGCGGGATCGGGCCGGTCGCCGAACCCGGCCCGGATCAACCGGTAGCTCGCGCCCGCGGCCTTCGTCCCGCCCGCCTCCCGGGCGAAGACCCGGTCCACGACGCTGTTCTCGACCGCGAGCTGGGCCGCCTGGCCGAGCACCCGGGCCTGGAGCGACGCCCCCGGCCACCGCCCCGCCGCCGAGTGCGCGAAGTGCACGAGCGGCGTCGCGGCCAGCACGGCGCCCCGGACCCGCCGCCGCGCCGTCTCCGAGTGCCGCAGGAGGTACCCGACGGAGAGGATCCCGCCGAGGCTGTGCCCGACGAGCAGCAGGGGTTCCTCGTCCGGGATCGAGTCGACCACGCGGGCCAGGGCGTCCACGGCGATGTCGATCGTGAGGTGGCCCCGTGCGATGGGCGTCGAGTGGCCGTGGCCGGGGAGGTCCCACGTCACCACCCGGTGCGGCCCGCCGGCCAGGTCGCGCTTCTGGAAGTGCCAGATGGCCTCGGTGACACACCAGCCGTGGGTGAACAGGATGGTGCCGGCCGCGCCCGGGGCGGCGGCAAGGTGCTCAGTCGAGATCCGCGACGCCCGCGGACCCCGGATGAACTCCGGCAGGCCCCGCTCCGAGCCGAGGAGCTCCTCGCCGCCGGGCAGCACCAGCCCGACCCCGCGGTCGCGCCCGTGCAGGAGCACCTTGCCCGACGCGTAGCCTGCCAGCGCGCCGGCGGTCCCGATGAGGAGCCGGCGAACCCGTCCCACCCTCTACATCAGCCTCCGGAGGGCCAGCAGGTCGGAGACGCTCGCCTGCACCCGCACGTGCCCGGCCAGATAGGACGAGAACAGGGGTTTGGTGCCCCGGATCATGGCCAGGAGGTCGTCGCTGTCGGCGGTGATGCGGATGTCCGCGTGATCCGGCTGGCCGCGCTGCACGTCGCCCATCGTCCCGTCGGTCAGCTCGCTCCAGAACGACTCCCGGAGATCAGGAACCTCCATCTGGACGAGGCGCGGACCGCCCAGCGTCCGGGCGAGGTCGGCGTGGACCGCGGGATCCGCCGCCGCGAGGCGGTCGACGAGCTTCTGGAGCTCCGCCTCGACCTCGTTCGCGCTGGCCACTGCCCAACCACCTCGATGCCGTTCGTGGAGTGCCGTGGGCCGCTCGCGGCCCGGCCGCCCGCCCGGGCAGCCGCCGGCGCGCGGCGCCGGGGATCGGCGTGCGCGCGCAGTATATCCAACCCCCGGGACCCCCCCGCCGGTTGACCGCGGGGGGCCGGTATCCTTCGCTTCGAACCCGAACGAACGAGAACGACACCCGGCAGAAAGGGGCAGGCATGGCGGCCGACGCGCGGAGGTATTCGTCCGACGCCCGCAGGTACATCGAAGCAGCGCTCGGGAACCTCACCCCCTCGGGGGCGCGGGACGTGGCGCGCTCGGTGGTGGAACAGGCCCAGGGGTTGGCGGGGCAGGGGCCCTCCGCGATGGCCGGCCAGATCCGCGACATGGGCCAGCAGATCATGGACTGGTCGCAGCAGGGCCGAAGCCAGGTCCTCGAGACCATCCAGCGGGAGGTGCGCAAGCAGCTCAAGGCTTTCGGGCTCGCCACGACGGACGACATCGACGCGCTTCGCAAGCGCGTCCGGGAGCTCGAGAAGGCCGTCGGCGGGGCCACCTCCACCCGGAAGTCCCCGGCCAAGCGGCCCACGGCCAAGAAGCGGACGACCGCCAAGTCGACCTCCGGCCGCACGTCCGCGGGCTCGCGCTCCTCGTCGAGCTCGCCGGCCTCGTCCGCCTCGGAGGGATCGGGCTCCTCCGGCTCCGAGGGCCCGTCCGGTTCCACGGAAGCCGGCGGCGCGACGGGCGGCTCGGGGTCCGGCGGGGGCGGCGCCTAGGCGGTGCGCCGCCGGCTCGACACCGAGCTGGTCCGGCGGGGCCTGGTCGCGAGCCGCACCGAGGCGCAGGCGGCGGTGGACGCCGGTCTCGTCACGGTCGGGGGCCGCCCCGCGGGCAAGCCGTCGACCATGGTGGCGGACTCCGAGCCCCTGGCGGTGGCCGGTCCGCCCCGGCGGTTCGTCAGCCGCGGCGGGGACAAGCTCGAGGCGGCGCTCGACCGGTTCGGCGTCGATCCTCGGGGGCTCGACTCGATGGATGCCGGCGCCTCGACCGGGGGGTTCACCGACGTGTTGCTCCGGCGGGGTGCGGCCCGGGTCCTGGCCGTCGACGTGGGCTACGGGCAGCTCGCCTGGTCGCTGCGGCAGGATCCCCGGGTGACCGTCATGGAGCGGACGAACGTCCGCGACCTGCGGCCCGGCGACCTCGGGTTCGAACCGGCGCTGGTCGTCGCCGACCTGTCCTTCATCTCGCTCCGGCTCGCCCTGCCCGCGCTCGCCGGCGTCGCCGGGGCAAGGGCCCGGTTCGTGCTCCTGGTGAAGCCCCAGTTCGAGGTCGGTCCGGCTCGGGTGGGATCGGGCGGCGTCGTCCGCGACCCCGACGCCTGGCGAGCGGCACTCGAGGGGGTTCGGGATTCGCTGGCGGGGCTCGGCCTGCCCGTCGTGGGAGCGATGGCCTCGCCGGTGCGGGGCCCCGCCGGGAACGTCGAGTTCCTCGTCCTCGCAGCACCGCGGGGCGCACCGGCCGAGCTCGACGACGCGATCGCCGAGGGACTCGCCGTGCGCGACGGGGACCGGTCGTGACCCTCGTCGGGTTCGTCGTCCACGGCGGGCGCGAGTCGGCGGTGCGGACCGCCATCGGGCTCATCCGCTCGCTGGCCGAACGGGGGCTGCAGGTCCGGATCCTGGACGACGACCCGATCCACTCGTCGGCACCCGCTGCCGGCATCGAGGCGTTGACCCGCGAGGCGAACGCGGAGCTCTCCAGCCCGTCGGCGTTCTCAGGCGGGCTCGACCTCGTCGTGAGCGTCGGCGGCGACGGGACGTTCCTGCGGGCGGCGCACTACGCCATGGAGGTCGACCGGCCCGTCGTCGGCGTGAACGTCGGACACATGGGCTTCCTCACACCGGTCGACCCCGCCGACGCGGAGGCGGTGATCGCGCGGGCACTCGACGGAACGGCCGTCATCGAGGAGCGCGGCGGCGTGGTGGCCGAGGCGGTGGCCGGGACCTCGTGGACCCAACCGCGGTGGGGCCTGAACGAGGTCATGGTCGAGAAGGGCACCCGCCACCGGGTGGTCCGCGTGGGGGTGTGGCTCGCCGGCGAGTACGTCACGACCTTCTCCGGTGACGGCGTGATCGTGGCGACCGCGACGGGGTCCACCGCGTACTCGTTCTCGGCGCGCGGGCCGATCGTGTCGCCCGGCGTGCCGTGCCTCGTGGTCACGCCGATCGCGGCGCACATGGTGTTCGACCGTTCCTTCGTCATCGGGCTCGGCGAGCACGTGGAGATCGAGGTTCGGGAGGGCGACGACGGCGTGCTCTCCACCGACGGCAAGGAGAGCCTGCCCCTGCCGGTGGGGGCCCGGGTCCGAATCCGCGCGTCCGACCGCCCGGCGCGCGTCGTGCGCCCTCCGGGATCGGAGAGCTTCTTCCGGCGGGTCCGCCGGCGGTTCTCGCTGCCGGACGGCACGGTGCCGGACCCCCCCCGCGACCCGCCGCCACCGGCGTCCGGCTGATCCCCGGCGGGGCGCGCCCCGCGCCGAGGCCGTGTCGGAGGCTACGGGTAGGATCGCGGCCGTGCTGCTGGAGGTCCACATCGCCGGCCTCGGGGTCATCGAGGACCTCGACCTCGAGCTCCATCCGGGCCTCAACGTCCTGACCGGCGAAACCGGCGCCGGCAAGACCATGGTCACCGTGGGCCTGGCGCTCGCGCTCGGGGGGCGTTCGTCCGCGACGCTCGTCCGCGATGGTGCGGGGCGGATGCGGGTCGAGGCCAGGTTCCGCTCACCGGGGACGCCCGCCACCACCGAGTGGACCGAGGACGGCGAGGTCGTGCTGGCCCGGACCGTCTCGGCGGACGGGCGCAGCTCGGCCCGTATCGGCGGGCAGATCGTGCCGGTCTCCGCGCTCGCCGCGCTGGCCCCCGACCTGGTCGAGGTCCACGGGCAGAACCGGGCCCAGCGGCTGCTGGCCCCCGCCGAGCAGACCGCGTTCCTCGACCGGTTCTCCGGCGCGGCCCACCCGGCGGACGTCGACCGCCACCGCGAGGTGTTCGAGCGGCTACGGCGGGTCCGGCGGCGTCTGGACGAGATCGATCGCGACGAGCGCGAACGAGAGCGCGAGAAGGACCTCCTCGCCTATCAGGTGCGCGAGATCGAGACGGCCGGCTTGACGCCGGGCGAGACCATGGACCTCAGGGCCGAGGAGTCGCGACTCGCCAACGCCGAACGCCTCGCGGACCGAGCCGCCACGGCCGAACGGGCCCTCTCGGCCGAGGGCGGGGCGGCCGAGGGGCTGGCCTCGGCGGCCGGTGCGCTCCGCGACGCCGCCGCGGTCGATCCGGGGGCCCGCGAGCTGTCCGACCGGCTGACGGCCGTTGCCGAGGAGGCCGCCGACGTCGCGCGCGACGTCCGCGAATGGCGCGAACGCGTCCGGGCCGATCCCGCCCGCCTCGCCGAGGTCAACGAACGCCTCCAGGCGCTCGGCCAGCTGGAGCGCAAGTACGGCGAGGGCGAGGAGGGCGTCCTCGCCTACCTGGACCAGGCCCGGACGCGTCTGGCCGCCCTGGAGGGCACCGGAGAGGAGCGTGCGGCGCTGGACGCCGAGGCAGCCGCGCTCGAGGGCGAACGGCAGGTACTGGCGGGCGGCATCACCGCGGCCAGGGAGGCGGCCGCTCCCCGGCTGGCCGCCGCGATCGAGGCCGAGCTCCAGGAGCTGGGAATGCAGGGCGCCACGGTGACGGTCGCGGTCCGGGCGTCCGTCGAGCCCACCTCCATGGGGGCGGAGCGGGCCGAGATGCTGTTCTCGGGCGGCTCGGGCCAGACGCCGCTTCCGCTCGGCAAGGCCGCCTCGGGCGGCGAGCTCTCCCGTACCATGCTGGCCTGTCGCAGCGTGCTGGCCGATCTGGACCGAGTCCCGACGCTGGTGTTCGACGAGGTCGATGCCGGGATCGGCGGCCGGGCCGGGCTGGCCGTGGGCCGCCGACTGGCGCGACTCGCCGATTCGCGCCAGGTGCTCGTGGTCACACACCTGCCCCAGATCGCCTGCTTCGCGGATCGCCACCTTCGCGTGGTCAAGCGGGGTGGGGTCGCCACCGTGGAGGTGCTCGACGACTCGGAACGCGTCGCCGAGATCTCGCGGATGCTCTCGGGTCTGCCGGACAGCGAGGCCGCCGCGACCCACGCCGAAGAGCTCCTGGCCCAGGCCGCGGCGGAGACCTGAGCCCGGCCGGCAGTCGGCCCGCCTCACCCCACGTTCAGGCGCGTCCGCTACCCTTGACCCCGCAGGTCGGCGGGGTGCACGGAACCGCGTCGGCGCCGCCGCCGGCCGCCAAACGCACGAATCGAAAGGGGTGCACCCACGGCCGCCACGAGGCCCCGGAGCCTGCTCCGGCTGCGATCCCGCCGCGCCCGTCCGGCCGCGGGGATCGCCCGGGTCGACCGCAGGACCAAGACGCTGCTCCGCCGGATCCAGCCAGGCGAGATCGCGGTGATCGACCACGAGGACCTGGACCGCCTCTCCGCCGAGGGGCTGGTCGATGCCGGCGTGGCCGGCGTCGTGAACGCGGCGCGTTCGATCTCCGGGCGCTATCCGAACCTGGGACCCCGGATCCTGATGGAGGCCGGCATCCCCCTGGTGGACTCGGTCGGCCCCCTGCTCCTGCAGAAGGTCCGGGAGGGGGCCTCGCTGCGTCTCGACGGCGACCGCATCTACGCCGGCACACGCCTGGTCGGCGTCGGGATCCTCCAGAGCCCGGACTCCGTCGCGGAGGCCATGGAGGACGCCCGCGTCCGCCTGGCGGAGCAGTTCGAGTCCTTCGCCCGGAACACGATGGAGTTCATGCAGCGGGAGCGCGACCTGCTGTTCGGCGGTTCGGGGCTCCCGGAGCTGGTCCACGAGATCGCCGGGCATCCGGTGCTCGTGGTCGTCCGGGGGTACCGGTACCGGGAGGACCTCGCCACGCTCCGGCCGTACATCCGTGACGTCCGGCCGATCCTCATCGGCGTCGACGGGGGGGCGGACGCGCTGGTCGACGCCGGGTACCACCCCGACCTGATCGTCGGCGACATGGACAGCGTGTCCGAGGAGACGCTGCGTGAGGCCGTCCGGCCCCACGGCCTGTTCCGCCGGAAGCCGCCCGCCGAGGTCATCGTGCACGCCTACCCGGGAGGCCGCGCGCCCGGGCGGGAGCGGCTCGAGGGGCTCGGGGTCCCGTTCAAGGTGATGGAGAGCACGGGGACGAGCGAGGACATGGCGTTCGTCCTCGCGCACGGGAAGGGCGCCGAGCTCATCGTGGCGGTGGGCTCCCACGGGAACCTGCGGGAGTTCCTCGACAAGGGGCGCATGGGGATGGCGTCGACGTTCCTCGTCCGGCTGCGGGTCGGGGAGATCCTCATGGACGCCAAGGGGGTGTCCCGGCTGTACACGGGCCGGGTCCGCGGCCGCGACCTTGCCCTCCTGGTCGGCGCCGCGCTGTTCGCCATGATCGTGGTGGCCCTGGCCTCGCAACCGTTCCGATTGTTCCTGCACCAGCTGCTCGACCAGCTGGGGAGGATCTTCTGAGCCCCGGTAGGAGCCTGTCGTGATCTCGTTCCGATACCACCTGGTGACGATCGTCGCCGTGTTCCTTGCGCTCGCCCTGGGCGTGCTGGCGGGAACCACGGTCATCAAGTCGGGGCTCGTCACGACGCTCAAGAACAACACCCGCAACCTGGAGGCGCAGGTGCACGACGCCCAGACCCTCATCTCCCAGCTGGACGAGGTGCGCGACGCCACATCCCAATGGCTCATCCCGACGCTCCTGGTCGGCCAGAAGGCCATCGTCGTCACGGATGACAAATCAGATCCGGCGGGGGCTCGGAACGCTGCCGACGTCCTCACCCAGGCGGGCGCGAACGTCGATTCGATGACCGTCACCTCGTTGCTCCGGTCGCCCAGCGACTCGGGGCCGCTCGCCGACACGCTGTGCGTCTCGCGGGACACGCCCCAGCCGACGCTCGTCGGCATCGCTTCGACGCAGCTGGCGGATCGCCTGTCCAGAGGCGCCGCCGGATTCTCCCGCCCGACCTGCCCTCCCGGAACCCCCGACCTGCTCGTGTCGCTTCTCCAGCAGGGGTTCGTCACCTCCCCCGACGTGAACCCCGGCGACGCCGACAAGGTGGGCGGCCCGGGCCAACTGGTGGTCGTGTCCGCCGGCGGCCAGGGGACGCCCGGCGTGCCGATCACGACGTTCATGGAGCCGCTCGTGAACCAGTTCGTCCAGGACGGGAATCTCACCGCGGCGGTGGAGACGAAGGGAACGCAGCTCCATCCGTTCGTGCCGCTGATCCGGTCGGACCCGAACCTGCCCCGCGAACACCTCGTGACCGTCGACGACATGGAGCAGAAGGAGGGCCGGCTGGCGTTGGCGCTGGGGTTCGCGCGCATGATCAGAGGCGGATCGGGCGGGGACTACGGGAGCAAGCCCGGAGCCGACGCGTTCGTCCCGTTGTCCCCGTGAGCGAACCTTCGGCGTCCGTGATCGCCCTGGTCGCGGCCCGCGACGAGGAGGGCAGGATCGGCCCGACGGTTCGGGCGCTTCGGTCCATCGACGGCGTGGGAGGGGTGATCGTGGCCGACGACGGGTCGAGCGACGGAACCGCGGAGGAGGCACTCGCCGCCGGCGCCAGGGTGGTCCGCTCGCCGAAGGGATCGGGCAAGGGCGGTGCGCTCGCCGCGGCGCTCGGCCGCGTGGACGGGGCGGGCGCGATCGTCCTCCTCGCCGACGGCGACCTCGGGTCGTCGGCCGCCGCCCTCCGCGACGTGCTGGCCCCCGTCGCGTCCGGCCGGGCCGACCTGGCGGTCGGGGTTCCTCCGCGGGCGTTGTCCGGCGGGTTCGGACTGGTCCGACGGTCGTCCAGCGCGCTGATCCGGCGGATCTCGGGCCTGCGCACCACCGCCCCGCTGTCCGGCCAGCGGGCGGTGACCGTCGAGTGCCTCCGGGCGTGCCTGCCGCTCGCCGGCGGGTTCGGCGTCGACGCGGCGATGGTGGCCGACGCGTCGCGGCTGGAGTTCCGCGTCGTCGAGGTCCCCGTGGAGTTCTCCCACCGTTCGACCGCGCGCGACCTGGCCGGGTTCGTGCACCGGGCCCGGCAGGGGCGGGACATCCTGCGGGCGCTCGCGCCGCGTGCGCTGGGGTGGCGATGAACGACACGCTCCGGTTGGTGCTCCTGATCGCCGTGGGATCCGGCCTGGCCGTCTGCGCCATGGTGCTCACCCCGGCCCGATGGCGCCGCCGCCTCACCGTGATCAACCACGCGAACCGCCCGGTCCCGGCCACGCTGGGGATCGCGCTGTTCGCGGGGTCGGCGTTGGCCCAGCTGATCGCCGGGCTGCTCGCCCTGATCTGGGGAACCGAGCTCGGCCACGACACGTGGGGCCTCCTGGCGGGCGCGGTGCTCGTGTTCGCCGCCGGTCTGGTCGATGACCTCCGCCCGGGCGGACCCCGGGGCCTGTTCGCCCACGGGCGCGAGCTGTTGCGGGGCCGCATCACGACCGGCCTGCTGAAGGTGGTCGCGGGCATCGCCGGCGCCGTGTTGGTGGTGCTCACGCTCGAGGGGCGGTCCCCGGCGGTGATGGTGGCCGGCGTGCTGCTGATCGCGGGGGCGGCGAACGTGTGGAACGGCCTCGACGTCCGGCCGGGCCGGGCGGGGAAGGCGTTCGTCCTCGGGGCCCTGCCGATGATGTTCCTGGGCCCGCCGGCGATCCTGGCCCGGCTGCTGGGCGCGGAGCTCGCCGCGGTGTGGCCGGATCTTGGCGAGCGCGGCATGCTCGGCGACGCCGGATCGAACCTGCTGGGGTTCGTGCTGGGAGCGGCCGCCTACGTCGAGCTCACAGGAGTCGGGGTGATCGCCGCGGCGGCCGTGGCGATCGGGCTGAACCTCCTGGCCGAGACGGTCACGTTCTCGCGATGCATCGACGCGGTGCCGCCGCTCCGGTGGCTCGACCGGCTCGGCCGGTCGCCGGCCGACGCCCCTCCGGTGCTCCCTGACGCGGGCTCGCGCGGCGGGCCCGGAAGCGAACCCCAGCCGGCGGGGCTGCCCGGACCGGGAAATTTCCGGGCGCCGGGCGAAGTTGGCAGGGGAATCGGCGACGCCGCGTCGGAGGGCTCTGCTACAGTGACCTCCCGAGGTGACTGAGCACAGGAAGTTCATCTTCGTGACGGGAGGCGTGGCCTCCGGCCTCGGGAAGGGGATCACCACCGCCTCCCTGGGACGTCTGTTCCACTCCCGCGGCCTCCGCGTCACCCTCCAGAAGCTCGACCCCTACATCAACGTCGACCCGGGGACGATGAACCCGTTCGAGCACGGCGAGGTGTTCGTGCTCGACGACGGGGCCGAGACCGACCTCGACCTCGGGCACTACGAGCGGTTCACCGACGAGAGCCTCCACCGCGGTTCCAACGTCACGACCGGATCGATCTACTCGGCCGTGATCGCGAAGGAACGGCGGGGGGAGTTCCTCGGCAAGACCGTCCAGGTCATCCCGCACATCACCAACGAGATCAAGTCGCGCGTGCGCGCGCTGGCCGAATCCGAGAACGCCGACGTCGTCATCGTCGAGGTCGGCGGCACGGTCGGCGACATCGAGTCGCTGCCGTTCCTCGAGGCGATCCGCCAGCTGCGGAACGAGGTCGGGCGCGACCACTGCGCCTTCGTGCACGTGTCGCTGGTGCCGTTCATCGGGCCGACTGGGGAGTCCAAGACCAAGCCCACGCAGCACTCCGTGCGCGAGCTGCGGTCGATCGGTATCCAGCCCGACGCCATCGTGCTGCGGTCGGACCGGCCGATCAGCGACAACCTCAAGGAGAAGATCTCGCTGCAATGCGACGTGCCGATGGCGGGCGTCGTGGCGGCGATCGACGCGCCGTCGATCTACAAGGTCCCGCTGACGATGCACGCGGAAGGGCTCGACACGTACCTCGCCCAGCACCTGCGCATCGACGCCGAGCCCGACTTCACCGAATGGAACACGCTGGTCTCCTCGATCGACCGGGCCACGAAGCCGGTGACGATCGCGATCGTCGGGAAGTACGTGAACCTCCGGGACGCGTATCTCTCCGTCATCGAGGCGCTGTCGCACGCGGGGTTCCACCACGGCGCGCGGATCGACATCCGGTGGGTCCGTTCGGACGACCTGGCCGAGGACGCCGAGCGTGAGCTCGACGGCGTCGACGGGATCGTGGTGCCGGGCGGGTTCGGCTGGCGGGGCGTCGAGGGCAAGCTGGAAGCGGCGAAGTATGCGCGGGAGCGCGGCGTTCCGTATCTCGGGCTCTGCCTGGGCCTGCAGGTAGCGGTGATCGAGTTCGCCCGCAACGTCTGCGGCCTGGAGAACGCGAACTCAAGCGAATTCGACCCGACGACGCCGCACGCCGTGATCGACCTGCTGCCGGAGCAGCTCGGCGTGGTCGACATGGGCGCGACGATGCGGCTCGGCGCGCAGCCCTGCCACCTGGTCGAGGGAACCCACGCCCGGAAGGCGTACGACGCTGAGGTGGTGATGGAACGCCACCGCCATCGCTACGAGGTCAACCCCGAGTACCACCGGGCCCTGACCGAGGGCGGGATGGTGTTCAGCGGCTGGTCGCCCAACAAGCTGCTGGTGGAGATCATCGAGCTGCCGGACCATCCGTTCTACATGGCGGGGCAGTTCCACCCGGAGCTCCGGTCCCGGCCCACCAACCCGCACCCGATGTTCCGCGACTTCATCGGGGCCAGCCTGGATTTTCGCGAGGGCGGGTCGTCTGAGCGCGGCGACCGCGAAACCGTCGTCGTCCCCGGCTGACCTTGTCGTCCTCTCCGCAGCCCGGCGAACGCCGAACCGTCTTCGAGGGCAAGCTGATCTCGGTCGAGGTCGTCGAGGGGCGGTACCGCGAGATCGTGCACCACCCTGGGGCGTGCGCTGCCGTTCCGCTGCTCGGCGACGACGTGCTGCTGGTGCGGCAGTTCCGCGACGCGGTGGGGGAGGAGCTCCTGGAGGTCCCCGCCGGCGTCCGTGACGTCGAGGGCGAGGCCGTCTCCGACTGCGCCGCCCGCGAGGTGCTCGAGGAGACCGGCTACAAGGTCACCCACATCGAACCGCTCGGCAGCGTATTCACCTCACCGGGCTTCGCCGACGAACAGATCGACCTGTTCCTGGCCCACGTCGAGCCCGAGCCCGACCGCCCCGCCGAAGAGGAGATCGAGCTCGTGTGCATGCCCCTCGCCGAGGCGGTCGCCGCGGTTCACGACGGGCGAATCAAGGACGCGAAGACCGCGGTCGCGATCATGCTCGCCGCCGCCCGCATCGAGTGAGACTTGGTCCGGTCAAGCCAGCGTGCGTTGATGTCACCTGAAAGCCCAGAGACCTACAGTTCCAGCCTGGCGGGAGGATGATCGAGATGGCTTGCGAGATTCTGCTCGTCCAGCGGCTCAGGGGTGACGCGCGGCATGCGGCCTTCGCCGCCCGCTGCCACGGCGGGACGCTCAGACTCGGCGATGTTCTGACCATCGCAGTGAGCCCCGAAGGAACTCGCCACGACATCAACGTGACGTGCACTGAGATCCAGCGGTACGAGGGAGTGTTCGCCGACCAGCTCGAGGAGAACTTCGGGGGAAGGGTTTCCCTGGAGGGGTCCGATGAGGCAATGCTGTCTGCTCACTGGACGCTGTTGAGCGGCTAACGAAGCGCGAGGTGAGGAGCGCTACGCGCAGGCGACGGATACGTCACTCGACTCCCGCGCAGGGCGACGGAGGGCCTCCCGGAGGAGGCCCATCATGTCCGTGGGTGTTGCGTACCGAGCGCTGAGAGTGACTACTGCAACGCCCAGACAGCAGTGACGGTGACCGTCGTGGAGACCGTTCCGGGCTCGATCGGCGTGGCCGCTCCCGCAGCCGCGGCCTTGTCGTAGGCGAAGGGCATGGGCGGCTGCGGCGTCGACTGGTCGGTGATCGAGATGACGTCGCCCACCGTGGCGCCGGCACCGGCGGCCATGGCGTCGGCGCGGGACTTCGCGTCCTTCACCGCGTCCGTGAGGGCGGCGGTCAGGGCGGGGTTGTTCTGCGACACCTGGAACGAGATGCCGTTCACGATGTTCGAACCCGCGGCGTTCGCCTTGTCGATGACCGAACCGGCCTTCGACAGGTCGTGCACGGTGACAGAGACGGAGTTCTGCGCGACGTAGCCAATGACCTGGGTTCCGTTGTTGTTGGTCTGGGGCGAGAGGTCGACGGAGTCGGTCGAGATGTCGGCAGCATCGATGCCGAGGCCCTTGATCGCGTCGATGACGTCGTTCATCTTGGCCGCGTTCTGAGACAACGCGTCGGTCGCGGTCTGGGCCTGCGTCTGGACGCCGAGGCTGATGACCGCTTCGTCGGGCTTCGAGGTCACGACCGACGAGCCGGACACCGTCACGGTGTGGTCGGAGACGTTCGCCGAGCTCACGGCCAGCGCAGTGTGATCGAGCGGAACGATGTCCGAACCGTGCGAAGCACCATGGTTCGAGCGCGCCAGCGCCGGGATCGCCACCGCCAGGACGAGCGCGCCGGCCACCGCCAGCATCGTCACCTTCATGCGTCCGCTCACGATCGTGTCCTCCAATGGACTCGCGGGACCGCCGCGGAGTGCCGGTCCCTGGAATGGCCCCCGCCTCTTGGAGGACCGATCGCTTGGACGGCTGGTGTTCCCTCGTGGGTTCCGAGGGATCGGGGAGCGCGTGGTGAGGCGCCCGAACGCGGAACCCTCATGCTCCCTGCGGTCGGCGGGGTCCGGTAGGCTCCGAGGCAGGTGAGGGAAGGAGGCCACGGTGATCGTCGGCGTCCCCAAGGAGGTCAAGGACAACGAGTTCCGGGTGGCGCTCACGCCCGAGGGCGCGCGGGAGCTGACCAGCGCCGGCCACCAGGTGCTCGTGCAGGAGAGCGCCGGCGACGGCTCCAGCCTGTACGAGGATCGCTACAAGCGCGCCGGCGCGGAGTTCGTCTCGAGTGCGGAGGACGTGTGGCGGCAGGCCGACATGATCCTCAAGGTCAAGGAGCCCATCGAATCGGAATACGGCCTCATGCGCGAGGGCCAGACGCTGTTCACCTACCTCCACCTCGCCGCGGTGCGATCGCTGACCGAGGCGCTCGTGCAGAAGAACGTCAAAGCCGTCGCGTACGAGACCGTCGAGGACGAGGACCACCGCCTCCCGCTGCTGGCGCCGATGTCCGAGGTCGCCGGCCGGATGGCGCCTCACGTCGGCGCGCGCCTGCAGGAGAAGGAGTACGGCGGCCGCGGCGTCCTCATGGGAGGCGTCAGCGGCGTCCGTCCGGCCAAGGTGCTGGTGCTCGGCGCCGGGATGGCGGGGGCGAACGCGGCCTGGATCGCCGCCGGCATGGAGGCCGAGGTCATCGTGGTCGACAAGAACCTCGACAAGCTCCGGTGGATCGACCAGATCCACAAGGGCCGGATCATGACGCTGATGTCCGACCAGCTCACGCTGGAGCAGCGCACCCGGGAGTGCGACATCCTGATCGGAACCGTCCTGGTGCCGGGGGCCAAGGCGCCGAAGCTCATCACGGAGGACATGGTCGCGTCGATGCGGCCCGGTTCGGTGATCATCGACATCGCGATCGACCAGGGGGGCTGCGTCGAGACCTCCCACATGACCACCCACTCGGACCCGACCTACCTGCTGCACGACGTCGTGCACTACGCCGTCGGGAACATGCCGGGCGCCGTCCCGAACACCAGCACCTACGCGCTGACCAACGTCACGCTGCCGTTCGCGCTCGCGATCGCGAGCCACGGCCTCGAGGACGCCGTCCGGCGCGACCCCTCGCTGGCCAAGGGCGTCAATGCCTACGGCGGGAAGCTCACGAACGCCGGCGTGGCCGAGGCGCACGGCCTGGAATCGGTGCCGCTCTCGTCGGTCCTCGACGGCGCGGCCTGAGGCATCGAGCACGACCGTGCCGCCGGCCACTGCACGCGACGCCGCCCCCGCGAGGATCCCCGAGGGGCTGGCCCGGCAGATGGAGTCGTTCCTCGACCATCTGACCGTCGAGCGCGGCCTGTCGCCCAACACGGTCGCGGCGTACCGGCGGGACCTCCAGAGGTACGGAGGCTACTGTGCCGCGCACGGCATCGAGCGGGCCGACGACGTCGACGACGCGGCCGTGCGGGGATTCGTCGCCTGGATGTCGTCCTCGACCTATCCTGGGCCGAACGGCGAGCCGGAGCCGTACCGCTCGTCCTCGGTGGCGAGGACGCTCGCCGCCGTGCGGTCCTTCCACCGGTTCCTGGTGCGGGACGGCGACCTCGACGGCGACCCGACGGGCGCCGCCGCCAGGCCCAAGGTCCCCCGGTCGCTCCCGAGGCCGCTGCCGGTCGACGAGGTCGCGCGGCTGGTTGAGGCGCCGGCCGGCGAGGAGCCCGCGGCACTCCGGGACCGGGCCATGCTCGAGACGATGTACGGTGCGGGCCTCCGCGTGAGTGAGCTGATGGGGCTCGACGTGGACGACGTCGACCTCGACGAGGGGAGCGTCCGCGTGACCGGGAAGGGATCGAAGCAGCGCGAGGTGCCGCTCGGCCACATGGCGGGCGAGGCGGTCGCCGCCTACCTCACCCGCGGGCGGCCTCAGCTCGCGTCCGCCGGGTCGCGGGGGGCGTTGTTCCTCAACATGCGCGGTGGCCGGCTGACGAGGCAGGCGTTCTGGCAGATGCTGAAGCGCGAGGCCGAACGGGCGGGCGTCCGCAAGCGCGTGACGCCGCACACGCTGCGCCATTCGTACGCGACCCATCTGTTGGAAGGCGGTGCCGACGTCCGGGTGGTGCAGGAGCTCCTCGGCCATGCCAGCGTCGCCACCACGCAGATCTACACGCTGGTCACCGAGCAGCACCTCCGCGAGGTGTTCGTCTCCGCGCACCCCCGGGCGAAGAAGGCCAGATGAACGTCGACGCCGTCCGCGGCACGCTGGAGGAACACCGTGACCAACTGCGCAAGGAGATCGCCGACCAGGGCATCGATCCCGACTCGGTCGATTTCGTCGCGGAGCTGGAGCACGGGTTCGCCGACGGCGCACACACCGCTGCCGAACGGGGCCAGGCGATCACGATCGTCCGTGAGCTGAAGTCCGGCCTGGCCGACGTCGAACGGGCCCTGCACAAGCTGGACGACGGCACGTACGGCCTGTGCGAGCGGTGCGGGAACCCGATCGGGGAGGACCGCCTCGAGGCCATCCCCTGGACCCGGCTGTGCATCTCCTGCAAGCAGGCCGCGCGGTGAGCGGGGCGCGGGTTCCGCGGGTGCTGGTCGTCGTCTGCGACTCGTTCGGCGTGGGTCAGGCGCCCGACGCGGCGGCGTTCGGGGACGAGGGGGCGGACACGCTCGGCAACACCTCGCGCGCGGTGGGGGGGTTCGACGCACCCAACCTCGAGGCGCTCGGCATGGGGTTGCTCACGGCCGTCGAGGGAGTGGAACCGCGCGCCGATCCGGGGACGGCCCACGGCCGGGCCACCGAACGGAGCGCCGGCAAGGACACCACCACGGGGCACTGGGAGATGATGGGGATCATCCTCGACGAGCCGTTCCCGCTGTACCCGGACGGCTTCCCCGACGAGGTCATCTCGCCGTTCGAAGCCGAGATCGGCAAGGAGGTTCTGGGCAACACGCCCGCCTCGGGGACCGAGATCATCGCGGAGCTCGGCGAGGAGCATCTTCGTTCCGGCCGTCCCATCGTGTACACCAGCGGGGACTCGGTCTTCCAGATCGCCACGCACGTCGACGTGGTGCCGCTGGAGCAGCTGTACGAATGGAGCATGATCGCGCGCCGCCTGCTGGTGAGTCCGAACCGCGTCGGCCGCGTCATTGCGCGGCCGTTCGACGGGGAGCCGGGTTCGTTCTGGCGCCGCCCGGAGCGTCGCGACTACTCGGTGCCGCCCCCCCGGCCGTTCGTCCCCGACTTCTGCTCCGACGCCGGCGTGCCCGTGTACGGGGTCGGCAAGATCCAGGACATTCTGGTTGGCCGGGGCCTGTCGGAGGCCCGGTACTCGGACTCGAACGACCACGGCGTCGACATCACGCTGGAATACCTCCGGCGTCCCGGGCCGGCGTTCGTGTTCACGAACCTGGTCGACTTCGACTCGAAGTACGGCCACCGGAATGATCCGCCCGGCTACGCCAAGTGCGTCGAGGCGCTCGACCGCAGGGTCCCCGAGCTGATCGGCGCGCTGGACGGGGGCGTGATGATCATCACCGGCGACCACGGCTGCGATCCGACGACGACCGATTCCACCGACCACACCCGCGAAAACACCCCGCTCCTGGTGGCGGGGGTCGCCGGGGGGCCGGTCGACCTCGGCGTCCGCGACACGTTCGGCGACCTGGGGGCCACCGTGACGGACCTGCTGGGGGTCGAGACCGAGGGCCTGGCCGGGACGTCGTTCGCCGCCGAATTGAGGCGGTGAGCGACCTCGGTCATGGATGAACCTGTGGTCGAGGTCGATGTGGAGAACCGGTGGAGCGGTGGGTGGAGGTCCCGATGACGGTCGCCGACCCCCGCGACGTCGTGGCGCTGAAGCGCGACGGGAACCCGGTCCCTGAGGACGAGCTTCGGGCCTTCATCCAGGCCTACGGGCGGGGCGAGATCGGGGACGACCTGGCCGCGGCGTTCCTCATGGCGGGATTCATCCGGGGCCTCGACGCGGCCGAGACGCTGGCCATGACCAGGGCGATGGTCGACTCCGGCCGGACGGTCGCCCTGCCGGGCATCTCCCGGCCGACCGTCGACAAGCACTCGACGGGCGGGGTGGCCGACGGTGTGACGCTCGTGTTCGCGCCGCTGGCGGCGTCGCTCGGGCTCGCGGTCGCCAAGCTCTCTGGGCGGGGGCTCGGCCACACGGGGGGGACGCTCGACAAGCTGGAGTCGATCCCCGGACTGCGGACCGACCTGTCGCCCGAGGACCTCCAGGGGCAGGTCGAGGAGATCGGATGCGCCGTGGCGGCGCAGACGGCCGACATCGTCCCCGCGGACGGCGCCCTGTACGCGCTCCGTGACGCGACGGCCACGGTGGCCTCCATCGCGTTCATCGCGGCCAGCGTGATGTCGAAGAAGCTCGCGATCGAGACCGACCTCATCCTGCTGGACGTCAAGGCGGGGACCGGGGCCTTCATGAAGACGCCGGAGGACGCCCTGGAGCTGGCCGCCGCGTGCTCGACCCTGGCCGGCGACTGGGGACGGCGGGCCCGCGTGGCCGTCACCGACATGAACCAGCCGCTCGGCGAGGCCGTGGGCAATGCCCTCGACGTCGCGGAGGCGGTGGACCTCCTCCGCGGCGGGGGGCACGGCCGGCTCAGGGAGCTCACCGCGCTCTTCGCGCGGAAGGCCGCGGAACAGCTGCTCGGCCTCGACGAGCCCACGGCGGCAGCCCGCGTGGAGGCGGCGCTCTCCGGGGGCGCGGCGCTGGAGGCCTTCGGGAAGATGATCGAGGCCCAGGGCGGCGACCGCAGGGTGGTGGACGACCCCTGGTCGGTGCTCGACCACGCGCCGGTGATCCGCCCGCTGACGGCCGGGGGCGAAGGGGTGCTCGCAGGGGTCGAGGCGGAGGAGATCGGCCGGGCGGCCGTGGACCTCGGCGCCGGCCGCCACCACAAGGGCGACCCGATCGACCCGGCGACGGGGATCGTGTTCCGCGTCCGGATCGGCGACCGGGTCACCGCGGGCGACGAGATCGGCGAGGTCCACGCCCGGAACGAGGACGCGGCCGCGGCGGCCGCGAAGCGGGTGAACGCCGCGCTGACGTTCGCCGACCACGACGTCGAACCGCCCCCGCTCGTCTACGGCTGGACGGACGCGGGCGGGAGCCCGGTCGAGGGGTGATGAACACGGCCACCGCAATCGTCGGTGCGGTCACCGCCGGCGCGGCGAAGTTCGCGCTGTATCTGGCCGTCGGGCTGTTCGTCGGCCTGATGGTGCGTGAGTATGCCAAGGCGCAGGCAGCAACCCGCCTCGGCGACATGACCCCGAAGCTCTACGGGCGCGCGACGCTCCGCCCGAAGCCGCACTTCGATCCACTCGGGACGGCCATCCTCCCGGGGTTTCTCCTGCTGCTCGTGGCCGCCGGGCTGTCGATCGCGCCGTTCGCCTGGGCGAAGCCGATGCCGCTGTCTCCCGATCGGTTGCGCAATCCCAACCGCGACATCATCTGGGTCTCCCTGGCGGGCCCGGGAGCCAACCTGGCCCTCGCCATCGCGGCCGGTGTGGTGCTGCGCCTCACGGGGTTCCGAAACGGCGAGGTCTTCCTGTTCATCGTGGCGTGGCTGCAGGCCAACATCGTGCTCTGCGTGTTTCACCTGATGCCGATCCCGGGCCTCGACTCGTCTCGCATCCTCGCCCGGTTCCTGCACGGACGGGCGCGGGAGATCTACACCAACCTCGACCAGTTCCTGCCGCTGTTCATGATCGTCATCTACTTCCTGCTCTCGGCGCCGGTGCTCGCGTTCGTCCGGTTCCTGGGCAACGCGCTCTGCCAGCCGATCGCCGGGTTCGACTGCCTCTGAACGCGTCCGACGACGGCGCCCTCGGGCCTCCGATTTGCCCACCCGGCCCGGGTTGCCTACGTTTCGCCGCATCGTCGTCCGAGGGGAGGAACGAATGCTCAAGGAGTTCCGGGACTTCGCCCTCAAGGGGAACCTGGTCGAGCTGGCGGTGGCGTTCATCCTGGGCGTCGCGTTCGCCGCGCTGGTCTCCGCGACCGTCACCAACCTGTTCACCCCGCTCATCGCGGCGATCTTCGGCAAGCAGGACTTCAGCAGGTTGTACTTCACGATCAACGGTTCGAAGTTCACCTATGGCGTGTGGATCAACGCGGTGATCGCGTTCGTGCTGACGGCGTTCGTGCTGTTCCTGGTGATCAAGGCGTACAACCGGGCGAAGCAGCCGGAGAGCCCGGCCCCGCTCAAGGAGTGCCCGTTCTGCGCGACGTCGATCCCCGAGTCGGCGACGCGCTGCCCGGCCTGCACGAGCGAGCTGACGACCGCGGCGGCGTAGCGACCGTCCGCGCGAGCCTCCCGGGAGCGAGCCGGAACGCGCGCTAAGATCGGGCGCGTGACCGAGGACCGCACGGGCGTGGGGGAGTTCGCGGTCGAGCTGCCGGTCTTCTCGGGTCCGTTCCGGCTGCTCGCCGAGCTCCTGTTGGAACATCGCATCGATGTCTGCGACGTGTCCGTCGCCGCGGTGACCGACGGATTCCTGGCGCATGCGGCCGACGCCGAACGGTGGGACCTGGAGGAGGCCACGTGGTTCGTGGCCGTCGGGGCGTCGCTGCTGGAGCTGAAGGTCGGGCGGCTGATGCCGAAGGCCGCCGACCCCGACGAGGAGGACCTCCTGGGTGGCTCGCCCGACCTCGCGTACGCCAGGAGCCTGGAGCTCGCGGCGTTCCGCACGGTCGCGCTCGACCTCGCGCGCCGGTTCGAGGACGGCTCCCGGTACTTCGCGCGCGAGGCCGGCCCGCCGGAGGAGTTTGCCCACCTGTACCCGGACGTCATGGAGAACGTGACCGCGGACCAGCTGGCGGCCGTCGCCGCGGTCGCGCTCCGTCCGCCGCCTCTCGTCGACCTGTCCCACGTCCAGCCCGTACGGGCGACGGTGGAGGAGGCCCTCGAGACGATGCGGGACCGGCTGGCGTCGCTCCGGACCGCCTGGTTCCGGGAGCTGGTCGCCGACTGCGATGAGCGCATCCATGTCGTGGTGCGGTTCCTCGCCCTGCTCGAGATGTACCGCGAGGGCCACGTCGAGCTCTCACAGGCCGGGACGTTCGGCGAGATCGAGGTCCGGCTGACGGCCGCGAACGGCGCGGCATGACGGGGAGGTTCGTGTCCCGTGGATGACATCGCACTCCGGCAGGCGCTCGAGGCGCTGCTGTTCGTCTCGGACGAACCGCTGTCCGCCGGTTCGCTGGCGCAGGCGGTGGAGGTTGACCGCCGCACGGTGGAGTCGACCCTGCAGGCCATGACGGACGACTACGAGACGCGGTCCTCCGGCCTCGCGCTCCGCAACGTGGCGGGCGGGTGGCGCCTGTCGACCCATCCGGACGCGGCGCCGTTCGTCGAGCAGTTCGTGCTGTCCAACCGCCACGCCCGGCTGACCAAGGCCGGGCTGGAGACGCTCGCCATCGTCGCCTACAAGCAGCCGGTGACGCGGCACCAGGTCGCGGCGATCCGGGGGGTGAACTCGGACGGGGTGCTCCGCGCGCTGACCGACCGGGGCCTGGTCTCCGAGGTCGGGCGAGAGGAGGGGCCGGGACGGCCGGTGCTGTACGGCACGTCGCCGGAGTTCCTCGAACGGCTGGGCCTGCCGTCGCTGGCCGCACTGCCGCCGCTCGCGCCGCTCTTGGGGGCAGCCTCGGGCGAGGACGCGTAGCCCACCGGTCGGATGAGTTCGCCGGAACCGCCGGCCACGGAACGGCTCCAACGGGCGCTGGCGCGCGCCGGGGTGGCGTCGCGGCGGGCCAGCGAAGAACTCATCGAGGACGGACGCGTCACCATCAACGGTGTGGAGGCCACCCTCGGGGACAAGGTCGACACGTCCCGGGACCGCGTCGAGGTCGACGGCCACGTCGTCCCACTCGACCCGTCGCTGCACACGTTCGCGTTCCACAAGCCGGCCGGAGTAGTGACCACGGTTCGCGACCCACACGGCCGGCCCGACCTCACCGGATTCCTCCCGGCCGACGTGCCGGGGATCGTCCCCGTCGGGCGGCTCGACCTGGACTCGGAGGGGCTGCTGCTCTTGACCAACGACGGCGAGCTGGCCAACCGGGTCATGCACCCCCGCTTCGGCGTGGAGAAGGAGTACCTGGCCGAGGTGGACGGCAGGCCGGCCCGGTCCCACCTCGCCCAGCTGCTGCGGGGCGTGGAGCTCGACGACGGGCCCGCGCGTGCGGTGCGGGCGTCGATCCGGGCCGAATCCGGCGGACGTGGCGCCGTGGAGATCGTGATGGGGGAGGGGCGCAAGCGCGAGGTCCGGCGCCTCCTGGCTGCCGTTGGGCTGCCCGTCGTGCGGCTGGTCCGGGTCAGGGTGGGCCCGGTCCGGCTCGGGCGGCTGTCGCCGGGGTCCCTCCGGGAGCTCGAGCCCCCCGAGGTCCGCGCGCTGTACGCGGCCACGGGGGCCTGAACACCCACGGCGCGGCGGTTCCCGCGCGATAGCCTGAGCCCGACATGGACCAGCAGTCGATGGTGCGCGCCGCCCGGGGGGCGATCACGGTGCATCGCGACGAGCGGGACGCGGTGCTCGACGCGACCGAGCGTCTGCTCGGGGAGCTCCTGCAGCGCAACGGGATCGCGGCCGACGACGTCGTGAGCGTCGTGTTCACGGCGACCGGCGACCTCCGATCGGCGTTCCCGGCGGAGGCGGCCCGGCGCATGGGGATGGCGGACGTGCCGCTGCTCTGCGCGCGGGAGCTCGACGTGGTCGGGGCCATGCCGTCGGTCATCCGCGTCCTGCTGCACTTCCACACCCTGCGGCCGCGGTCGGAGGTCGTGCACGTGTACCTCGAGGGCGCGAGGAGCCTCCGCGATGACCTCGCCTGACGGGGCCGCCGGCCGCGCCGGGGTGGGCGTCGTCGGCACCGGGCTGATCGGGACATCCGTGGCCCTCGCGGCGGGGGCCGCGGGCATCGCGGTGCGGGGATGGGATGCCGACCGGTCGGTCCTCGACCGGGCGAGCGCGATGTCTCCGCTGGAACCGGCCGGGTCCCTCGACGATGCCGCGGCCGCCGAGGTGGTGTTCGTGTGCACCACGCTCGCGGTGGTCCCGGAGGCCGCCATCGCGGCGCTGAACGCCGACGGGCGATCGGTCGTGTCCGACGTCGGCAGCGTGAAGGGTTCGGTGGTCGGCGAGGTCGCCCGTGCATCGAATGCGGCGGCACGGTTCGTCGGCGGCCACCCGATGGCGGGCTCCGAGCGGTCGGGTCCGGAGGCGGCCGCGGCGACCCTCCTGGACGGTGCCACGTGGGTGCTGACCCCGACCGAGGGAACTGACCCCATCGCGCTCGATCGCGTTCGGTCCATCGTGGAGGCGTTCGGCGGGCGGCCCGTGGTCATGACCCCGGACGAGCACGACCGGGCGGTGGCGCTGGTCAGCCACCTCCCGCAGGTGGTGTCGTCGGCGTTGATGGCGTTCGCCGGGAGGGAGCACGGCCAACCGGACGTCCTCGGCCTCGCGGCCGGCGGGTTCCGGGACCTCACGCGGCTGGCGGGATCCTCCCCCGAGTTGTGGGAGGGCATCCTCGTTGAGAACGCCCCGGCCGTGAGCGACGAGCTGTCGCGATTCGCCTCCCTGCTGATGGAGGTGCGCGACGCGGTGTCGTCCCGCGACGGCGCCGCGCTCGTCTCGCTCCTCGAGGAGGCCCGGCGGGGCCGCGCGCTGCTGGCCACGAAGCCGAACGTCCGCTCGGGCGTCGTGGTGCTCCAGGTTCCCATCCCGGACCGTCCCGGAGCGCTCGCCCGGCTGACGTCGGCGATGGCCGACCACGAGGTGAACATCGAGGACCTCCAGATCGTCCACGCGGCGGACGGCGGCCGGGGGAACGCCCACGTCACCGTGGGGACCGATCAGGGCGACGAGGCCCTCGTGGTGCTGGGCGAGGCGGGGTTCGCTCCCGTCCGGCTGACATGAGGATCCGCGTCACCCCGGGGACGACGGTGGCGGGCGACGTCCGCGTCCCGGGCGACAAGTCGATCGCTCATCGCTGGCTGCTGCTGGGCACGATCGCGACCGGCCGGACCGAGCTGCGCGGGCTTCCGGTCTCGTTCGACGTGGCCTCGACCGCGCGGGTCTGTGCCGGTCTGCTCGGCGAGGACGAGCTCTTCCGGTGGGCCGGTTCGATCGGGTCGGGAAATCCAGATGTGGACCATCGGATCGCGATCGAGGGAGCACGGCGCGACCTGCTGCAGCCTCCTTCGGGACCGCTCGACTGCGGGAACTCGGGAACCGCGATGCGCCTGCTCTCGGGGGTGCTCGCGGCGTCGCCCCTCTCCGCCACCCTCGACGGCGACGACAGCCTGCGGGCCCGGCCGATGGAGCGCGTGGCCGAGCCGCTGCGCCGCATGGGGGCGGTGGTCGACACGGTCGATGGACACGCCCCCGTAGCCATCAAGGGCGCTGCGCTGCAGGGCATCCGGTACGAGACACCCGTTCCGAGCGCGCAGGTGAAGGGCGCGGTGCTGCTGGCCGGGATCGGCGCGGAGGGTCGCACCGAGGTCATCGAGTCCACCGCCACCCGCGACCACACGGAGCGGGCCCTGCGGGCGTTGGGCGCCGGGGTCACCGACCTCCCGTCCGGGATCGGGGTGGAACGGTTCGACGTGCCGTCGTTCTCGGGGTCGGTTCCGGGCGACGTCTCTTCGGCCGCGTTCCTGGCGGCGGCCGCCGCGCTCACCGGCGGCGAGACGACCGTCGAACGCGTCGGCTGCAACCCCACGAGGACGGCGTTCCTCCGCGTGTTGGCCCGGATGGGCGCGCATGTGGAGATCGCGACCACCGGCGAGGAGCTCGGCGAGCCCGTCGGCGCGCTTCGGATCTCCGCGAGCCACGGGCTGCAGGGCATCGTCATCGCCCCCGACGATCTTCCGGGCACCGTCGACGAGGTCCCCGTGCTCGCTGCGGTCGCGGCGCACGCGGAGGGCCAGACGCGGTTCGGCGGCGCGGCGGAGCTGCGGGTCAAGGAGAGCGACCGTCTCACCGGCCTCCGGGACCTGATTCGCGGGCTGGGAGGAGAGGCCGCCATCGAGGGCGACGCCCTGGTGGTCGCCGGCGGCGGTCTGAAGGGCGGAACCGCCGACTCCCGCGGCGACCACCGGATGGCCATGGCGGCCGTCGTCGCCGCGGTCGCCGCCCGCGGGCCGAGCGAGATCGAGGGGATCGAGGCCGCGGCGGTCTCGTTCCCCGGCTTCACGGCCACCATGCTCGACCTCGGTGCCCGGATCGAGGTGCTCGGATGACGGCGGTCCTGGTCGCGATCGACGGGCCCGCGGGATCGGGCAAGAGCACCCTGGCGCGCGGATTGGCCCGGTGGCTCGACCTCCCGTACGTGAACACTGGGCTGATGTACCGGGCGCTCACCCGCCGCGCGCTCGACGACCACGTCGACCCGGGCGACGTCGAGGCGCTCGAGCGCCTCGCCCGAACCCTCGACGTCGATCTCGACATGACCGTCGAACCGCCCGAGCTCCGCATCGAGGGTGTCCGGCCGGGGCAGGAGCTGACCACTCCTCGAGTCGAGGGTTCCGTGTCGCTCGTCTCGAGCCACCCCCGGGTCCGGGCCGTGCTCGTGGAGCGGCAGCGCGACCTGGCCGGGGACGGGGCGGTGATGGAGGGACGGGACATCGGGCGCGTGGTGCTGCCGCAGGCCACGGTGAAGATCTACCTCGACGCCACCCAGGACGAGCGTGCCGGGCGGCGAACGGTGGAGCGGGGCGTCGGCTCCATGGCCGAGGCGCTGGCGGCTCGAGACCGTCAGGACGCGAAGACCAACCCGTTCGTCCCCGCGGACGACGCGATCCGGCTGGACACGTCCGGCCTGACGGCCGAGGAGACGCTGGCGGAGGCGCTGGCGATCGTGACCGAACGGATCGCGGGGAAGCCCTCGTGAGCGCCCCGCCCGTGGTGGCCCTGGTCGGGCGGCAGAACGTCGGCAAGTCCACGTTGGTCAATCGGCTGTTCGGGCGCCGGGAGACGATCGCCCACGAGATGCCGGGGGTGACCCGGGACCGCATCGAGGTCCCCGTGGAGTGGCGCGGGCGGACGTTCACCGCGGTCGACACCGGCGGCTACGTGACCCGCGCCTCCGGCATCGAGGCCCTCGTCGCGAGTCAGGCGCAGCGCGCCGCCGACGAGGCCGACGTCGTGTTGCTGGTCGTGGACTCCCAGACCGGCATCCAGGAGGAGGACGTCGCGCTCGCGCGACGGCTCCAGAGGGCGACGGTGCCGGTCCTCCTCGTGGTGAACAAGATCGACACGGAGCTCCAGGAGCCGGACGTCGCCGAGTTCCACGGCCTGGGGCTGGGCGATCCCATCCCGGTGTCGGCGCTCCACGGACGCGCGAGCGGCGAGCTGTTGGACCGGATCGTCGATCTCCTCCCCGAGCCCGGGGAGGCCGAACCTGAGGTCGAGGGTGAGCCGAGCTTCGCCCTCGTCGGCAGGCCGAACGTGGGGAAGTCCAGTCTGTTCAACCGGCTGATCGGCGAGGAGCGGTCGGTCGTGTACGAGCAGGCGGGGACCACCAGGGATGCCGTCGACGCGGTCGTGGACTGGCCCGAGGGGAGGGTCCGGTTCGTCGACACGGCCGGCCTGCGACGGGCGGCCAGGATGCAGGGTGTCGACTACTACTCGTTCGTCCGGGCGGCGAAGGCGATCGACCGGGCAAACGTCTCCCTGCTCCTCGTCGATGCCGTCGACGGGGTGACGTCCGACGACAAGCACATCGCGGCGCGGGTGATGGAGTCCGGGAGGGGGCTGGTCATCGCGGCGAACAAGTGGGACCTCATCCCCACCGAGGAAAAGGTGCCCCTGCTGGAGGCGGTCACCGAGGACGCCATCCCGTTCGCCCGGGCGCCGGTGATCCGTCTGTCGGCGCTCACCGGCCAGGGGGTCAACCGCCTGCCCCAGGTCCTGATGCTGCAGCACGGCCGGTGGTCGCGCCGGGTGTCCACGGCCGAGGTCAACCGCGTCCTCGAGCAGGCCCAGGACGAACGCCCCCCGCCGCGCGGGATCACGAGATTCCGGTACGGAACGCAGGTGGGCGCGGGGCCACCGTCGTTCGTGTTGTTCGGCGGGCGTGTGCCGGATCCGGGATACCGGCGGTTCCTCGAGAACCGGTTCCGGCGTGCGTTCGATCTCGAGGGCATCCCGGTGCGGATGCGGTTCCGGGCCCGCAAGGGGGCGCGCCTGTCGGGCGGCACGAAGTCGGCCCGCTGAGCCGGCCCGGGTAGAATCGGCGTACGGGCCGTGGCGCAGCTTGGTTAGCGCGTCTGACTGGGGGTCAGAAGGTCGCCGGTTCAAATCCGGCCGGCCCGACGAACAGCCGCAAGCTCGGCGGGGGTCGGTCCGGTTTCGGCGGGTCATCGGCGCCCTGCCGACGTCGAGCCATCGCATCGCATGGAGCGTGTCGGGTCAGGGCGAATGTCTTCTCAGCAGCCGAAGCGCCGCCGCGAGCGTACCGACCCCCATGAGTGCGACGGCGAGGTGGAGCCACACGGACGTTGCGCTGGGAGTTCGGCATGAGGTCGACCCGAGTTCCCGGCTCAGCTGGCACGAGAAGCCGGAGCCGATGAGCCCACCCAATGCGAGAATCAGGAAGCCGATCCCCGCCGCCAGAGCCGCCCAACGGAGCACACCCAGTCGGGTGGAGCCGGGCAAGGCGCGAGACGTGCTTCGAGAACGCCGTCCACCGGGGAACCGGGTGGCCGACCCGCCCACGTGAACCCATGATGATCATGTTCCTTCCACCCGGCGGCATCGGCAACACCGAATGACCGAACGCCTGACATCCCGTCAAGGCGATTCCGGCCGCGGTCGTTCCGATGACTGGGAATCGTTCGAGGCGATCGCGGTGGCCACCATCCGTTCCACCGGAGAACCCGGATCCCGGGCCATGAGCGCGTAGGCCAGCACCACCTCGCTCAGCACCACGAAGGCGCCGACCGTGAGGATCAGCGGGATCTCGACGGCCAGCTCACCGACCAGCCCGAGCGTGTCCCACACGCGCAGCAGGAACGCGTGCGCGACCACCTCCACCAGCAGCGACGGGACCACCACACCGATCGCCAGCCAGGCGTGCGGCCAGGTGAGGCGGATCGACCGCCGCACCGCCGACATCGGCCCCTGGCGCTCGACGTTGACGACCGGCCCCACGATGCCGACCAGTGACGCGATGACCAGGCCCGGGATCGCCCCGACCGCAGCGCCTAGCGCCACGAACAGCGTCACCACGAGGTCGGCGACGACGAGCCCGCCGAACGGGAGCGACCGGAGCGCGTGTCCGATCCCGGGTTGCGAGTCGCCGCGGATCTCGGCGCCCACGAGCTCGTCCATCACGCCGCCGAGCACGACGAGCCCGAGCAGGGCCAGCAGCTCCGACGCGGACGGGAGGAGCGCCGCGAAGTACGCGAGGTCGTGTGAACGGGAGGACTCGATCACGTGGACGACCTGCCCCACCAGGACGAGGGGGAGCAGCACGGCGAGCGACGCCGCGGCGACGCGGATCGGCCGGCGCCGGTACAGGCGCATTGCGCCAGCCAGGATCGATCCGATCCGGAGCTTCGCGATGTTCGGGTGCAGCTCGGCCGGGCCGGCCGATTCCACATGGCCTTCGGTCATGGCATGACGACCGCGCACCGGCCAGGGGAGGTCATCACGCCGATCGTGCGAAACGCCCGACGAAAGACGCGGACCGGTGGGACGCCCTCCCGGGCCGAAACCCGCTCGGCGGCGTACCCTGTGCGGGCGGTCACGAGCGGCGCGCCCGGCCGGACGATCGCCCGCAGGAAGACCGTGCCCGCGCCGGAGGCCCGACCACACGACGCCAGGGGGTTCGTTGACGTGCGGCCGGACGCCTCCTAGCATGCGCGACCGATTCGGGCAATTCAGGACAACAAGGATGGGGGACAGCGTGGACGAAGCGGCGTCGCCGAACGAGCCGGCGCCACCATCGCCACCACCCGGCCCTCCCACGGAGCCGCCGCCCGCGAAGGGGAAGCGCCACCCCTGGCGGTGGGCGGTCGCGTGGGTGGTCGCCGTCCTGGCGGTCGCCGGCCTGACCGTTCCCGCCGTCGTCGCCACCGAGTCGGCCGCCGGACTCGCCGGGAACGACGTCCAGCGGTACGCGTCGGTCGTCCCGGGTTCGTCCGCCGTGTACGCGACCACGACCAACGGCAAGGACAGCGGGCCGCTGTTCGAACAGGTGGCCGGCCAGGCGCAGGTCGTCCTCCTGGTTCCGAACACGGTGGCGGTGTCCGATCACTACGCGAACTTCGAGGGGCTCGGTCAGCCGCTCGACGTCCGGAGCTACGTGGCCCTCGAACACGACCGGTTGGTGTCGTTCGGCTCCCGGGTCGGCACCGGCCAGTACGCCCAGAGCACTCCGCCGGAGGTCATGCTGCAACCTCCGCTCGAGCAGGGCGCGACGTGGACGTGGCACGGGAAGCGTCGCGGCGGGACCGGTCGCAGCCGGACCACGATCGAGGAGGTCGCGGACCGGACCGTGCAGGGGCGGACGTTCCCCGACTGCCTGCGGCTTCGGGTCGACAGCCGGGACACCAACGCACAGGGCGACACGAGCACCGACGTCACCGAGTCGTGGCAGTGCCCCGACGCGGGACTCGTGGAGACCGAGGAGGTGTTCACCCAGGGGAAGACCGTCGTCCACTTCGAATCGAACCTGGTGGAGGTCCACCACCCGGGTCTGAACCTCCGCGGGTCCGGTGCTCCGCCGCAGCCGGCCGCGGGCCCGCCCCAGCAGCCCGGTCAGACCGACGGGATCGATCCCGGCCACACGTGGTTCGTTCCCGACGCGACCCTGTCGACCGCGCGGCTCGCGTGGAGCATCTCGCGGACGGCCGACGCGCTGTATCAACCGGTGGCCGACGGGGACGACGTGATCACGGCCGAGGACGACGGCACCGTCGCGTCCATCGACGTTCGCACAGGGCAGGTCATCTGGCAGGTCGGGCTCACCGGACCGATCGTCGCGTCGCCCACGGTCGCCGGGAGCCTGGTCCTGGTCGGCGACTCGACGAAGTCGTTGTGGGCGCTCGATGCCGCCACGGGGAGGACCGCATGGGTCGCCCGGTTCCCGGACGTGGTGTCGGCGACGCCGGCGGTGGTGGATGGGATCGCGGTGGTCGCGACGGACGACGGGTCGGTCCGCGGGATCGACCTCGACACCGGACGTCAACAATGGTCGGGGAGCACGAACGCGCTCGTGGTCTCCTCGCCGGTCGTGGTCGACGGCATGGTCGTGGTGGGGGACCAGGCCGGGAACCTCCAGGCACTGCGTCCGGAGGACGGCGCGACCGTGTGGGCCACCTCGTCGTTCTCACTGCTGACGAGCGGCATCTCGCAACTTGCCGGCCTGTCCGCCGGCGACGGCCTGGTCGTCGCGTCGACCGACGGCGCGGGGCTGTTCGCCTTCGACGCCGCAACCGGGCGCCTGCGGTGGCGCGGCGTCGCGCCGGGCACGGTCGACCGAACGGCCGCGATCGCCGGGAACCGCGTCGTGGTGGCCGCCGACAACGCGGTCGAGGCGCTGGATGCGTCGAACGGCGCCCCCCTGTGGAAGCGGCGGACCGACACCACGTTCGCGCCGCCGCTCGTCGTCGGCGACAGGGTGGCGGTGCTCCAGACGAACAGCGTCCTGCTGACGTTCTCGCTGGCCGACGGCGCCGAGTCGAGGGTTGCGATCGGCGCCCCCGACCACAGGGCCGGCCAGGACACCCAGCTGCCCATGTCGTGGGCGGCCGGGGCGCTCATCGTGCCCACCCACAACGACGGACCCTGGCCGTTCACGATCTACCAGGCGTTCCCGGCGCCCCAGGCCGGGTCGACCGCACCACCGGCGCAGGGGGTCCGGCTCGCCGGCGACTTCTATGGCCCGGGCGGCCCGCCATCGGGACCGGCGACGCTCGGTGAGGGCGGCCTCGATGCGCCGCTGGCCGTGTTCCACGGGAACTCGGCCTCCGGCAAGATCGTCGAGTCGCGGCCCGGCGGGCCGTCGACCTCGCCCACCCGGACGCTGTTCCGAACCGGGTCGATCCCATCCTATGCGATCGCTTCGGGCGACCGCGTGGTCACGCAGGTCGGGTCCGAGGTGCTGGGCGTGCCGGTGCACGGCGGGAAGCCCTGGGCCGCCCGGGGGAGCGAGCTCCCGACGGCGCCGGTGGTCGTACCGGCCGGGGACGGCAACCCCGCGGTCGCCGTGATCCCCGACTCCAAGGCCGGGCTCACCGGCGTCGACGCCTCCACGGGGAAAGTGCTGTGGGGACCGGTCGCCGCGCCGAAGGTGGCCGGGTTCGGCTCGCCCGTCGAACTGCCGGACGGAACCGTCGCGTGGGGCGGGGGAGGACTGACGGTGCTCGACCCGGCCACCGGGCGCATCCTGCGCCGCACGACGGCCGTGGCCCCGTTCGCCACGCTGGCCGCGGACGGTGGCGACCTGTTCGGCGTCGTGGTCGTCGGGAGCAAGTTCGCGATTGCGGGATTCGACGCGTCGACGTTGAAGCCGGTCTGGGCGAAACCGTTCCAGCCGGGGGCGGTCGGCGGGGTGGCCCCACTCGCCCCCGGCGCTGGCGACGGCGTGGTGGCGGCGGTCGATTCGGCGAACGTCCTGCAGGTGTTCGACGGGGCGACGGGCAAGCCCCTGTGGTCGCTGCAGCTCCGGGTGACGCCCAACTCCCCGCCGATCGTCTCGGACGGCCGCGTGTACGTGGAGGAGCCGGGCCTCGGGGAGGACGTCGACCAGCACGAGCACCGGGTCACCGTCCTCGACGCCCGCACCGGGGCCTTCGAGGCCTCGTGGGCCCTCGCCGGCGTGAACTTCGCGCCGGGGTCGTTCTCGCTGTCGCGGGACCACGTTCTCGTCCCGCTGCCGATCGGCGTTGCCGCGATCGCCCCGGAGGACCGATGAGCGCTGTCGGGGAGCGGACGCGGCGGGCCGCCCGCGCGCGGGGAGCGTTCGCCCCGGTGGGTCGCACGCTGTTCTCCGAGCCGTACGAACAGGGTCGTCTCCGCCTCGAGGGCCTCCCCGGCATCGAGCGAACCCTGGCGATCGGCGCACTCCTGGTGCTGATCGGGCTGCTCCTCGCCCTGCTGGTGGGGACCGAGTTCCGCCATGCGTCGCTGATCCGGCTGAACGACTCGGACGACCGGTGGACGTTCGTTCCGCTGACGCTCCTGCCGATGGCGTTCGTGGCGCTGTTCGCCGGATGGCTCGCGTTCCTGTGGGGAGCGCTCCGGGGCAGCCTGTGGGTGGCCCTCAGCGGCGCCGCGCTCCATCTGCTCATCAACGGATCGATCGGCGACCTGACGAGCAGCATCGGGCACTCGTTCATCAACGACGTCGGTCCGCCGTTGAACCGTGCGGGCTACTTCACCGCGGGGGGGGTCGTGGTGCTGTTCGCGTTCCTGCGACTGAAGCGGTCGTGGGACCGTCCGCTGCGGTTCGTCGCCTTCCCGCTGCTGGCGCTGTCGCTGATCGCGATGTACGGGTCGGCCCTCGGGCTCGCGCTCGACTCCGTCCGGCACGGGTTCCCGTCGGTGGCGGCGGTCGACCTCGACGGGAACTTCGACGGGATCTCCGCGCTGCTCGAGCCGATGATCCTGCTGGCTGCCGTCGCGCTGGTCGACTTCTCCTACACGCTGTCGAATGCCGTCAGCGCGCCGGCGATGGAGCTCCACGCGCTGGCGGCCAAGGCGGTGCTCGTCGGGCTGATCGTCGTCAAGCTGTGGTTCCTGCTGTTCTCCCACATCGGCGTGTGGGCCGCGTACCTGCGCATCTCGGTGTCCGGGGTGGTCTGGGTGGCGGTGGGCGCGGCCGCCTTCGCCGCGGCGGGGCTGTGGTGGCGAGCCACGCTCCGCCGGCGGGCCCTGGGCGAGGCCGGCGAGGAGCG
>DATBHM010000224.1:0-3838 GCA_036557505.1 Actinomycetota bacterium | reverse complement strand
CATGGGCTACGTGAGCAGCGTCCTGTTGAGCGGCGTGCTCAGCCAGGACTTCAACTTCACCAGCCAGCCCGAGTCGGTCCGGGCGCAGAACGTGCTCGACGCGGCGTTCCACACCAACACGCAGCAGGACTCGGAGCTCGTCATCGTGCACTCGGACTCGCTCGACGTGAACGACCCGGCGTTCCGGGCTGCCGTCACCGCGGTGCGCGACCGCATCACATCGAGCGACGGGGCCATCCTGGTCGGCCGCCCGGTCACCTACTACGACCTCCTGAAGCAGAACCCCCAGCAGGCCGCCGGGCTGGTGTCGCACGACCGGCATTCGACCCTGGTGTCGGTGACGCTGAAGGACCATGAGAAGGACACGGTCGACCGGTTCCGGGCATCGGCCGTGCACAGCGCGCCGAGCGGCTTCGGCACGCAGGTCGCCGGGCAGGGCGTGCTGTTCGCCGACTTCTCGAACATCGCCGAGCAGGACCTCCGCAAGGGCGAGTCGATCGGCATCGGCATCGCGCTGATCGTGCTGATCGTGGTGTTCGGCTCGGTGGTGGCCGCGCTGGTCCCGGTCGTCATGGCGCTGATGGCGATCGCGATCGCCCTCGGCCTGGTGTCGCTGATCGGTCAGCTCACCAGCTTCAACCTGTTCGTCACGAACATGGTGACGATGATCGGCCTGGCGGTCGGCATCGACTATTCGCTGTTCATCGTGTCGCGGTACCGCGAGGAACGGAAGAAGGGCTTCGCCAAGCTCGACGCCATCGGGGCGAGCGGCGCGACCGCCAACCGGGCGGTGTTCTTCAGCGGCATGACCGTCGTGCTGGCGCTGGCAGGGATGTTCATCATCCCGACGACGATCTTTCGGTCGCTCGCCACCGGCGCGATCCTGGTGACGCTGGCGGCGCTCGCGGCGTCGATGACGCTGCTGCCGGCGATCCTCAGCCTGCTGGGCGACCGCATCAACTGGCCGCGGCTGTCGAAGCGGGCCCGGCTGGACACCGGCCACGACCCTCGCGGCGGGTTCTGGGACCGCCTGACCAACGGCGTCATGCGCCGGCCGGTGGTGTTCCTGGTGGCGAGCGTCGTGGTGCTCGGCGGGCTGGGGATGTTCTACTTCCAGCTCCACCGCGGCACGTCGCAGAACGTCAGCACGCTGCCCAACGACTTCCCCTCGAAGCAGGCGTTCCTCACGCTGGAGCGCGAGTTCGCGGGCGGCCAGCCGAACCCGGTGCGGATCGCGATCACCGGCGACGTCGACGCCGCCGGCGTTCAGCAGGCGATCCGGCAGCTCCAGGGCGAGATCGCGGCCGATCCGGCGTTCTCCAGGCAGACGAACGTCATCCACTCCCCCGACGGGAAGGTCATCGAGCTGGACGGGTATTTCCGGGGCGACCCCAACAACGACGCCTCGTTCCAGGCGGTCCGCGACCTCCGGGGCAATCTGGTCCCGGCGGCGTTCGCCGATGTCCACGGCGTCGACGTGTTGGTCGGCGGGAACACCGCGCGGTTCACCGACTTCCTCGACGTCATCGACCGGTACCAGCCGCTCGTGATCGCCGTGGTGCTGATCCTGTCGTTCCTGCTGCTGACCGTGGTGTTCCGGACGGTCGTGGTGCCGGTCACGGCGATCGTGATGAACCTACTGTCGGTGGCGGCGGCGTACGGCGCGTTGACGCTCGTGTTCCAGAAGGGCGTCGGGATCGGATTCTTCAACGCCATCGGGTTCCAGTTCCAGCGAACCGAGGCCATCGAGGCCTGGCTGCCGCTGTTCCTGTTCTCGGTGCTGTTCGGGCTGTCGATGGACTACCAGGTGTTCCTGGTGACCCGGATCCGGGAGGCCTACGACCGGACGGGGAACAACAACGAGGCCGTCGCGTACGGGCTGCGCACCACCGCGGGGATCATCACGGGCGCCGCGCTGATCATGGTGGCGGTGTTCGTGGGGTTCGCCGCCGGGAGGCTGGGGCCGCTGCAGCAGATGGGCTTCGGGCTGGCCGTCGCGGTGCTGATCGACGCGACGATCGTCCGAACGCTCCTGGTGCCGGCGACGATGCGCCTGCTGGGCCACCGGAACTGGTACCTGCCGAGGTGGCTGGAGTGGCTGCCCAAGCTCCGCGTGGAGGGCACCGAGCCCGAGCACCTCGGGCTCGAGCCGGCGGCCACCCCCGCGCCGGTCGGGGCGGGCGCCGAGCGGTCCTAGGAGGAGCGCCGTGTCCACCCGGCGGGAACGGTCCTGGCCCGCCGGGTGGTGGCGCGGCGGCGTCTGCTACCAGGTCTACGTGCGGTCGTTCGCCGACTCGAACGGCGACGGGATCGGCGACCTCGGCGGCGTGATCGAGCGCCTCGACCACCTGGAGCGGCTGGGCGTCAACGGGCTGTGGCTGAGCCCGGTCATGCCGTCCCCGGACCGGGACTGGGGCTACGACGTCTCCGACTACCGGTCGATCCATCCCGACCTGGGCGACCTGGAGACGTTCGACCGGCTCGTCGACGAGGCCGGCCGGCGGGGAATGGGCATCCTGGTCGACCTCGTCCCCAACCACACGAGCGACCGGCACCCGTGGTTCGCCGACGCGCGGTCATCGCGGGGCGCCGAGCACCGTGACTGGTACGTGTGGGTCGACCCGACGGCCGACGGCGCCCCGCCCAACAACTGGCAGGGCGTGTTCGGCGGTTCGGCCTGGACGCTCGACGAGCAGACCGGGCAGTGGTACCTCCACAACTTCCTTCCCGAGCAGCCGGACCTCAACTGGTGGGACGAGCGGGTCCGGGACGAGTTCGACGGGATCCTGCGGTTCTGGCTGGATCGGGGGGTGGCCGGGTTCCGCATCGACGTGGCGCACGCCCTGGTCAAGGACCGCCTGCTCCGGGACAACCCGCCGACCACCGAGGCCGACCATCCGGTGATCCGGCGGCTGGCGCTCCGCGAGGTCTACAACATGAACCGCCCCGAGGTGCACGACGTCCTCCGGAGGTGGCGGCGGATCGTCGACGCGTACGGCCCCGGCCGGCTGCTGGTGGGCGAGACGTGGGTGTTCGGGGTCGAGCGTCTGGCGCCGTTCTACGGGACCGGTTCGGACGAGCTCGACCTCGGGTTCAACTTCCCATTCGCGTTCTCGGAGTTCGATGCCGGTGAGCTGGGGACCGTCGTCGAGGCGACGGAGGCGGCGCTCCCCCGCGACGCCTGGCCGGTGTGGACGGGGTCCAACCACGACATCGGACGGTTCCCCACCCGGTGGTGCCGCGGCGACGAGGCTCGCATCCGGTGCGCGCTGGTGCTGCTGCTGTCGCTGCGGGGAACGACCTTCCTCTACTACGGGGACGAGATCGGGATGCCCGAGGCGCCCGTCCCCCGCGAGCTCCTCCGCGACCCGGTCGGCCTCGCCCGATGGCCGGACGACGAGGGGCGGGACCGGTTCCGGACGCCCATGCAGTGGACGGACGGTCCGGGCGCGGGCTTCACCGCGGCCGGCGTGGAGCCGTGGCTTCCGGTGGGGGACGCGGCGTCCTGCAACGTGGGGTCACAGGAGCGGGACCCGGACTCGACCCTGCACCTGGTTCGCGTGTTGATCGGGCTGCGATCGTCGGCCTCGCTCGGCCTCGGCGCGTACCGCACGGTGTACCGGGACCGGAGCCTGTGGGCGTGGAGCTCCGGCGGCCTCACGATCGCGGCCAACCTGTCGGAGGAACGCGCCGCCGTCGACCTGCCCCGGGGCAGGGTCCTGCTCACGAGCTCCCGCGGCAGGGATCGGGGCGGACCGGCCCGGGTCGACTCGCTCGAACCCTGGGAGGCCGTCGTGATCGCCCCCGAGTAGCCCCCGCCGGCCGAACGGGAGCCGCC
>DATBHM010000223.1:0-14997 GCA_036557505.1 Actinomycetota bacterium | reverse complement strand
GTCGGACGGGCGCTCGACTTCGCCCACGCCCACGGCCTGCTCCATCGCGACGTCAAGCCGGGGAACATCATGCTCGAGTCCCGGCGTTCGCTCGGCGGACGCGAGCGCGTGTTCCTGACGGACTTCGGGCTGGTGAAGCGGCTCGAGTCGACCACCAAGATCACCCGCACCGGCCATCTGGTGGGCACGCTCGACTACACGGCGCCCGAGGTGTTCCGGGGCGAGGAGCTGGACGCCCGCGCCGACATCTACTCGCTCGGCTGCGTGCTGTTCGAGTGCCTGACGGGAGGGGTGCCGTTCCCCGGAGGAAGCGACGCCGCCGTGATGTACGGCCACCTGCAGGAGGAGCCACCGCCGGTCACCGAGGAGCGGCCCGAGCTCCCGGCCGCCATCGACCGCGTGACGGCGAAGGCCATGGCCAAGCACCGGAGCGATCGCTACGAGACGTGCGGGGACCTGGTCCGCGCGGTTCGCGACGCGCTCAGCCCCGGCGAGCCGGTCGTGGTGCCGATCGGCGACGCGCCCTCCTACCGCGCGACCGAACAGCTCCTGCCACGAACGCCCGAGGAGGTCGCCGAGACGCTGGCGGCCGCCCCGCCGCCGATGCGCGTGATCCCCGTGACCACGCGTGCCGAGCGCCGGCGCGCGTCGACCCCGCCGCCCGGGCGCCGGGAACGTCGGTGGGGCGCGCGGAGGGTCATCGCGCTCGTCGTCGCGGTGTCCATGCTGGGGGTCACGGCCGCGTCCGCGGTCGTCGTGTTCGCCGGCCACGCCTCGTCCCCGGCCGCCCCGAGCCACCCGGCCGTCGCCGCCGTCGACGTGGGCTCCCGGCCACTCGCGATCGCGTTCGCCGGCGACGCCGCCTGGGCGGTGAACTCGGGGGACGCGACGGTCTCGCGCATCGACGCCTCGACGGGGTCGCTGGTGGTGACCGTCCACGTCGGCACCGACCCCCAGGGCGCGAGGGAGGGCGGCGGCGCGCTGTGGGTGGCGAACGCCGGCGACGACACCGTCTCCAAGGTGGACCTCCGCACCAACCGGGTCGTGGCGACCATCCCGGTCGGCGGGACCCCCGAGGGCGTGGCCTCGGGCGAGGGTTCGATCTGGGTCACCGACGCGGCGGACAACTCCGTGTCGCGCATCGACACCACCGTGAACCGGGTGGTCGGGACCATCCGCGTGGGTCCCGGCCCCGTCGCCGCGGCGTTCGGCGCCGGCGACGTGTGGGTGGTCAACCAGGGGAACACGACGGTATCGCGCATCGACCCGGACACCGACACGGTGACGGGCACGTTCTCCGTGCCGGCCGGCGCATCGTCGATCGCGTTCGGCGGTGGGTCGATCTGGGTGGCGAACGCCGGCGCCCGCCACGGGTTCGTCTCGCGCCTCGATCCCGGCACCGGCGGCGTGGTGACGACCATCGACGTTGGACCCTCGCCGTTCGGGCTGACGTTCGGGGGCGGCTGGCTGTGGGTGGGCCAGGAGTTCGAGGGGACCGTCGCCCGCGTCGACCCCAATTCGAATCGGATCGTCGAGGTCATCCCCCTCGGCGCGAGCGTCGGCGCGCTGTCGTTCGGCGATGGGATCCTGTGGGCGACGTTGGGCGACGGCCGCGTCGCCCGCGTCCGAACCTAGTCGTCGCGGAACGAGGCGAACGGATCCACGCCGGTCGCCGACACCGCCTCGTCGGCCCGGGTCGCCCACGACGGGAACGGGAACCGCACCTGGATCGGGATCGGGATGTGCGGTTGCTGCAGGATCATCGAGCCCGGCTTCAGGATCGACGCCCTCGCCCGCGTGACCGCCGGCAGGAACCCGTACTCGCTCCGTTGGGCCTCCGCGGTGTCCAGGCGCCCCACGACTCGGAAGGCGGAGTTGGCGATCACGCGGCGTTCGACCTCGCTGGCCGTCTGTTCCGCGCCGATCAGGATCATCCCCAGCGAGCGGCCGCGCTCCGCCACGTCGAGCAGGACCTCCTTGATCGGCGACCAGCCCTCGCGCGGCGCGTAGCGGTTGAGCTCGTCGAGCACCAGGAAGTGCAGCGGCTCGCGGTGGCCCATGCGTTCCTTCTGCTCGAACAGCCGCTTGATGACCACACCCGTGACGAACCGCTTCGCCCGGTCGTGCAGGTTGTGGATGTCGACGACGGTGACCTGCGTCGACTCCCAGTCGATGCGGTGGCGCTCGGGGTGCTCGGCCTCGCGGCCCCAGATCAGGTGGTTCTGGTTGAGCCGGAAACGGCCGGCCTGCAGCCGCCGGAGGAACGCTGCCACGGTGGCGTCGCTGAGCCGTCCGCGCCAGTGTGAGCTGTCGTCCTCGACGTTGGCCTCGATGACCTCGCACAGCTCGTCGAACGACTTCACCGCGTAGCCGTTGCACACGACCGTGGCGTCGTGCTCGGGGTCGTCCTCGCACTCCTTGTCGAGGTACTGCTCGACGCGCGCGACCAGGTCGGCGATCTGGGAACGCTCGTCGTCCGCCTCCGCGAACATGAACCGCAGGAACCGCTCCCGCACGAACTCCCTCACGGTCCAGTAGTAGGCCTGGACGCCCTCGGAACGGCCCTCCACCTGGGGGACGGCGGCGGAGCCGGTCCCACCCCGCGGGGGCGCCCAGAGTCCGACCGAGTCGAACGCCCCCGCGGGCAACCCCAGCCGCGCGTAGTCGTCGCGATCGGCGTCGGTGAGGCGCGCGTTCGGCTTGTCGAGCCACAGCAGGTCCTCGCCCTTGACGTTGAACACGATCGCCTTGGTGTTCACCCTCGACGAGCCCAGGACGTCGCTGTGGAACAGCGCGTACAGCAGGAACAGTGCATACGTGGTCTTGGTGGCCACGCCCGAGATGCCGCTGATGTTGACGTGCGCGCCGCGCGAGCCGTCGAGGAAGTCGAGGTCGAGGAAGATCGGCTCGCCGTCCCGGGAGAGGCCCGCCGGCACCCGCCGGGTCATCTGGTCGAAGTACAGCGCCTCGTCCCGATCCTTGCCTCGGGCCCGGAACGCCGCCAGTCCCGGCATCGGCGGAACGAAGATCTCGGGTTCGAACCGTGTGGCCACGACCTCGGCGGCGACCGCTGTGTCGACCGGCAGCACGCCACGGTCCACGAGGAACACGTCCGTGTCGAACGTGGCCCCCTCGTGCTTGGCCCGGACGTTCTGGACGATGCCGGCGATGCGGAGCGACCCGCGGCCGGGGACGTCGGTGTCGACGATAACGGCGTCGTCGAGCTGGAGGTACGCGTCGTCCTCCACCCCGACCCAGAACGTCAGCGGCGTGGCGTCCTCGGTTCCGAGGACCATGCCGACGCGTTCGGACGCCTCCTGCGGTTCCATCGTCATGCGGCCTCCAGGGCCAGGTGCTGCATCAGCGCCCTGCGGATGATCCCGGCGTGGCCCAGCCGGTGCCGCAGCCACGACTCGAGCCCGCCGACCGGCGCGAGGTTCTGCGGCGCCCGCGGATCGGACGGCCGCCCAGCGTACCGAGGTAGCAGCGACGACACCCTGCCGGCGATGTCCACGGCCTCCGCCAGGCCGAACCCCGAGGCGACCTCGCAGCGCACCACGCCGGCGTGGTCGTGCCACGGCGCCCGCCAGGGAACCAGCCTCGCGTACCAGGAGTACCGGTCGACCAGTCCTTCCTTCGACCCCAGGCCGAACAGCGGCGTCCGCTGACCTGGAACGAGCCTCCCGATCAGCGCCTCTTCCTCCGGCCCGAGGTACTGGTGCGCGAATCGCTTCACGACACCCACCACCGGACACACCGTCGGAACGCGAACCCCGAAGGGTCCGTCCACGAGCACCATCCGGTCGGTCTCGGCGGCCAGATAGGCGGCGAGGTCGGCCTCGGCCTTCCGCATCACCGCCTGCAGCCGGGCGAGCGGCTGTTCGGGATCCGTGCCCTCCTCGGTCACCGGATCGAACGACAGCGTCGACCCGCCGATCGTCACGTCCACCCGGTCGGGCTGCACGCCCCCGCCGAGCACCAGCGCCCGCCCGATGCGGTACTCGCCGAACGTCGCCCGGCCGTCCGAGCAGACCGATCCCACGCCGTGCGAGCCGAACAGCCCGGGGACCCTGCGGTCGTCGGCATCGGCGACGAGGCGGATCTCCACCCTCCGAACCCCGTCCACGAACCACACGGGCCCGGGTTGGGCAGCGGGTTCGGTTTCGATCGGCTCGGACCAGTCGTCCCGTTCGACGAACGGACTCGCGTGGACGTCGGGCTGATCGTCCTCGACGGCCGCCTGGAACCCCATCCCGAACTCGGGCATCCACGGGTCGGCGCGCAGGACCACCATGTCGGCGGCAGCCTACCCGGCCGCACCGACAGCCCGAAGCGCTGCCGGGCCGGGATCAGCCGAGCAGCACCGTGTCCAGGTAGACCAGGCGCCTGCGGCCCCCGCCGAAGTCCTCGCGCTCCGCGAACACCAGCCGCAGCGGCTTCGTCCCGATCTTGAACGGGAACTTCATGTCGGCCGTCCAGCGCGTCAGCCCGCCGGTGATCGTCGAGCTCCCCATCGTGATCGGGCCCTGGAGGCCCTTCCAGCCGAGGGTCGCGTCGGGGACTCCCGCGTCGCGGAGCTGCGCCGTGACCTGCATCGTCCCCGGACCGGCCTTGGTCAAGGGGTCGCCATTCGGGTTCGGGACGCTCCGCACGGCCGTGTACGACATCCCGATCACCGTGATGCGAATCGAGAAGTCCGTCGACTTCACGATCGTCGCCGTCCGATCCGGGGCGAGCCGGACGAAGTCCGCCGGCACCACCCGCGAGAGGTGGGCATCGGTGATCGAGAACGGCTGGAACCGCACCAGCCCCATGCGGACGAACGGCCAGTACGACTGCGGCACGTCCATCCGCACATCGGCGAACCACATCCTCTTGTCGGTGTCGAAGTCGACCTCGTGCCCGGCCACCGACACCAGCGGCGAGGACAGCTCGGCCAACCGGAGCCCCTCCCCGAACCGGGTCGCCAGTGGGAACAGCGCGTTCGTCACCTTGAAGGCGGGGTGCACGCCGCCGTAGACCGGGTCGAACCCCCACTGGGTGATCCACTGCTTCAGCGACTCGGTCGGCCGCTCACTGAACACCACGCCGAGCTGCTCCTCGTCCCCCGAGCTCCACCACGGCCGGTCGAGGAAGATGCGGAGGCCGTTCCCCACGCGCCTGCTGACCACCCCCGACGGCCCCCTGTGGCCCTGCCACTCGAACAGCGGCACCGCGTACAGCACCTTGGGCGGGTCCGGCCGACGGGAGTTCCTGACGATGAACGGCTTGGTCGCCGGGGGCGGGTGCTCGGTGGAGTCGCGGGTGATCGGCTGCGCGAGGTACTGGACGTCCACGTCGCTGTCGTTCGGGATCGAGCCACCCGCCTTTCTGGCGATCGTCCCGGCGTTCGGGTGAACGACGTAGTCGGTTCCCCGCACGTACCGGTGGCCGGTCCCCGGGTCGGTGACCACATCCTGGCCCTCCACCAGGCCGTTCGCGTCGACCAGGGCGGGCGTCACCCCGTTGAGGTGCACGGACAGGTGCTGGACGAAGTACTCCGCGAACCGCGTCTTCGCCACCATCGTGTAGGTCACGCGGTGGAACTTGGTGTCGTGGAACTCGTGCGTCGGCGTGAAGACCATGAATCCGTCGGTGCCTGTCACGGGCACGTCCACCAGGGCCGCGTGGTCGTGGTGCGCGACCATCCGCCGGGGCTCGGACGGCGAGGCGTCGATCGGGTCCGTCCACTCCCCGACCAGGTCGATCTGGACGGTGCTCTTCCGGCTGAAGCTGATCTTGTCGACGATCGTGGCAAAGGTGTCCCCGATGGCCGCCTTGACCGCGCCGGCGCTCGGCGAGAACAGCGGGGGCTTGAGCGGCTGGCGCACGGCGTGAACCAGGGTGAGCAACCGGAACGGGGTCATCATCCAGAGCAGCCCACGGGCGGCGAGGCCCTGCAGCGTCGAGAGCGTGGCGGGGTTCCGTTCCAGGATCCACTGCCAGATACCCATCTTCGCGAGGTCCGCGACCCGCAGCGTGGAGGACATGAGCACCACGGCCACCGTGGCCTTGGGGAGCTGCACCCTCATGACGCGCCCCTGCAGGGCGGGGGCGCCGCTCCCCTCCTCGATGCGCAGGATGAACGGATCGCTGTCGGGCCACGGGCCGGGACCGAACCCAACCTTGGTCAGCGTCCCGGGGGCCAGGCCGGGCAGGCCCCGGAACATCGCCCCGGTCGACATCGGGTCGGGCAGGTAGGGCAGGCCGGCCGTCCCCCCGTTCTCCACGGGGAAGTGCAGGTTGGCGACCGGGTAGAACGGTTGGTCGAAGGCGTTGGGATCGGGCTGGGCTCCGGTGTCCGGGTCCGGGAGCACCGGGCGGAGGAACGATCCGTCCTCGCGGGCGGCGATCATCTGGTACGTCGCGAGCGTCCCGTCCAAGCCGGTGTTCAGGTCGAGCATCCCGTGTTGCTCGGCGCCCAGCTGGGCGATCTTTGGCGCGACGATCCATCGCGTGTTGGGCCCGGTCGACGGCGCGTTGTAGTTGCTCCGGATCACCAGCCGGTCGAGGTGCTCGCCCTCGGTCTTCGCCGACCGGGGCACCACACCGGGGGCGGAGACCGGTTCGAACCGCGCGAAGACCACCTCGTCGGTGGCGTTCGCGAAGTCGGTCGGTGGCGGGTCGTCCGGCCCGAGGCCGGTGGCGCCGAGGAACACCGCCCGGGCCCGCATCCGGTACGACCGGCCGAACCGCAGCGGCGGGAGCGAGCCGGCGATGGGCGTGAACGTCTCGGTCAGGTGGAAGTGCGGGTCGTCGAGGGGCGAGGTGTCGACGGGGTCGCCCGCGGGGTCGGTGTCGAGCGTCTTCCCGGGCCGCGGCGCGGCCATGCTGTCGCCGGTGAACCGGGCCAGGATCTCGCCGAGGAACAGGTCCGTCGCGTCGTCGTCCGCCGCGGCGTTCGGATCCTGGACCACGGAGGTCGATGCCACGCCCTCGTCGTCGATGGTCGGCGTGAGCGGCGACGTCGCGCCGATCTGGTAGGCGCCGTGGCGCCGCATCAGCGAGTACCACGCGCCCGACTGGACGTCGAAGACGTCCCACCGCAGTCCCTGGAGCAGATCCTCGGCCCGGAACGGGACCGCCGACGGCGTCCCGAGGGCGGCGTTCAGCCCCTTCACCGCGGCGAACAGCGCGTGCTGGTGGATGGCGTTGTCGCTTCGGAACACACCGAGGCCGCCGGAGCGGAGCGCCGGCAGACCGTGGCGGCCCGGGGTGTCCGGTGCGTGGAGCAGGCTCTGGTGGGACCGCCGGAGGTTGTCGGCGAAGGTCCGGATCCGAAGCGCCGCGCCGTCGGCGTCGACCTCGAGCAGGTGGTACTGGGGGTCGCCGAGGCGCAGCAGTCCCTCGAGCACCTCCGCCTGGCCCCCCGACCTCGGGCGCGGCTCGAACCGGAGCGCGACGGGCAGCAGCAAGGCGGCGGTGTCCGGCGCCTCCAGGCCGGTGGGCCCCGATCGCAGCACGAAGTGGACGTTGGTGGGCGACCCCACGCCCGCCGGGACCGGGACGACGAGGTCGACCGCCAGCCCGAGACGGCGGAGGAGACGAGGGAACCCGTTCAGCCCGCCGATCGCCTGGTGGAAGTCCACCTCCTCGACGGTCGGCGAGAGATCAACCTTCGGCACGCGCTGCCAGTAGACCTTGTGGAACATCTTGGCCTGCAGGAAATTCAGCTGCGCCGACCCGAGGTCGCCGAGCGCCTTGGTCTGGTTGAGCTGGCCCTCGATCTGCTGGACCTTCAGGTCCTCGGTCCGTCGTGACTGGAACGACAGCGGCACGAAGACCGGCAGCAGGTCGGCCGCGGTGGGGAACTCGGTGGGGCTGCCCACGGCCACGTCGGTGTAGTGCTGCTGGATGAAGTCCATGACCGGCGCCAGCGGGATGGACCGGATCCGCCGGGCGTCCAGGCCCTTGAAGCGGTCGTCGAAGTCGTACGGACGGACGGGTGAGCTCGAGGGGAACAGCTTGGTCCAGACCGCCGAATCGGGCGGGTCCGAGGCCGGGTCGAGGTTCGCCGCCTGCGCCACGCCGCCGATCTCGACGAAGATGCTGGCGGCCGTCAGGGTGGCCGGCCAGTCCACCCACTCCGGCCAGTTGCTGAGGTCCTGGATGGCGGCGGACGAGCTCATGAGCCTCGGGGAGACGTAGGCCGTCACGCGGAGGTCGCCGCCCGACGTGGTCCCGTTCGGGATGGCGGTCCAGATCACCCGCTGGCTGAAGCTCATCGTCCTCCCCTACGCGAACGCGGCCGGCGCGTACGCCCCCGCGTACGCCGCCCAGTCCGTCGACGACATGAGGTCCGCGAACGAGACGTGGTTGTCGTTCCCGGCGTCGTCCGGGGCGGCCGCACCCGATCGGGCGGCGATGGAGCCGCCGCCCCCGCCGCCACCGGCGAACCGTTTCTCGATCGGGCCCACCGTGACGCTCGCCGAGAAGCACAGGACGTCGACCTCGACCGTCAGCTGGGCCTGTCCCCACACCGACTTCTCGGTGCCGTCGTCCTCGTACGTCAGCTCGAGGTCGAAGAGCAGGTGCGCCGAGATCAGGCCGAGGACGTCGAGGTTCCCCTCGATCTTGACGAAGCCCGTGAGCACGGTCTTCTGCAGGCCGTTGTTCTGCTCCTCGATGTTGATGTACACGCCGGCCATCACGCTGACGTCGCCGGACGCGACGCCGAGGTCGATGGCCAGCTTCGCCCCGAACTCGAGGGACAGCGTCAGCGACTCGAACCCGTCGAGCCCCAGGCCGACCGCCACCGACCCACCCCCGCCGAACAGCGACACGGTGATGAGGAACGGGTGGTCCTCCGACGCGAAGTTGAACCGGATCCGAGCCGGGCCGTCGACGAACGGGATGGTGAGCGATGCGCCGAACGAGATGCCCTCCAGGCTGAACACCCCGACCTGGATGGCCGGGAGGCTCACGCTGACGGACGCGGTGATGCCGTCGGCGTCGACCTGGATGGAGGGTCCCCCGCCGTCGTCGTCGGGTTCGTCCGGCGTCCCCCCCTTCGGCAGCGCCTTCGCGTGGCGAGACGGCGTGAGCCCGCCGCTCCCGAGTCCCACCGACTGCAGGAACTCCTGGAGCTTGGAGACGAACTCCAGGACCCCGACGAACTCCATGTCGGTGACGGCCGGGTCGACGTCGGGCTTCTCGCCAGAGCGCGAGGTGAACGTCAGGTGGTCGAACGTGATGACGATGGCCTCGAACACATTGCCGATCAGGGCCACCTGGAAGTCCTCGATGGTTCCCTCGATCGAGAAGGTGGACTCGCCCGGGCTCCCGTTGGGGTCGAGCATCGTGGTGATCTCGGCCTTCAGCGAGATCGAGCAGCTCGCCCCGGGCCGGAAGACGTCGAGGGGATCGCCCTGCGGCTCGGGGTCCCACTCGAGGGACGTCACGATCCTGTCCGGGAGTGGGCTCGACAGGGTCTTGGGCACCTTGGCCAGATCGGAGAACCCGGTGACGGCCGCGATGATGTCCCACAGGTCGATCCCGCCGAGGATCTTGGGCAGGGTTCCGGGAGTCCCGAAGAAGTCCTGCGGGTCGAAGTTCGACGGCACGCCACTCTGGAGGTCGCCACCCATCGGCCCGAGGAGCGACGACAGCCCGGTGATGGCCATCGACGGCGTGATCGCGCCCCCCGACCGGTCGGCGCCGAGGATCAGGTCGAGGGGCTCGACGGTCGGGTTGTCGTCGAACTTCTCGGAGTCCCGGATGAGCGACGCGAACACGTTCGCGTGGTTGGCGCCGCCGTTCAGGTACGTCGAATGGAATGAGATGGTCGGCCGCTTGGCGAGGGCCGAGCCGGCGATCTGCTCGGCGGCCTGGAGTCGGACCTGCGACGCCACCATCCGGGGGAAGAACCTCGGTTGCCCGGACGGGATGGAGTCGCCCTGCTTCGCGGCGACGCCTCCGAACGTCATGTCCTGCGTCTCGTGGGCGGTGTCGCCGGCCGAGCCGCCGGCGAACTTCGCGAAGGCCACCTTCTGGCCGGACATCGCGATCGTGTGCCGCGAGGCCGGAGTCGCGGTCTGGTGCTGCTGCGCTACCCGGTCGATGTCCGACTTCTTGCCGGCGTCGAGCGAGAGCGTCGCGGAGACGAAGATCATCGGGGCGCCGAAGTGGATCGTCTGGCCGTCCCGGTCGACGGCCTCGATCTGGAACGCGAAGTCGACGGGGGTCCCGCTCGAGCTCGGGATCATCGGCCAGAAGGCGAACGACCCGTACGGGGTGCTGTTCGGTCGCAGCACCCGCGTGGCGGGGACCGAGTTCTGGCCGTCGTACGGCTCGAGGTTGGGGGTCACGAGCGATTTGAGGGTCACCTTCGTGAACGGCAGGTCCCGGGCCCCGAACGGCTGTGCGCCGTTCGCCGGGTAGGAACGGGTGGGCTCCCTGACGACGATGAAGGCGTGTTGTCGCAGGTACGCGCCGACCTGCCCGGCCGCCGGTCCCTGCTCCGCGGGCTGGAGCTTCCGCTCCGTCACCGTGATCACGACCGCCCGATGTCCGAAGGGGAACAGGTGCCCCGCGTGGATGACCCGCACGAAGTTGTCGCGTCCGATGGCCGCCCGGTGGTCCCACTCGACGAGGTCGCTGACCCACTGGAACCCGAACGGGGAGGTCTGCACGGTGGGCCACGTCCCCACCGAGTCCATCCAGACGCCCAGCGCCGAGAGGGCGAACCGAGATGCGTTCACCGGTGTCGGTGTGTACTTGGTGCTCGTCCCCTGCAGGAACAGCGACCGGTCTGATGTCAGGCGGACGATCTGCCACCGGTCGTTCGGCTTGAGCGACGTGCGCTCGGGCGGGTCCGGGCCGAGGTCGTTCGGGTTGGGCAGCACGCTCGGGTTGAACCCGGGCGTCCACACCGCGCGGAGCTTGCCCCCCTCGGTGGTGTGCGGCCTGGGATTCGAGAGGTGGGTGCCCAGCCGCGTGTGCCACAGCTCGGTCCGGCTCACGCCGTCCTTGGGGTCCCGGTGGGTCACCGCGGCGACGGGGTGGAGCCAGGCCTGGGCCGGACCGGGTGACAGGATCAGCCGCCACGGCACCTCGAGGGCCGTCTGCGAGACGCCCGGCTCCTGGATGCCGACTCCCTGGGGCGCCGGCTCCTGGGCCACGCCCGTCAGGTTCGGGATCCACTCGCTCCACCCAAGCAGCGTCCCGAGGTCGAACGGGATCACCTTCATGCCGTCGGGGACGACGAACCCCAAGCGACTCGGCCCGGCCATGGACGAGGGGACCGGTGGGGAGGTCAGCGTCTCCGCGCCGGGATCGCCCTGGATCTTCGGGTCGTTCACCTCGAAGAACGCGTGCTCGGCGAGGTGTTGCGGGTCGAAGTGGACGACCACCAGCGCGGGCCGGGTGGGTGCGATCCTGGTGAGGCGGGCCGACTGCACGTTGCCCGGCCCCGGCTGGCCCCGCCGGAGCAGCTTGAGGTTCAGGAACTCGAACGACACGGCGAGCATGTCGCGGGCCCGGACGACGTCGACGACGAGTCCGCTCCCGCCCGCCCTGCCGAACGCGGTGTCCGCGGCGGCCAGGGCCCGGGCGGGGCCGACCCCCGCGGCCACGGCGGTCACGCCCGTGTACCTGAGGAACGTACGCCGGGTGATCAGGTCGCGCGCGTCTGCTCCGGAAGGAGCAGTCCCCCTCTCCTCCCCCTCCGGCGGCGGAATCGGGCCGTCGGATGGACCCTCGCGCACGAGCGCGCCCTCCCAGGGATTGTGGCCGAACACTGCTCCCACGCCCCGCGGTCTGTCAAGCCAAGCGAATCGGGTTGGCGGGACCGCCCCCCGGGCCCCAAGATGCAGCCGACCATGGCGCGCGACGACACCCCGTCGACCAAGCCGCTGCTCGACAAGCTCGGCGTGAAGGAACGCATGCGCATCGCGGTGCTCGGCCTCGACGATCCGGCGTTCGTCGAGCTGCTCGGCACCCGGACCGGCGACGTCTACGTCGACCGGCGGCGTGTGGGGCTCGACCAGATCTACGTGCGGTTCGACCGCCGGGAGGACCTCAAGCGGCTCCACACGCACGTTCGGTTCATCGAACGGAACGGCTCGATCTGGGCGCTGTGGCCGAAGGGAACGAAGGGGATCAACGACAACGACGTCCGCGACGCCGGGCTCGATGCAGGCCTCGTCGACGTCAAGGTCGTGAGCTTCTCCTCTGAGCTCTCCGGGCTGAAGCTCGTCTACCGCCTGAAGGACCGCTGACTCAGCGCTTCTTGCGGTCGACCGCGCGCTGCAGCTGGGCCTTGTTCATCTTCGAACGGCCGTCGATGCCCATCTGCCTGGCCTCGTTGTAGAGCTGCTCGCGGGTCCGGCCCTTCGGGCGGTTGGTTCCCGAGCGCTGTCCACCGCGCTTCGACGACGGCATGTCCCGAACCGAGGAGCGTGATGCCGTCTGCGACTGCCCCTTCTGCGCCCGCTCCTTGTTGACCGTGCGCGCCGCGATCTCCTTGGCCCGCCGATCCGGCACCCCGCGGTCCTCCTGCGAGTCGCGGATGTGCTCGTACTTCCGTTCCTGCTTGTCGGTCCATGCGCCCCTCGGCATCGCCATTCCTCCTGGGAGTTCGTTGTGCTCGAACATTCCCATTCCAGCGGCGTGATGAACCACTGTGCACGGTTTCACCCGTTCGTCACGTATTGTGGTGCTGTCCGCAAACGGCCCGACACCGGAAAGGAAGCCGCCTCGACATGCCGTCCCGACGCCTCACGTACATGTTCGTGCTCACCGGCCCCCTCGCCGCGCTGCTGGCCGGCTGTTCGAATGGAACTGCCGGAACGACCACTCCCCCGACGAGCGCGCCCGCCACGTCCTCGGGATCGACGAGCGCGCCCGGGACCACCGGGTCGACGACCGCCCCTGCCGGCGGGGCCATCCCGCCGGTCACCGATGCATCCGCCGTCCGCGACCAGCTGCTGCAGATCGCGAAGGGCTACCACTACACGAAGGTCACGAAGGACACCGGGCTGGTCTCCGCCTGGCAGCAGGCGTTCCCGAACATGAAGGTCACCCTGTTCTACGACCAGCCGGCCACGGCGGACACGTTCTCGCTGGCGCAGTCGTACACGTTCCCGAGCGGCGCGTCCGACGACCACGCATACGACTCGATCCTGGGGTTCGCGGTGATGGACCAGAAGGGGGCGTGCGCCGGCGGCGTGGTCGTCATCCCGGAGAAGGGTCCCGGCGAGGCGTCCGACGCGCTGCCCTCGGTGTTCGCGCCCGTCGACATGTCGAACGCGTCGAAGTGCTCGGCCGAGGTGGCGCAGGACACGTACGGCAAGAGCTGAGCGGGCGTCAGCCGGAGATCGCCTTGAGGATGTTCCTGGCGATGACGACGCGCTGGATCTGGTTGGTTCCCTCGTAGATCTGCGTGATCTTGGCGTCGCGCATGAAGCGCTCGACGGGGTACTCGCGCATGTAGCCGTACCCGCCGAGGATCTGCACGGCGTCGGTGGTGACCTTCATCGCCGCGTCGCTCGCGGAGCACTTGGCCAGTGAGGCGAACAGCGTCATGCGGGGGTCGCCGGCCTCGACCAGCGACGCGGCCTTGTACACGAGCAGTCGCGCGGCCTCGATCTCCATCGCCATGTCCGCGAGCATGAACTGCAGCCCCTGGAACTCGCTGATCCGCCTGCCGAACTGCTCCCGCTCGGTCATGTACCTCGCCGCGAAGTCGAACGCGCCCTGCGCGATCCCGAGCGCCTGCGCCCCGATCGTCGGCCGCGAGTAGTCGAGCGTCTTCATCGCGATCTTGAACCCCTCGCCGTCGGCGCCGATCAGCCGGTCGGCGGGGACCTCGACGTTTTCCAGAAAGACCTCGCGCGTCGGCGAGCCGTGGATGCCGAGCTTCTGTTCCTCCCGTCCGAACGACACCCCGGCGTCGTCGCGGTACACGAGGAAGCACGAGATGCCGTCGCCGCGAAGCGAGGGGTCCTTCGTGGCGAACACGGTGTACGCGTCCGACACGCCGGCCCCGGTGATGAACCGCTTCGTACCGTTCAGCACGAAGCCGTCGGCGGTCGGTTGGTAGCTCGACCGCATGCTCACGGCGTCGCTCCCGCTGCCCGGCTCGGTCAGGCAGTACGACATGAGGTGACGCCCCTCGGCGATCCCGCCGAACAGCTCGCGCTTCTGCTCGTCGGTGCCGGCGAGCATCGCGGGGATCGCCCCGAGCCTGGCAACGAGCGGCGTGAGGGTCACGCCGGCCGACACGCGGGAGAGCTCCTCGGTCATCACGGCGAACGTCAGCGACCCGCCGCCCCCGCCGCCGAACTCCTCGGGGTACCCGACACCCATCAGGCCGTGCTCGACGAGCACCTCCCACAGGTCCTTGGGCCACTCGTCGGTCTCGTCGACCTCGTGCGCGCGCGGCGCGATCTTGTCCTCCGCGATCTCGCGGACGAGGCGCCGGAACTCCTCGATCTCCTCCGGCAGGTCGAAGAGGCGCTCGGTCATGACGGATCAGTGCTCCTGAGCTCGCGATTGGATCCCGAACGAGTCTAGGGGCGGCCGCGTACGACCGCCGACGACCTACACGAGCGGGGCGTCGTCCTTGATCCAGATGCCGACGCTGGCCGGGCGGACCGTGTCCACCACCGCTCCCTGCAGCAGCCCGCGGACGTCCTCGAGATCCACCTGGTCGCGCAGGCGCGCCGAGAACGTCGCCAGGATCCCCGCGGCGTCGTACCGGCGGCGGGCGAACCGGCGGTCGAGGAACGCCTGGATCCGCCGGCGGAGCGGCCGGACCAGGGCGGCGACCAGCAGCGTGGAGCCGGCGATCAGCAGCGGGTCGTTCGTGCGGCCGAGCGCGGTCCCGATCCCGACCACCAGCACGGCGTAGATCGCCACCAGGATCGCGGTGAGCAGGCCGTACAGCGCGGTCCGCCGGATGATCCGGTCGATGTCGTAGAGGCGGTACTTGAGGATCGCGACCCCGCACGACACGGG
>DATBHM010000222.1:0-38534 GCA_036557505.1 Actinomycetota bacterium | reverse complement strand
GACCTCGTCGAGCGGGTTCTCGAGGACGCGGAGCAGGGCGAGGACGTCCTTCACGTGGGCAGCCTCCATGAACTTCATCCCCCCGTACTTCACGAAGGGGACGTTCCGGTGCGCGAGCTCGACCTCGAGCAGGTCGCTGTGGTGACCGGTCCGGAACAGCACGGCCTGGTGCTTGAGCGCGATCCCGCGCTCGCGGTGCTCGAGGATCCGGCGGCACACCTCGTCGCACTGTTCGGCTTCGTCCCGGCACCGCACGAGCTGCGGACGCTGGCCGTTCGCCCGTTCGGACCACAACGTCTTGTCGTGGCGCTGCGGCGAATGGGCGATCACGGCGTTGGTGGCGTCGAGGATCGGCTGGGTCGACCGGTAGTTCTGTTCGAGCTTCACCACGCGGGCGCCGGGGCACCGCTCGGGGAACTGCAGGATGTTCCGCACGGTCGCCGCCCGGAACCCGTAGATGGCCTGCGCGTCGTCGCCGACCACCGTCACGTTCTTCACCACGCGGTGCATGGCCAGCAGGACGTCGGCCTGCAGCGCGTTGGTGTCCTGGTACTCGTCGACGAGGACATGGTCGAACCGCGACGCCATGTGCGGCCCGGCCTCCGGGTCCTCGGCCAGCGCGCGCCAGTACACGAGCAGGTCGTCGTAGTCGAGGACGAGGTGTTCGCGCTTGCGGGCCGTGTAGGCGCGGAACACCTCGCGGATGCCGTCGGCCTCGCCGGCGCACCACGGGAAGTGGACGCGCAGCACCTCGGCGAGGGGCGTTCCCGCGTTGACGGTTCGGGAATGGATCGCGGCGAGCGTCTCCTTGCGGGGGAACCGCCGCTCCCGCGCGGCCAGGCCGAGGTCGCTCCGGATGAGGTTCATGAGGTCGGCGCCGTCGGCCTGGTCGAGCACCGTGAAGTCGGGGGCCAGGCCGAGCGGACGGGCGTACAGACGAAGCAGCCGGTTGGCCACCGCATGGAACGTCCCTCCCCACACCCGGCCCGCCGGCGGGCGGCCGTCGACGGGCAGGCGTTCGGCCCGCGAGAGCATCTCCCGGGCGGCGCGGCGGCTGAACGTCAGGAGCAGGATCCGCTGGGGCGGGACACCGTCGTCGATCAGCCGTGCCACCCGGCAGGCGAGCGTCCACGTCTTGCCCGACCCCGCGCCGGCGACCACCAGCAGCGGACCGGCGCCGTGCGTCACCGCCTCCCGCTGGGGCGCGTTCAATGTCTCCAGCCAGTGCCCGTCCACGGTTCGGGTCGGTGTCATCGTGGGATCCTCGGTCGTCCGAACAGGTGTTCGAGTATATGGGGCCCACCCGACGGAGGAAAGCACGCCGAGGGGCGCGGCATGGGTACGCTGCCGAGAGCGATGCGAGGAACGAACGGCGACGGGAGCACCGCGGCGACGACGACGCCCACGCAGCGGCTCGTGCGCGTCCTGCGGATCGCCCTGTTCCCTGCGATCGCGATCGGGGTGTTCGTCGGGGTGCTGCCCCGAATCGCCGACCTCGGCCAGGTGTGGGACGTCATCGCGGCGCTTTCGCCGTTCGAGGTCGCCGTCCTCGTGGTGCTGGCGTTGTGGAACCTCGTCACGTACTGGCCGATGCTCGTGGCGGCCATGCCCGGTCTCGGCCTGGGCCAGGCCGCCGTGGTCTGCCAGACCACGACCACGGTGGCCATGACGGTGCCGGCCGGGGGGGCGATCGCGGTCGGGCTCGGCTACCGGATCTACGCCTCGTGGGGGTTCACCGTGCCCGAGGTGGCGCTCTCGGCCATGGCGACGTTCGCCGCCAACATGTCGTTCAAGCTCCTGCTCCCGGCGATCTCGCTGGGCCTCCTCGCGGCCACCGGACAGGCGAGCGGCGAGGGGCTGCCGGCCGCGCTCGCCGGGGTCGCCGTGTTCCTGGCGACGTTCACCGTGCTCGCGCTGGCCCTGCGCAGCGAGTCGTTCGCCCGGCGGATCGGATCCGCCGCCGGCCGCGCCGTTCGTGTGGTCCTCCGCTCCGCCGACCGCCGGGCCGCCTCATCGTCGTGGGGCGAGTCGGCCGTGCGGTTCCGCGACCGTGTCGTGGGGCTGTTCCGGACCCGGGGATGGATGCTCGCCGCGGCGGAGGTGGTGAGCCAGCTGTCCGTCTACCTCGTGCTCCTGGCCTCCGTCCGGTTCACGGGAACGCCCGACCGGGTGGTGAGCTGGACGGAGGTGCTGGCCGTGTTCGCGTTCGTCCGGCTGGCCACCGCGATGCCGGTGATCCCCGGCAACGTCGGGCTTGCCGAGCTCGGGTACATCGGCGGCCTGGTGCTGGCGGGGGGCACCCGCCCGGCCTCAGTGGCGGCCGTGCTGGTCTTCCGCTTCCTGACGTTCTTCGCCCAGATCCCCATCGGGGGCATCACGTACGTCGTGTGGCAGCGTCGAATCAGCTGGCGGCGACCGGCGCCTTCCGCCCTCCGGGCGGGTGGCGAAACGGTGGAACCGCTGCGCGACGGCGCGACCGACCCGGCGGAGCATGAACGGCATCCGTCGCAGCACGCTTCCCGTGTACGCGAGCCCGGCGGCGGCGAGCGCGAACCACGGCCGGTCGGCGAGGCAGAGCGCGGCGACGATCGACAGCCGCACGTCGCGGCTGCCGAGCAGCACCAGCAGCGGTCGGCGGCCGGATGAGGGCACCTCGAACACCTGGAACGGCTTGCGCACCGCCAAATGCACGAGCGGCCACGCGACGGCCGTCGTGGCGATGACCACCGTGCGGAACCACCGCGTCGGGTCGTCCCATAGCCACAGCGCCACACCGGCCACGATCACGGCGTCCACCATCCGGTCGAGGAGGTCGTCGAGGAGGGCCCCCCGGTCGGAGGCGCGCCACTGCAGCCGTGCCGTCTCGCCGTCGACGCCGTCGAGCACCGAGGCGGCCTGCACGGCGATGCCGCCGACAACCGCCCGTGAGGCCGACAGCGACCATGCCGCCCACAGTCCGACGAGCGCCGTGAACACGGAGAACGCCCCGGGGGGGATCCGGGCCGGGGAGAGCGCCATGGTGATGCGGGTCGAGATCGGCCGGTTGACGTACCTCGAGACCGGACCGTCGGTGGGCTTGGCGAGCGACACGCGAAGCCGGTGCCTGGCGATGTGGAGGTCGTCCGGCGTGTCGATGTCCTGCCACCAGCCACCCTCCGGGAGGTGCACCGCGCGGATCGGCGCCGTCCGGCCCATCGCCGTCACGGCCGCGGCCAGGGAGTGGTCGCCCCCTGCGGCCGTGACCCGATAGGCGTCGAAGATCCGGCGGTCCAGGAGGAACGCACCGCAGTCGATCGCGGGATCGGGGAGCGACTTGCCGAACGCCAGGACGCGGTCGTCGTCGACGGCGACGCGGGTTCCCTCCGCCCAGACATCGGGCGCCGGCTCCTCGTCGATCAGGACGGCGGGGCCGCCCGCCCGAGCGAGGGGCCACAGCGCTCCCCGCGAGAACGCGTGGTCCCCGCACAGCAGCAGGAACCGGGCCTCCCCGGCCAGGTACGGTTCGGCCGCGGCCAGCGAGGCGGCGTTGCCCCGCTCCCAGTGGGTCGCGTGCACGATCTCGACGCGGTCGCCGGCCAGGCGCGCGGCGTTCCCCACCTCGTCGCCCTGGTACCCGACGACGACCAGCACGCGGTCGACGCCGGCGTCGCGGAGCGTGCGTACGGCCCGTTCGACCAGGGGGACGCCGCCGAGCGGCACGAGGGCCTTCGAGCTGCCCTTCGTGACGCCGGAGAGTCGCTCGGAACGCCCCGCGGCCAGCACGACACCGACCCGCGGGCGAGGACTGCGCCCCGGGACCCGTCGCGGCGATCGGGAGTCGGAAAGCGAACGGATGGTGCCCCCTCCTGCTCCTCCCGGACGAACACGAGCATGACCGCGCGGTGTTCCCGTCGCAAACGGAGCGTGCCCGCCCGGTGCACGACGCAATCCTTGATCAGCTTCCGGAAGCCTCCCACGCCTCCCGGAACAGCGCGGCGAGCTCGGGGACCTGGAAGTGGGCGTTCAGGCCGCTCGGGTTGGGCAGGAGCCAGACCCGCGTGCCGCCGAGGTCCTCCCGCTGGGGGCCGACTGCCGCTCGCGGGCGCCCGAAGGCCGTCCGGTACGCGGTGAGCCCGAGGAACGCCACGGTCCGTGGCCGGGCCCGCCGGACCTTCCGCTCGAGCCGCCCGGCGCCGGTCCGGAGCTCCTCGTTCGACAGCCGGTCGGCCGTCGCCGTGGCGCGACCGACGAGGTTCGTGATGCCGACGCCGGCCCTCAGCAGCTCCCGTTCGTCGAACGGCGACAGCACGCGGTCGGTGATGCCGGCGGCGTGCAGGGCCGGCCAGAACCGGTTGCCCGGCCGGGCGAAGTGATGGCCGACCGCACCCGAGTACAGCCCCGGATTGATGCCGGCGAACAGCAGCCGGAGCCCCGGCGCGAGCACGTCGGGCACGGTCGCGTCCTCCGCGGCCGCGATCTCCGCCTTCGTGGGCTTCCATGGCTCGGTGGGTCGGGACATCGCCGGGGCCGAGGCTACAGTGGGTTCGCCATGCCGGAGCTTCCCGAGGTCCAGGCGCTGGCCGAACGGCTCGACGAGCTGCTGGCCGGCGCGGCGTTCGCCGGGGCGGTGCCCTTCGCCTTCTCGGCGTTGAAGACGTTCGACCCGCCGCCGGAGTCGCTCGTGGGCCACGCCGTGGGCTCGGTCGGGCGGCGGGGGAAGTTCGTCGTGGTGGAGTTCGGCGGACGTGTCGAGCAGGACGAGGACGAGTCGGAGTTCCATGCGGTGGCGGACGCGGGACGGGATCCGCGGCTGCTGCTGCACCTGTCCCAGGCCGGCCGTCCTGAGATCGAACCCACCCCCAAGACGACCAGGCCACGGGGCGCGGTCGTGCGGTTCCGGTTCGAGGGCCGCCCGGCGGTCCTCATCAAGGAGTACGGCACCGAGCGCAAGGCCGGGTGGTGGATCCTCGCGCCGGGCGATCCCGGCCCGCTGGCCTCGCTCGGGCCGGAACCGGATTCGCCGGAGTTCGCCTCGCTGATCCGCGGGGGCGAGGATCGGCGCCGCATCCACACGATGCTCCGCGACCAGCACACGGTGGCGGGGATCGGCCGCGGCTATTCGGACGACATCCTGCACCGGGCCCGGCTGTCCCCGTACGCGACCCTCGGGTCGCTCGACGACGATCAGCGCGAGGAGCTGCTGGCGTCGACCCTCGCCGTGCTCGAGGAGGCCCTCGCGATCGAACGCCGGCGATCCGGCGGGCTGCCGCCCAAGCTCGGAGACCACTTCACGGTGCATGCCCGGTACGGGACGCCGTGCCCACGCTGCGGCGAGGACCTCCGCCGCGTGTCCTACGAATCCCACGAGGTCGCCTACTGCCCGAACTGCCAGACGGGCGGGAAGGTCCTTGCCGACCGCCGCCTGAGCCGTCTGCTGAAGTAGCGCTCCGCCCATGACCGACGGGGAAGGGCGCCAACCGGACGACGACGACGTCGGCCTGGCCCCGGTGCTCGACGAGGAGCTGGCCGGGCTCCCGCCGATCGCCGACCGACCCTGGTGGACACGGGCCCGGACCGTCCTGGTCGACCTCACGCCGCTCCGGCGGTCGCAGCAGTTCCGGCTGCTGTGGATCGGGCAATCGGTCTCCGACGTCGGCAGCCGGATCACGATGGTGGCACTGCCGTTCCAGATGTTCGCCATCACGCACTCGACGTTGGCGGTCGGGCTGATCGGGCTGTGCGAGCTGGTTCCGCTGCTGTTTCTCCCGGTGCTCGGCGGGGCGGTGGCCGACTCGATGGACCGGCGCCGGCTGCTGCTCCTGGCGCACGTCGCGATGATCGCGCTGTCGGGCGTGCTGGCCGTGAACGGGCTGTCGCAGTTCAACGCCGTGTGGATCTTGTACGTCGTGGCCACGCTGGAGGCGGCGGCATACTCGCTGTACCTGCCGGCCATGCGGTCGCTGGTGCCGAGGTTCGTCGAACCGTCGCTGCTGCCGTCGGCGCAGGCGCTGACCTCCGCGTACGGCAACTTCGGCTCGCTGGTCGGCCCGATCCTGGGCGGGGTGCTGATCGCCGCGTTCGGCCTCTCGACCGCGTACGTGGCCGACCTCGCGACGTACGCGTGGGCGTTCGTGGCGTTCGCCCGGATGTCGCCGGTGCCGCCGCACGAGGAGGCCGGGCGGTTCTCGTTGCGGTCGGTACGCGACGGGTTGAAGTTCCTCAAGGGGCGGCCGGTGCTGCAGTCGACGTTCACGTTCGACCTGAACGCGATGATCTTCGGGATGCCGATGGCGCTGTTCCCGGCGGTGGCCCACCGGCTGGGGGGCGGCGCCGGCGTGGTCGGGGTGCTGTACGCCTCGCCGTACGCGGGGTCGTTCCTGGTGAGCCTGTTCTCCGGGCGGGCGAAGCACGTGCGCCGGCAGGGGATGGCCGTGCAGCTGGCCATCGTGCTGTGGGGCGCGGCGATCGCCGGGTTCGGCCTCTCGACAGCGCTGTGGCTGTGCGTGGTGCTGCTCGCCGTGGCCGGGGGGGCGGACATGTGGAGCGCGGTGTTCCGGTCGACGATCCTGCAGACGGTCGTCCCCGAGCCGATGCAGGGACGCCTGAACGGGATCGAGCTGGCGGTGGTGGCCTCCGGCCCGGCGCTCGGGGACCTGGAGGCGGGCTTCGTCGCATCGCTCACCAGCGTGCCGTTCTCCATCGTGCTGGGAGGAGGGCTCTGCATCGCGGGCGTCGGGGTGCTGTCGCTACTGTTCCCGCAGTTCCGGCGGTACGACGCCCGGAACCCGACGCCGTAGGGCTACCGGTCGGTGCCGAGGGAATCCAGCCACTCCCCGGTGACGCCGGCGAACCGCCCCGGGTCCTCCATGTGGGGGATGTGTCCGAGGCCCTCGAGGACCTCCAGCCGCCAGTCCGGGCGGAGCGCCGCGAGCGCCCTCGTGGCCTCGAGCGGGACCAGGCGGTCCGAGTCGCCGGTGAGGATCAGCGTGGGCGCCCGGACGGCCTCGATCGCCGCCCGGAGCCGGTCGGGGTCCATGAGGAGCGCGACCATGGTCCGCGCGGCTTCGAGGAACCCGGCGTCGCGCTCCTCGTCGAGGTGCTCGGCGAGCTGGTCGACGTGCTCGGTCACGATCTCGGGCGGGATGCGCGACGGGTCCACGCAGCACATCCCGAACACGTACTCCACCATGCCGCGCGGGCCGGCCGTCTCGCGGAACAGCTTCATCAACTGCTCGCCGACGCCCGGCGTCACGTACGCGGCGAAGGTCTGCGCGACCATCGGGTCGCCCTCGCCCAGCGAGGGGAGGGCGGTGTCCACCAGCACCAGCGCGCCGACCCGGTCGGGCGCCTCGCTCGCCTCCAGGATCGAGATCACGCCGCCCATGGAGTTCCCCGCGAGCACGACCGGACCGTCGGTCGTTGCCGCGACGAAGTCGTCGAGGAGGGCCCGGTTCGCCTCGATCGAGGACGACGTGGGGCCACGTTGCGTCCGGCCGTGCCCAGCGAGGTCGGGCGCGAGCACCCGCCCGCGTTCGGCCAGGAACGGACCGGACAGCTTCCAGTCCAGAGCCGAGCCTCCCAACCCGTGGACCAGCACGAACGTCGCCGCACCGTCGCCATCCCATTCCAGGAAGTGCACCGGGACGTCGAGGTCGATTGTCGCGGGACGCGGCCTGTGAGCGGCCGATCGGGCGGGCGCTTCCATGTACACGAAATGCTACCTGTGGCCGGAGCGCCGATGATCAGATCTTCGACGGGTCGACGCGCGCGATCCCTGCCGTCGGGAAGTCCGCCACCCACACGGATCCGAATCCGGCCTGGGCCACCGAGAACCCCGTCCCGAGGGCGACGCTCGACGTGACCTTGGCAGTCTTCGGGTCGATCTGCAGCAGCTTGCCCGACACGCCGTCGGGGTACCAGACGAACCCGTCCGCGGAGTCCGGGTCGCCGGGCTGCCCGGCGCCGTTCGTCGTGATCCTGGCCACGAACTTGTCGGTCGACGGGTCGAGCTCGGAGAGGGTGCCGTCCTGGTGCGAGACCCACAACGCGCCGGGCGTGGCCGCGAACGTGAACGGCTGGTCGACGGGGTCGTTGATCGTCGCGATGAGCTTGTTGGTCTTCGGGTCGATCCGCCCGACGGTGTTCTCGAGCTGAGCCGTCGCCCACACGCCGTCAGGGGTGACCGCCAGGCCGTACAGCAGCCCGCCCACCGGGACGCGCGCGACGACCTTCGCCCTGGCCGGATCGATCCGGACGACATCACCGCCGTCGCGGCTGAGCACCCACACGGACCCGAACCCCTGCTGGACGTCGTAGACCTTCCCGTCGATCGAGATCCGCTTCACGATCTCCCCCGTCGCGGGGTCGACCTGCTCGACGAGACGGCCGCCGACGCTCCCCACCCACAGGGATCCGTCCACGAACACGATTCCGCACGGCTGGCCGTCGACGTCGTAGGTGTTCACGACGGCGTTCGTCTTCGGGTCGATCTGCTCGATCCGGCTCTGGTTGTAGTCGGTCACCCACATCGAGCCGCCGCCCTGCACGGAGGCACACGGCTGACTGCCGGTCGGCACGACGGCGAGCACGCCCGCGGCCAGCGGGGAGGGACTGGGTGTGACGGACGGGGAAGCCGGAGGCGAGGGTGAGGCCTGCGTGTCCGACGGCACGGGGGAGGCCGGGGCCGACGTGGCGACCGCCGACGTGGCCGACGTGGGGTTCGGCGAGGGGGTTCCGCTGCTGCACGCCGTCGCGACGAGCGCGATCAGCGCTGGCGCCATCGTGCGGGCGATCGCGTTCGGCATTCGGGTCGAGCGACCACGCGAGCGACTGTCCATCCGGCTCTCCTCCCACGCAGGGTCGGTCCCGGTGAACGGGGGCAGCGGCGGCGCTCTCCCGGGCGGTCGCAACGGTGTACGACATGCGGGCGATGTCGGGATTCGCCGTGTCAGACCTTGGCCGGATCGATGCGGGCCAGGCCCTCGTCGCCGTACTTCGCCACCCACAGGTCGCCGAACCCCTGCTGCGCGACCGAGTAGCCCGGAGCGAGCTCGACCTTCGCCGTCACCTTCGCGGTCGCCGGATCGATTCGGAGCAGCGCCCCCGTCACCCGGTCCGGATACCAGACCGAGCCGCCCACCGCGTCGGGGTCGCCCACCGACCGAGGCGTGGTGTGGACGCCGCCGACGAACCTGTCGGTCTTCGGATCGAGCTCGGCGAACACCCCGTCGGCGTGGGAGACCCACAGCGCTCCCGGCGTCGCCGCGAAGGTGAACGGGTCGTTGTGGGGATCCTTGATCTTCGCGACCCGCGTGTTCGTCTTCGGGTCGATGCGGACGACCGTGTTGTCGAGCTGCGAGGTCGCCCACACCCCGTCCGGGGTCACGGCGAGCCCGTACAGCACCGGACCGGCGGGGATCTTCGCCACGACCTTGGCGGTCTTCGGGTCGATGCGGCGGACCTGGCCGCCCTCGCGGTTCACGATCCACACCGAGCCGAACCCGGACTGCACGTCGTATACCTGGCCGCCGGCCGGGATGGTGGCGAGGATCTTCCCGGTCGCCGGGTCCACCTGGTCGACGACCTCGCCCGAGACGCTCCCCACCCACACGGAGCCGTCGACGAACACCACCCCGCAGGGGCTGCCGTCCGTCTCGTAGGTGGCGACGACGGTGTTCGTCGCGGGGTCGATCTTCTGGACCTCGCCGTCGCCGTAGGCGGTCACCCACATGAAGCCGCCGCCCTGCACCGAGGCGCACGGCTCGGAGCCCGTCGGAACCACTGCCACGACCCCCTGCGCGAGGGGCGACGGGCTCGGGGAGACAGGGGCGGTGGACGGGGGCACCGCGGGCGTGGTCGCGCCCGGAGTCGCCGGGCCGGAGGTCGTCGCTGGGGTCGGGGACGCCGGGTGGGACGTGGCCTTCGGAGGGGGACCGCTGCCGCAGGCCGCGGCCAGCATCGCCGTGAGGGCCAGGGCGGCCTCCGCGACCACCCTCCGCCGCCGCTTCCCCCGGGCACGTCGGTCCATCGCCGTCCTCCTCGCCTCGGACACACCCCTGGCGGGGCCAGGCTAGGAGGGCGCGCGAACGCGACGCTTCCAGGATCGTGCTCGTTTGGAGCGGGCTACGCCTCGGGGCCGGTCATGCGGTCGGGGACGACGGCGGCGTCGTATTCGGCCCCGGTGAGGTAGCCCAGGGCGAGGGCGGCCTCCCTGAGGGTGGTTCCCTCGTGGTGGGCCTTCTTCGCGATCTCGGCCGCCTTGTCGTAGCCGATGGACGGGCTGAGCGCGGTGACCAGCATCAGCGAGTTCCCCACGAGCTCGGCGATGCGTTCGCGGTTGGGCTCGATGCTGACCACGCAGAACTCCCGGAACGTCCGGCAGGCGTCGGCGAGGATGTTCGTCGAGTGCAGGAAGTTCCGCACCATGACCGGCTTGAACACGTTCAGCTCGAAGTTCCCCTGCGAGCCGGCGAACCCGATCGCCGCGTCGTTCCCCATGACCTGGACGCACACCATGGTCATGGCCTCCGACTGCGTCGGGTTGACCTTGCCCGGCATGATCGACGAACCGGGTTCGTTCTCGGGGAGCTCCAGCTCGCCGAGGCCGGAACGCGGGCCGGAGCCGAGCCACCGGACGTCGTTGGCGATCTTCATGAGCGACGCGGCGAGCGTCTTCAGCGCGCCGTGCGCGAACACCATCCCGTCGTGTGCCGCGAGGGCGGCGAACAGGTTGGGCGCCGAGGTGAACGGCAGCCCGGTGAGCTCCGCGATCTTCGCCGCGGCGGCCCGGCCGAACCCGGCGGGGGAGTTCAGCCCGGTCCCCACGGCCGTCCCGCCGACCGCCAGCTGGTACAGGCCGGGCAGCGTGGACTCGACGTCCGCGATGTCGGCGTCGAGCTGCGCGACGTAGCCGGAGAACTCCTGTCCCAGCGTGAGGGGGACGGCGTCCTGGAGATGGGTCCGCCCGATCTTCACGATGTCGGCGAATTCCTCCGCCTTGCGCTCCAACGCGTCCCGAAGCTCGCGGACCGACGGGAGGAGCTTCTTCACGACCGCCGTCGCCGCCGCGATGTGCATGGCCGTCGGGAAGGTGTCGTTCGACGACTGGGACATGTTCACGTCGTCGTTCGGATGGATCGGCTTCTTGGAGCCGAGCTCCCCGCCGGCCAGCTCGATCGCGCGATTGGAGATGACCTCGTTGGCGTTCATGTTCGACTGCGTGCCGCTGCCGGTCTGCCACACGTACAGCGGGAAGTGCTCGTCGAGCTTCCCGTCGATGACCTCGTCCGCGGCTTCGACGATGAGGTCGGCCTTCTCCTCGGAGAGCTTGCCGAGCTCCCCGTTCACCAGCGCGGCGGCCTTCTTGAGGATGCCGAACGCCCGCACGACCTCGACCGGCATCCGGTCGTCGCCGATCGAGAAATGGTGCAACGACCGCTGGGTCTGCGCTCCCCAGTACACGTCGGCGGGCACCTCGACGGCGCCCATGCTGTCGGTCTCGGTCCGGGTCGGTCCCTCCGCGTGCTCGGTCATGTGATGTCTCGCTCCTTGCAACGTGGTGCGGTCGGCGTGTGCCCGCTGGAGAAATCCTACGGTTCGGGCGGCCCCGAAACCCTGGCCGCCGACTACGATCCATGCCGGTGGAGGGACAGGCCGAGGTCGACGACGCGCTCCATCCCGCGACGCGCGGCCTGCTCTGGGCCGTGGTGGTGCTCGCGCTGCTCGCGGGCATCGAGCTGTTCGTGCTGAGCGATCACACCGACCGGTTCTTCGCCTGGACGATCGATCCGCCGTTGTCCGCGGCGTTCCTCGGCGCGACCTATTGGTCGGCGGCGACGATGGCGCTCCTCTCCGTCCGTCCGGGGCGGTGGTCGTCCGCGCGTCCGATGGTCGTCGGCATCCTCGCCGTGACGCCGCTGCTGTTGGTGGTCACCCTGGCGAACCTCGGGACGTTCCGAATGGACAGCGTGTACGGCATCGCGTGGCTGGTCGTGTACGCGTCGCTCCCGGTGCTCACGCCGGTCGTCGTCGCACTCCAGATCCGCAGGACCACGTGGCGGCCGGCGTCCGTACCGATCCCGCGCGCGCTGATCGTGGTGATCGTCCTCCTCGCCATCGCCCTGGCGGCGATCGGCATGACCCTCCTGGTGACGCCTTCGGCCGCCGGTCGGTTCTGGGCGTGGCGGCTCGCTCCGCTGTCGGCCCGAGCGATCGGGGCGTGGTTCGTCGCCTACGGGGCAACCGCTGCGTGGATCGCGTGGGAAGGGGACCTCGTGCGCTCTGCCGCTCCTGCCGCGGCCTACGCGGTGTTCGGGGGGCTCGGCTTGGCCGCCCTGATCCGCCATGCGAACGCGGTCGACTGGCGATCGTGGCGGACCTGGGCCCTGGTGGCCGCGCTGGCCCTCTCCGCGGCCGGCGGTGCGATCGTCGCGACGCTGGCCGTCCGCGCCCGGCGCGCACGTGTCCCGGGACCGGCCGCGATCGAGGCGGCGGCTACCGCCGGAGGACCTTGAGCGGCTGGTCCGGTCCGAGGCCCAGCCCGCCCATCACGCCGAGCAGCCGGGACAGCACGAAGGCCTTCTCGGTCCCGCCCACGTCGACCGGATCGAATCCGATGTCCCGAGCCAGCCCGGCCACCGTCTCCTTCGCCGCCCCGTCGTCGCCGGCCAGGAAGACGGTCGAGGCCTGACCGTCGACCTCCGGCCGGGTCAGGTTGCTCGAGTAGACGTGGTTCCAGCCCTTGACCACCCGCGCGCCGGGCGCCCATTGCTGGATCCGCTCCGTCGTGGGGACATCGGGCTGGAGCTTCCCGTCCACGTACGGGTTGGTGATGTCGATCAGGATCTTGCCGGCGAGGTCGCCGAGGTCCGGGATCGTCGCCTCGACCGCCACCCACGGCACGGCCAGGACGACAACCTCGGCGCCCGTGACGGCCTCCGCCTGCCCTACCACGCCCGAGGCGCCGGACCGTTCCACGGCCGCCCCGGCCGCCGAGGGGTCGCGCGAGCCGAGCACCACCTCGTGTCCGGACTTCGCGAGGCCGGTCGCGAGGCCCGTTCCCATCCTGCCCGTCCCGATCACCGCGATCTTCATGATCTGCTCCTCGTTCGACTGGACGCGAGGCAGAACCGCCTCGGCGTCGTCGGTTATTCCACGAGTCCTGCCCTCGAACGGTTCCGCTCAGGCCGGTGACGAGTCGCCCGGGTGGGGAGACGAACCCGCGGCCGGGCACAGCGCCGCGAGGTCGACACCGCTCCCGAACGGCGGGAAGAGCTGGCATCCGAGCCGTGGCGACAGCAGCATCCCGGCGACGCTGTCGCCGGTGCCCGTCGCGGGAACGGAGTCGGCGACCGGTCCCGCCAGGAACTCCAGGGCACGTCGGTACCGTTCGTCCGGCGGGGCGTTCGTGACCGCCGTTGCGGCGTCCGCCACACCGGGCGGGAGCCAGGAGGCCGGGATGTACTCCCCGAACAACAGCGGCATGTACGTGGCGAGGTCGGGCCAATCCGGCGCCGACCCGGCCCCGCGCAGGTCGTAGCTCCCCGGGTGGTCGTGGATAGACTGATACGGGTCCTCCTCCTCGACGGTGTCGACCCGGAACCCCACCGCCTCGAGCTGCTGCACGACCGCGTCCTCCTGGCGCCGGCATTGATCGCAGTTCGTCGATACGGGCATGGTCACGTGGACCGGCGTTCGGCCCTGCAGCAGGCGGCGGGCGGCATCGAGGTCGGGCCCGTCCGCGGAGAAGGGCATCTCGGGCACCCCGGGGAAGTTCGGCGCGACCATCCCCGCGTCGGCGACGACTCCGTTCGGGAACTCGCCGCCGTACGCGGCCGCCAGCGCCGGCCGGTCCAGCGCGAATGCGGCCGCCCTGCGCAGGTCGAGGTCGGAGAACGGGTGCCCCTTCGCGGCGTTGAACTCGACGTAGTCGGTGAACAGGCTCATCGGGACCGCGGTGTAGACGGGGTCCCCGGCGGCGGGGGTCCCGTAGCGGCTCGCCACCGGGCCGTCCGGAGCGAGGAGTGGATCGTTCATGTGGACGATGCCGTCCCACGTCCCGTCGCGAACCCGTTCGACGGCCTGCCCGGGGTCCACGCCCTCGCGCAGGGCGATCGAGTCGAAGTGTCCTGGGTGGGAGCCGCCGTAGTTCGGGTTCTTCTCGAGGATGGTGTACTCGCCGCCGAACGCGTCGGCGACGAAGTAGCGACCCGCGGCCGGCGTCGTCTGCCGGCCGGCCCCGCCGGGCAGCGGCTGGGCGACGCCCTCCGGCAGAACGGGGGAGTCGGTGGGCACCGGACAGAAGAACGGCATCGTGATGCGGGAGAGGAAGTCGGGCGACGGCGCCGTCAGTGTGATGGTCAGCGCGTCCCCAGACGCCTGCAACCCCGAGATGTGGTCGGCCTTCCCGTCGCGGAACGCGTCCTCGCCCTCGATGTCCGGGACGAAGTACGACCCCGGCGCCTGGTCGCCCATCGCCCGCGACAGCGCGCGTTCGATCGAGAACCGGAACGTCTCGGCCGTGACCCGCTGGTTGGAGGGCGGCGAGAACCGGAACCCCGTTCGGATCGTGAACCGGTAGGTGCTCCCGTCGATCTCGACGTCGCTCGCGACCTCGGGCTGCAGCGTCGCGCCCTCGGCGCCTTCCGCGTCCGCGTAGCCCAAGAGCGGAGCGCAGGTGGCGTATGAGACCTCGAAGCCCAGGTTGCTGTACGAGATCGCCGGATCGCTCTCCATCTGGTACGGGTCCACCAGGAGCCGCGCAACGCTCCCATGCAGCGCGTCGATGCGGTCCTCGTAGGTCCTGCCCTGGTTGAGCTGCACCAGCACGGTTCCCGCACCCGCCGCCACCGCCTGCAGGGGGTGCCCGAAGCGGAAGTTCCTCGTCTTCCCCGTGAGCGCGTCGATCGACGTGACCGTGCCGGCGTCCTGGTTGCCGACCCACAGCTCGTCGGCGTCCGGGTCGTAGGACACGGTGCGTGCCCCATCGCCCGTGGTGTAGGTGTCGACCACCGTGCCGGACGAATCGATCTTGTACACCTCGCCCTTGGTCTCGTCGGCCGTCCACACGAAGCCGCCCCCCGTCGTCAGGTAGCCCGTCCCCCCGGGGGCGTCGGTGGCGGTGGTCTCGAGGGTGCCGGGATCGAGCCGAACCAGGTGGTCACCGCCAGCCACCCAGATGAAGCGGCCGTCGAAGGCGAGCCGGTCGGAGCTCTCGATGACGCCCACGGTGTCCGCGACCTTCCCGGTCGAGTCGAGGTGGTACACGTAGCCGTCCTCCGAGCCGACCCACACCGTCCCGCCGACCACGATCGGCCAGCCCAGGCTCCCGTGCTCGCGGTGCACGGACCACGTCGGCTCGAGCTGGCGCCCCCGGGAGAGCTCGATGCGGGCGAGCCGGTTCCCGTTGTGCTCGCTCACGTACAGGACCCCGTCCGCGACCGTGTAGAAGGCCACGTCGTCGAACGGCGCGTTGATGCGCCGGACGATCCTGCCGGTCTGCGGCGAGATCTCGAGGAACTGCAACGGGTCCAGGTTGAACACCCAGTAGCTCCCTGCGGCGAAGATGGCCTCCGCGGGCACGTGCACCTGGGACAACGGGACGAATCCCCGCTGCTCGCCGGTCGTCTGCGAGATGAGCGCCATGCCGGCGGGCGTCGCCGCCTGCGCCTCGCCCCCCGTCCCGCCCAGGACGGCCGGCAGCAGGAGCGCGAGGAGCGCGACCACCAGCGCCACGGCCACACCGGCCACGAGGAGCCGACGCCCCGACGTCGCCCGCTTCGGCGCGCTCCCTCCCGGTTTCGACGGCTTCGAGGGCCGCGCCGGCCCGGGGTGCTCGAGTGGCTCGAACCCGAGCGCCGCCGCCGCCGCGTTCGCCATCGCTCCGGCGGAGGCGTACCGGTCGTCGGGTGACTTCGCCATCGCCCGGGCCACCACGTCGTCGATCGCCGCGGGCAGGTGGGGGTGGTCGGTGGTGGGCGTCGGCGGGGGCTCGGAGATGTGCGCGAACATCAGCGCCGCGTCGAACTCCGCGGTGTACGGCGGGTGGCCGGTGAGCATCTCCACCAGCACGCACCCCAGCGCGTAGACGTCGGTCCGTGCGTCCGTCGCCTTGCCCTCGAACTGCTCGGGCGCGGCGTAGTCGAGCGTCCCCATGAACTGCCCCGTGCCGGTGAGCCCGCTGTCCGACGAGGTCCGCCGGGTCAGACCGAAGTCCGACAGGTACGCGTGCGCTCCGGCGGTCTCGCCGGACGGGGCCCGCGCGATGAGGACGTTCGCCGGCTTCACGTCGCGGTGCACGAGCCCCTTGGCATGCGCCGCGTCGAGCGCACCTGCGACCTGGCGCAGGATCGGGACGATCAGGCCGGGGTCCATGCGCCCGAACTCGCGGATCTGCCCCTTGAGGTCGGTGCCATCCACGTACCGCATGGCGATGAACAGCCGCCCGTCGGCCTCGCCGGCCTCGTAGATCGGGATGACGTTGGGGTGGTCGAGCGAGGCCGCCAGCCGCGACTCGCGGACGAACCGCTCGCGGAAGCGATCGTCCTCGGCGAGCGTGGGCGCGAGGACCTTGATCGCGACCCTGCGTTCGAGGCCGAGGTGCCGGGCGAGGTACACGACGGCCATCCCGCCGTGACCGAGCGAGGATTCGATTCGGTACCCGGCGAACTCCGTCCCGGGCGCGAGCTCGCCCGGCGTGCTCACCGTGTGCCCCCCTCGGTGGATCCTCGCACCGCCCCTCCCTGGTTGGGGGCGAGTCTATGGAATGGTGCGCTGCGGGGGAACGGCGCCGGCCGGCCCGAGCACGCCCAGCCCCTCCAGGGCCGAGCGCAGGCGGTCTCGTTCCTCACCCGTCAGGGAGCGGAGCGGGGCCCGGCAGTCGGGGCCGACGGGAACCCCGCGCATCCCGAGGATCGCCTTCATCGACCCGGGGACGGGGAACTCCTGCGCGGCCGCGCGGACCCGGGCGGCGCGATCGGCGGCCAGGCGGTCCCCGGTGCGGACGACGTCGGCCACCGGCTCGGGGAACGCCGATGCCAGGCCGCTCACGGCGCCCACCGCGCCGCGTTCCATGCCCTGGAGGATCAGCGCCTCCGGCCCGACCAGCACGTCGACGCCGTCCAGCAGGTACGGCTCGAACCGTTCGAAGGGCGAGTCGCTGACCTTCATGCCGACGAAGTTCGGCGCGGCGTCGCGGAGACGGTGCAGCACGTCGAGCGGGACCGCGTAGCCGCTGCGGCCGGCGAACTCGTACACGTAGAACGGCACCGGGGCGCACGCCCGCGCGGCCTCCGAGAAGTGCCGGAACAGTTCCTCGTCGTCGAACGGGTAGTACGGAGGCCCGATCACCGCGACGGCGTCGGCCCCCGAGGCGGCCGCGTGCCGTGCCAGCGAGCACGTGGTCGAGGTCGTCTGGGCGCCCGCGTGCACGGCCACCCGGAGCCGTCCGCCGGACGACTCGATGAAGCGCTCGACCGCCAGGCGTCGTTCGTCGGGGGCGAGCATGATCCCCTCGCCGGTCGTGCCGAGGGCGAGGATCCCGTCCACGCCGCCGTCCACGAGGAACTCCACCAGGGGTCCGAACGCGTCCTCGTCGAGGCGTTCGCCCTGGTCCCGCAGCGGCGTCACGGCCGCCGCCAGGGTGCCCCGGAGCGGGCCGGTTCCACCGGTCGTCATCGACATCGCGATCAGAGGGTATCGAGGTCGCGCTCGACGAACTCGCGATCGAGCCGGAACGGATTGTCCTCGGGGGACACACGGCCGGTCATGACGTCGGCCAGGATGCGCGCGCACGCCGGGCTGGCCATCACGCCGTGGCCGCTGTCCCCGGTGTGCACCCACAGGCCTTCGACGGAGGTCTCGCCGGCCAGCGGACGGTGGTCCGGCGACATCGTGTACTGCCCGGCCTGCAGGAACCACGCCGGCGCGCCCCGCTCCCACACCTCCCGCCAGAACGGCGCGATCCGCGCGGCCGCCAGCGGGCTCGCCGGGTCGAGCACCGCGAACGCGAACCCCGGGTCGAGCGGCACCCGGTCGGTCGGCGGACTCGGTTCGGTCGTGGGGTCGGTGCACAGCAGGGCGGCGCCGCGGAGGAACGGACGCCAGTGCGTTCCCGTGTCGTCGTCGATCGTCATCGGCGCACCCGGCGGCACGTCCGCCAGGTCGGGGAACGTGAGCTTGTGCCGCCGGACCGTCTCGACCGGCAGCTCGACGCCCGCCAGCCGGGCCACCTCGCCGGAGAGCGGCCCGCAGGCGATGACGGCCCGTTCGCAGGCGACGGATCCTCGGGTCGTCTCCACGCCGCGCAACCGTCCTCCGTCGATCACGAACCCGGTGACACCGGTCGACACCGCCACCGGCGCCCGGCTCGCCGCCGCCAGCCCGAGGGTGAGCTGCTTCGGGTCGAGGAACCCGTCCCCGGCCCGGAACCGCGCCTGGATCACGTCCGCCGCCACGAACGGGAACCGACTCCGCACCTCGCCGCCGTCCAGCACCTCGACGTCGTCGAGCCCCCATCCGCGCTGGCGTTCGACCAGTGAACGCTGCCAATCCGCGCGCTCCGGCGAGGTCGTGGCGAACAGGTAGCCCTGCTGCCGGACGCCCGGGTCGTGGTCGCGCTGTCCCGTCGCGTCCGCGAAGTGCAGGAACAGCTCGACCGACTCCCTGATGAGCCCGATCTCCTCCGCGTTGTCGAACTGCAGCCGGAACGCCCCGGTCGCCACCGGCGTCGTCAGGGTGCACAGTGCCGGCCGGGCCTCGATCAGCACCGGGTGCAGCCCGGCTCGGGCGGTGTGGAAGGCGGTCGCGGCTCCGATGACCCCGCCGCCGATCACCACCAGGTCCGCGGTCCGCGGGAGCTCGTCGACCGGCATCGGCGAACCGTACCGCGCGTGGCTGGGGCCCGATGGGGAACGTTCATGGACGGACATGCCCACGCGCGACGACGCACTCGGGACCTACCGGTCCAAGCGCAACTTCGGCCGGACGCCGGAGCCGCGGGCCCGGCTTGGCGGCTCCCGGGCCCGGAAGCCGCCGCGGTTCGTGATCCAGCAGCACGACGCGACGGCCATGCACTACGACTTCCGCCTCGAGGTGGACGGCGTGCTGAAGTCGTGGGCGGTTCCCAAGGGACCGTCGACGAACCCGCGCGACAAGCGGCTCGCCATGCCCACCGAGGACCACCCGATGGCGTACGCGGGGTTCGAGGGCGTGATCCCCCGGGGCGAGTACGGTGCCGGACCGGTCATCGTGTGGGACGAGGGGACGTACCGGAACCTCAACGAACGCGACGGCCGTGCCGTGCCGATGGGCCGGGCCCTCCGGAACGGCCACGCCAAGTTCTGGCTGGAGGGCCACAAGCTCCGGGGCGGCTACGCGCTCACCCGGACGCCGGTGGGCGGGAGCGAGCGCGAGAAGTGGCTGCTGGTGAAGCTGAAGGACGATGCCGCCGACGCCCGCCGGAACCCGGTGTCGACGCAGCCGGAGTCGGTGCGATCCGGCCGGACGATCGCCGACCTGCGGCGAGCGTGACATCGTTCACCGCGTGAACCCCGACGTCCCGTCGCTGGTCCGAAGCGAGCACCGCCCGCTGCTGCGCCGCACGACGCAGCCGGACTGGATGCCGCCGATGCTCGCCACGCTGACGGAACGCCGGTTCAGCGACCCCGAATGGATCTTCGAGCGCAAGCTGGACGGCGTCCGGTGTCTGGGGTTCGTGCGGGGCGGTGTCGTCCGGCTGCTCACCCGGAACAAGCTGAGTGCGAACGCCTCGTACCCCGAGGTGGCCGACGCGCTGGCGAGGCAACGGGTCGACCTGGTCGTCGACGGCGAGGTGGTCGCGTTCCGGGGCCGCGTGTCGAGCTTCGAGCTGCTCCAGCGCCGGATGCACGTGCAGGACGCGGGCCGGTCCCGCCGCTCGAAGGTCCAGGTGGCCATGGTGGCGTTCGACGTCCTCCACGCGGGCGGGTTCGACTGCCGGGAGCTCCCGCTCCGAGAACGGAAGTCGTTGCTGCGCAAGGTCCTCCGCACCGACGAGGCGCTCCGGATCAGCACCCATCGCAACGACGACGGCGAGGCCTTCTACGAGCAGGCCTGCCGCCGCGGCTGGGAGGGGCTCATCGCCAAGCGCGCGGACTCCACCTACCAGGGCACGCGGTCGAACGACTGGCTGAAGTTCAAGTGCGTGAACGAACAGGAGATGGTGATCGTCGGCTACACGGACCCCAAGGGGTCGCGGACCTCGTTCGGCGCCCTGCTGCTCGGATACCGGGACCGTGGCGAGTTCCGGTACGGCGGCAAGGTCGGGACGGGGTTCGACCGCGCGGAGCTGGCCGACCTCCTCGAGCGGATGCGGCCGCTGGAGCGCGACGCGCCGCCGTTCGAACGGACCAAGGGCCTGCCGCGGCTCGGCGTCCACTGGATCGAGCCCCGCCTGGTCGGGCAGGTCGGGTTCGCGGAATGGACGTCCGACGGACAGCTCCGGCATCCCCGGTTCCTCGGGCTGCGCCGGGACAAGGCCGCATCGGAGGTCGTCCGGGAGCGGCCGGCCCGCTGAGACCGAGGCGCCGCGGACTGCTGGGACAATCGGTTGGTCATGGCGAAGGTCCGTGCAGCACCCGTCGAGCTCGAACCCGGTGCCGGCCTCCACGCGACCCCGCTGGGGCTCGCCGCGGTGGCCGTTCCGGTGATCGGGTGGTCGTTCGCCAACACGATCGTGAAGCTCACACCGGTCCCCGTCATCGAGTTCACGTTCTACCGGCTGTGGATCGGCGCCACGTTGATGCTGATCGTGACGGCCCTGGCCCGGCGGCGGCTGACGTGGCGGATCGTCAAGGCCTCCGCCCCCGCGGGGGTCCTGTTCGCCGCCAACCTGATCCTGTTCTTCGAGGCCATCCGGCACACCGGCGTGGCCGACGTGCTGCTGATCGCGGCCCTGCAGCCGGCGCTGGTGCTGGTGGTCGCAGGGCGGTGGTTCGGTGAGCACCCCACGCGGAAGGACATCACGTGGGCGATGGTCTCGGTGGGCTGCGTGGGCCTGTCGATCCTCGGCTCCAGCGAGAACGCCGTGTGGAGCCTCGGCGGCGACCTGCTCGCCGTCGGGGCGCTGTTCGTGTTCACGGGGTACTTCCTGCTGTCGAAGCGCGTCCGGCAGGAGGTGCAGGCGATCGAGTACATGACCACCGTGACCCTGGTCGCCGCCATCGTGATCACGCCGGTCGCGGTGGCCACGGGAGACGGGTTCGGCGGGTTCCGGCCGGAGGACTGGGTGCTGCTCGCGCTGTTCGTGGTCGCCGCCCAGGCCGGGCACCTGTCCGTGGCGTGGGCGCACTCGCACGTCGACGTGACGGTGTCGTCCCTGTTGATCCTGGGCGAGCCGGTCGTCTCCGCGATCGCCGCGCTCATCCTGCTGGGGGAATCCCTCGCTCCGTTGCAGATCGCCGGGGGGCTGCTGGCGATCTGCGCGGTGGGCTCGGTCGTGTGGCGGGCGACCCGGAGGGAGGGTGCCGAGCTGCCGGTGGAGACGGCGCCCGAGTGACCACGTTCTTCCTCACGGGCGGATCGGGGTTCGTCGGGAACCGCCTGATCGGCCTGCTGCGCTCGCGCGGCGACGCGGTGTACGCGCTGGCCCGGTCGGACGCCGCCGCCGGCGCCGTCGCCCGGGCGGGCGGGGAGCCCGTGCGGGGCGCCCTGGAGGACCCCGCCGCGCTCCGCGACGGCATGCGCGGCGCGGACGTCGTCGTCCATGCCGGCGCCCGGACCGAGGACTGGGGCCGCCCCGCCGAGTTCGAACGGGTGAACGTCGAGGGCACGAAGAACGTCCTGTGGGCCATGGAGCGGGCGGGCGTGGCCCGGATCGTCCACGTCACGCCCGCGACCGTGCTGGCCGACGGCCATCCGGTGGTGGGCGCCGACGAGACGGCGCCGCTGCCGGCCAGGCCGCTCGGCTGGTACCACCGCTCCAAGCGCGACGCCGAGCTGGCGGTGCTCGCGGCCGAGCGGCTCGAGGCGATCGTGGTCCGGCCGGCGCTCGTCTGGGGGCCGGGCGACACCACGTGGCTGCCCCGGTTCCGGGAGGGCGTGCGGACCGGACGGTTCAGGTGGGTGGGCTCCGGCCGGCATCGGGTCTCGACGACCCACGTCGCCAACGCCGCGCACGGCCTCGCGCTGGCCGCCGACCGGGGTCGGGCCGGTGACGTCTACTTCGTGACCGACGGCGCCCCGGTGGAGTTCCGGCGGTTCGCGTCGAGGTACCTGCGGGCGATCGGGCTCACGGTTCCCGACCGGACGATCTCGCCGCGGGGCGCGCGGCTCACCGCGTCGGCAGGGGAGGGGTTCTGGAGCATGCTGGCCGCGAAGCGCCCGCCGCCGGTGACGCGGGCGATGTTCGCGGTGATCGGCGCCGAGTGCACGGTGAACGACGCGAAGGCGCGTTCGGAGCTGGGGTACGAGCCGCTGGTCCCCTACGAGGCCGGCATGCAGGAGCTCGAACGGAGGCGCAGGAACCGAGTCCCGAACTGAAACTGCCTGGTCCCTGCACGGCCGGGGTTCGATGATGCTGGGGACGACGAAGGGGGGAGGGAATCGGGATGGCGATCTCGGAGCAGCCGGACGAGGGGGTGGCGGAGCGGTCGGAGGCGTTGGTCGGGCGGCTGTCGGCGGCGGGGCTGGCGGCATTCGAGCTCCTGACCGTCTACGTGGGCGATCGGCTGGGGCTGTACCGGCTGCTCGGCGACGGCCGGAGCGTCACGCCGTCCGAGCTCGCGGCAGCGGGTGGGATCCACGAACGCTACGCGCGGGAGTGGCTGGAGCAGCAGGCCGCGGCCGGCGTGCTCGAGGCCGACGAGGCCGCCGCCGAGGCGTCGGACCGGCGGTACCGGCTGCCGCCCGCGCACGCGGAGGTCCTCGCGAAGCCGGACAGCCCGTTCTCGATGGCGCCGCTCGGACGGACGCTGGTCGCCACCGCGCAGGCGCTGCCGTTGCTGCTCGAGGCGTACCGCTCGGGCGGGGGCGTGGCGTGGTCGGCGTACGGCGACGACATGATCGAGTCGCAGGGTGATTTCAACCGGCCGTGGCTGGTCGGGGAGTTCGGCACGGAGATCCTGCCGGGCATCCCCGACGTGCACGAACGGCTCTCGGCCGATCCACCCGCCCGGGTGGCGGACGTCGCCTGCGGCGTGGGATGGTCGGCGATCGCGCTCGCCACCGCCTACCCCGGGGCCACCGTCGACGCGTTCGACCCCGACGAAGGGTCGGTGGAGATCGGCCGGCGGCTGGCCGCCGAGCACGGCGTCGGGGACCGGGTCACCTACCACGTGCGGGACGGGGCGACGATCGGGTCCGAGGGACCGTTCGACCTCGCCGTGGTGATCGAGGCCGTCCACGACCTCGCCCGGCCGGTCGAGACCCTGGCGGCGATCCGGTCCGCGCTCGCGCCGGGGGCCTCCCTGCTCGTCGCCGACGAACGGGTCGGGGACGAGTTCACCGCGCCGGCCGACGAGATCGACCGGTTCATGTACGCCGTCAGCATGACGGTATGCCTGCCGGCGGGGATGGCCGAGGAGCCCTCCGCGGCGACCGGGACCGTGATGCGAGCCCGGACGCTCCGCGGATACGCGCGGGAGGCAGGCTTCCCGAACGTGGAGGTGCTGCCGTTCGAGCCCGGGTTCCTCCGGTTCTACCGCTTGACGTAGCGGGCTCGTTCGGGATGCGATCAGTTGCGGCCGCAGGCGCAGGCCCCGCCGCACCCGCATCCGCCACCGCCGCCTCCTCCGAAGGAGGTCGACGGGCCGCCGGAGCCGACGAGTCCGCCGATCAGCGAGATCAGCCGGTTGACCTGGGCGGAACCGCACGCAGCGCATGCCGGGGACTCGGCCTCGAACGGCTGGAGCCGGTCGAAGATCTGTCCGCAGTCGGCGCACCGGAACTCGTAGAGCGGCATGGCCCGAACAGTGTAGGCCCTGGCGCCGACGACGTTCATCCGAAGCGGACCGACCGGATCAGTTCCGCGGCGTCCGCGAGGGCGGGGCCGAACGGGCGGCGCCGGGCCACCGCCATGACGAGGACCAGCGTCCCGTCGACGTCGACGAATGCGAGTCGAACGGCGGACCCCGCCGCGGTGGTGTAGGGGAACTGCCCACCGAAGATGTTCGCCGCGACGGTGGGCTCGAGCTGCGCGACGACGCCGGGATGGGCGCCGACGGTCGTAGATTCCACCGGACCCGCGTGCAGGCCGTGGTTGGCGGCGACCATGGCGAGCGCCCGACGCGGCGCCAGATTCAAGGTGGACTGCGCGACGCCGGTGCGGTCGTAGACGGTCGTCGGGATGCTGAACGCCACCACCGTGTTCGGCCGATCGACGTCGAAGAAGTCGGGGATCTCGTGGCCGGCCGTCCATCCGTGCTCGACGCGGTAGCTGACGTTCGGGGTGAATCCGGTGAACGTGTAGCGGCCCGGCTCGAGGGGTGTCTCGGAGGCCGGCATCCGGGTGGCGTCTGCCTCCGGGCTCGGCGAGGCGATCGGACTCGTGCTCGGCAGGGACGACGGGGCCGTCGTCCGGCTCGGCGTCGAGGGCGACCCGTCGCAGGCCGCGAGCAGCACGGCGATGGCGGCGACAAGGCCGAAGGTGCGGACCACGCCCGGTGATACGGCGACGGCCGGTCCCGGGGATGGCCCCCGTCAGGTTCGTTCGATCACGGCGAGCCAGGCCGGGATGCCCTGCTCGGCGAACAGCACGCTCATCGTCACGAGGTCGATCGAGAGCACCCGCCACCCTTCGGCGAAGCTCGCCCTGATCGCATCCTCGCGGATCCGGCGCGGGCCGAGCTCACCGGGCACTCGGTCGCTGAAGCAGAGCAGCACGAACCGTCCGCCGGGCGGGATCACCCCGGCCAGGCCCGCCACATACCGTGCCCGGTCGTCGTCGTCGAATACGTGGAACAGACCGCTGTCGAGGACCGTGTCGAACCGCTCGCCGAGCGCGGCCAGGTCCAGCGCGTCGCCGACGACGAACCGCACGTCACGGCCGCGTTCCTCCGCCTTGTGCCGGGCCCGTTCGATGGCCCGGGGCGACGCGTCGAGGCCGACAGCGGTGAATCCGAGCGCGGCCGCCATCATCGCGTGCTCGCCGGTTCCGCAGCCGACGTCGAGGACACGGCCGTGGAGGCCGCCGCCCGCCGCGAACCGTTCGAAGGCCGGCTGGGGACGCCCGGTGTCCCATGGTGGCGTCCCGACGTACGCGTCGTCGAAGCCCAGGTTGGCCACGGGGTTCAGCAGGTGACGTGGAGGATGACGTTCGTCTCGGCGGGGACCGGGCCGAGCAGCTCGATCGCCTCTTCCGTGGGGAGGGCGACCAGATCGACGCCGCGCTCCTCGGCCTCCCGGAACACCTCGTCCATGATCGGCAGCGAACCGGAGGCCCCCGTCCCGACCACCAGCCGCCGGCAGTCCCAGGGGATGTCCTCCCCCGCGGACAGCGGCGTGTGCCCGAACCGGTCCCGGTACCGCTTGGAGGGCTTCTTGTGGCGCTTCGAGATCGAGCCGTGGTCGATGACGACGTCGTGGTCGTAGGTGACGCCGTCGATCGTCACGGCGCCGAACGAATACGTATCGAACCGCATTCCTCCAGCCTAGTTGGAACCCCGGGATTCGGCCGCCTTGGGAACCGCGCGGGCCGCTTCGGGGTCGAACCAGGGATGTTCGCCGCACGAATCGCCGGCCGGGCCGCCATGGTCGCGCTGCTCGCGTGTGCGCTCGCCGCGTGCCAGGGCCAGTCCCGCGGTTCGGTACCGGCGCGGCCCGCATCGCACACCACCGCCCCCGCGCCGAGGCCGGAGGTGGTCAGGATCTCGAGGTCCGCGCCGATCCCCCCGCTCGGTCCCGGTGGCCGCTACCTCCGCCAGCAGCCGCCCGGCGGCGCCCGCCCCACGGTCACCGCGGGGGACGCGGTCAGGGTCGCGCTGCGGCACCAGGAGGCGTCGGGCGCAGGGGCCGTCACCGCCGCGTTCGGCCTGCTCCGGAACCGGCCGGCGTGGTTCGTGACGTTCGGCGGCGTCTGCAAGGGGTACGGCGTGCCGCCGGGCATCGTCGGGGCGCCCTGTCAGCTCAACACCGAGACCGTGGTCGTGAACGCCACGACCGGCGGCTGGGAGCTGACCTACTGGGGCTCGGTCGGGTAGTCAGTCCTTGGGTGTGCGGCCGAACAGCCGCTGGAAGAACCGGACGATCGCGCGCCAGAACGCCCACAGTCCGAGCCGGATGCCGCCGATTGACTTCGCCGTGGCGACCGGGGCCGGGCGGGGCGTGGCGGCGTTCGCCGCCGGGACGCCCCCCGCGGCGGGGCCCGACGTCGATCCGGACGCGGTGCCGCCCTCCGGCGCGGAGCCAGTCACGGTCGAAGACGCCTCCGAGGCGTCCGGCTGCTCGCCGGCGGGCGCGGCGGCGGTCAGGGCCTCCTGTTCGGCGGTGATGTTCGTCTTCAGGCAGTCGGCGAACTGCTTGGTGAGCTTGGCGGAGACGTCCTGCATCATCCCCCGGGAGAACTGGGCCACGGCCCCCGACACCGTGATGTCCTGCTTGAACCGGACCTTGGTCGTGGTCGCACCGGCCGGTTCGACCCACGCGGTGATGAGCGCGGTGGCCGAGCCCTTCCCCCGCTGCTCCATGCCGCTGGCCTTGATCTCGACTCGGTGCTCGCCGGCGTCGCGCTCCACGACGGTGACCGTCCCGGCGAACGACAGCGACACCGGCCCCAGCTTGATCGTCACCTTGCCCTTGAAGTTGTCCTCGTCGATCGCCTCGGTGAGCGTCGCGCCGGGCATGCAGGGCGCGATGCGCTCCACGTCGAGGACGTAGTTCCACACGGTGTCGACCGGTGCCGGGACCTCGAAGTCGTTCTCGATCAGGATGCCCATCTACGTCCTTCCGCTCGTGGCGCGCACGGGCCGCGCGTGGATGGGGCCCGGCCGGTCGCGGAGCGCCCCGCCGGGCCCGCCCCGCTTCACGGACAGGATCTCGGCCGTGATGGCCGAGGCGATCTCCTCCGGGCCCTCGGCGCCGAGGTCGAGGCCCGCGGGCCCGTGGATCCGGCCGAGGTCGTCGTCGGCCACCACGACGCCCTCCTGCCGGAGCTCGTCGAGCAGCCGCTTGGTCCGCGCCCCGGGCCCGAGCATCGCGATGTACCGGGCGTCGGTCGTCAGCAGCGAGCGCAGGTAGTCCTTGTCCCGCAGGAAGTTGTGGGTCATCACGACGACGAAGGTCCGCTTGTCGATCGGCGCCTTCGCGGCCACCTCGTCGGGGCGTTCCAGCGCGACGAACGACGCCGCCTGCGGGAACCGGTCGGGATTGAGGAACTGCGGCCGGTCGTCGACCACGATCGGCTGCCACCCGAGCGTCGAGGCCACCGCCACGAGGGGGATCGCGTCGTGGCCGGCGCCCAACACGACCAGACGCAGCGGGGGCTCCAGCACCTCCACGAAGACGCGGACCTCGCCGTCCTCCGAGGCCAGGATGCGGATCTCCGAGCGCTCGGCGTCCAGCAGCTCCGCGGCGGCATCGCCGGCGGCCGCGTCGATCACCGCATCGCCCAGCGAGCTCCCGGTCGAGCCGTCCGGCCGGACCAGCAGCCTCGCGCCCCACTCGACCCCCGGCACGCCGGAGTCGAGCACCGTGATCATCGCGAGGGGTTGCTGTTCCTCGAGTGCCATCCGCAGCATGCCGGCGGTCTCGGCGGCTTTCTCGGCGGGCTCGACGAACAGGTCGATCGCGCCGTTGCACCCCAGGCCCCACCCCCACACCGCCTCGTCGTCGGCCGTGAGGTCGAACGACACCATCCGGGCCTGCCCCTCCTCCATGACCACCCGGGCGACGTCGGCGACGTCGTTCTCGAGGCAGCCGCCGGAGATGTTCCCGATGGGCGCGCCGGTCTCCGGGACCAGCAATCGCGCGCCCGGCCGGCGGTAGGTCGACCCGCGCACGGCGACGATCGTCGCCAGGGCCATGCGCTGGCCCTGCGCCTGGAGCCGCTCGATGGCGGCGAGGACGTCGACGATCTCGCTCATGCCGTTCCCACCATTGTGCCGCGTCCGGCCCGAACGCCGCTCACGATCCGACCGAGGCGAACTTCGCGGGTTCCGCCTCGAACGCCGCCCGGCACCCCGCCGAGCAGAAGTAGTACGTCCGACCGTCGTACGTCGCCACGTTCCGCGCGGTGGCCACGTCGACCGTCATGCCGCAGACGGGGTCGACCTCCTCGTGGCGCTCCTCCGTCCCGTCGCCGGCCGCCGTGTCGTGGCCGTGGTGCCCGTGTTGGGCGTGTTCCGCCGGCACCCCTGCCGCGATCTCGCCGGCGGCCTTCTCCCTGACGATCTCCGCGAGGATCGCCACGGCGATCTCCTCATGCGACACGGCCCCGAGGTCCAGCCCTGCCGGCGCGTGCACCCTGGCCAGCGCCTCCTCCGGAACCCCCCGGTCCCGGAGGTAGCCGAGCACTGCGTCGGCCCGTTTCCGCGAGGCCACCAGCGCGACGTACGCGTGCTCGCTCGCAAGGGCGGACTCCAGGGCATCCTCGTCGTAGTGCCCCTGCGTGGCCACGACGACGAACGACCCCGCGTGCGCCCCCGCCGCGGCCAGGTCGAGCGCGGTCACCACCCGTCCGGCCGCCGGATGCGCGTCCTCCGTGCCGCCGTCGTCCACGATCACCGTGTCCCAGCTCAGGGCGGATGCCAGCGCGGCCAGGGTGTCCACCGCTGGGGAGCGTCCGATCACGACCAGGTGCGGCTTGGGCAGGACGGGTTCCACATAGACCTCCAAGGCTCCCTCGCTCTGGCAGGCGATCGGCACCCGGACGACACCGGTGCGTTCGTGCTCGGACAGCTCTTCGGCCGTCCCCAGGAACAGCAGCCGGGGCGTTCCCTCGCGGATGGCCTGGCGCGCCTCACGGACGACCGTGGGCTCGGCGCACGCGCCGCCCAGCCAGCCCCGCACCGAGCCGTCGCGGCGGATGACGGCGGTCGACCCCTCCTTGCCCGACGAGGGCGACCGTCGCCACACCACCGTGGCGAACGCGAACGGTTCGCCCCGGTCGGCCAGCTCCCGGGCCAGGTCGATGATCTGCCGGTTCATCCAGGATCCAACGGTACGACCGCCGCGGCGCTTCGCGGGGTCACGACGACGAAGGCGTTCCTCCGAGCTGCGACGGCCCCTCGTCGCCGGAGCTCGCCGGGAGCCCGCCGGCCCGGTCGTGCGACACGACGTCGGTGGATCCGGCCTGCTCGAGGGACTGCTCCGTCGGCGCGTCGGTCGAGCCGTCGCCGCCGGAGCCGCCGCCGCCCGACGCCTTCGCCGCCTGGATGGCCTCCCACACCTTGGCCGACGTGACCGGCATGTCGAGGTTCCGCACGCCGAGGTGCCACACCGCGTCGAGCACCGCGTTGACGAACGCCGCCGGCGACCCCACTGTTGCCGACTCCCCGACCCCCTTCGCCCCGATGGGATGGTGCGGCGACGGCGTCACGGTCTCCCCGAGCTCGAACCGCGGCGTCTCCCACGCCGTCGGCAGCAGGTAGTCCATGAAGTTCGACCCGATGCAGTTCCCGTCCTCGTCGAACGTGATGAGCTCCATCGCGGCCATGCCGTAGCCCTCGGTGAGCCCGCCGTGGATCTGCCCCTCGACGATCATCGGGTTGATCCGGACGCCGCAGTCGTCGACCGCGACCATCCGCAGGACCTTCCACTGCCCGGTGTCGGCGTCGACCTCGACCGTCACGACGTAGGTCCCGAACGGGAACGTCAGGTTGGGCGGGTCGTAGTAGTACACGCCCTCCAGGCCGGCCTCCATGCCGTCGGGGAAGTTCGTGTACGCGGCGAACGCGATGTCCTGGATCGTCTTGGCCTGGTCGGGCGCGCCCTTGACGTGGAACGAGTCGCCCTCCCACTCCAGGTCGTCCTCGCTGGTCTCGAGCAGGTGCGCCGCGATCTTCCGGGCCTTCTCCCGCACGCGACGGGCGACCATCGCGGTGGCGGCGCCGGAGACCGGCGTCGACCGCGACGCGTACGTCCCCAGCCCGTACGGCGTGTTGTCAGTGTCGCCATGCATGACCTTGACATCCTCGGGCTGGATCCCGAGCTCCTCGGCCACGATCTGGGCGAACGTCGTCTCGTGCCCCTGGCCCTGCGTCTGCACGGAGAGCTTGAGGATCGCCTTGCCGGTCGGATGCACGCGCAGCTCGGCACCGTCGTTCATCTTCAGGCCGAGGATGTCGTAGTCCTTGTGCGGCCCGGCGCCCACGATCTCCGTGAACGACGCCAGCCCGACGCCGAGCAGCCGCCCCTCGGCGCGCGCCGCCGCCTGCTCCGCCCGGAAGGACGTGTACCCGACCTTCTCGAGCGCCAGGTCCATCGCAGCGTGGTAGTCGCCCGAGTCGTACTCGAACCCCGTCGCGCTCTTGTACGGGAACGCTTCCTTGGGGATGAAGTTCTTCTTCCGGATGTCGGCGGGGTCCATGCCGAGCTCGTACGCGGCGTTCTGGACCAGGCGTTCGATCATGTACGACGCCTCGGTCACCCGGAACGAACACCGGTACGCGACGCCGCCTGGGGCCTTGTTCGTGTAGTAGCCGTCCGCTTCCACGTGTGCCGCCGGCAGGTCATACGACCCCGTCACGACGTGGAACAGCCCGACCTTGAACTTGGTCGGCTGCGCGTCCGCGTGGAACGCGCCCTCGTCGGCCTTCAGCGAGACGCGCAGGCCCTTCATCGTCCCGTCGTCATCGAGCGCCATCTCCCCGTGCATGTAGAAGTCGCGCGCGAACCCGGTGGAGATGAGGTTCTCCGTCCGGTCCTCGATCCACTTGACCGGCCGGCCGAGGAGCAGCGACGCCGCCGTGGCCACCACGTAGCCCGGGTACACCGGCACCTTGTTGCCGAACCCCCCGCCGATGTCCGGGGAGAGGATCCGGATGTTCTCCTCCGGCAGGCCCGTGACCAGCGCGAACACGGTCCGGATGGCGTGCGGGGCCTGGGAGGTCATCCAGATGGTTGCCTGGCCGACGCCCATGTTCACGTCGGCGACGCACCCGCACGTCTCCAGCGGGGAGGGGTGCGAGCGTGGGTAGTGCGTGTCGAGCGAGACGACCTTGGCCGCCGAGGCGAACGCTGCGTCGGTGGCGTCCTTGTCGCCCGACTCCCAGTGGTAGATGTGGTTGTCGGCCTGGTCCTCCTTGTCGGTGCGGATGACCGGCGCGTCGGCCGCCGCGGCCTTCTCGGGGTTGGTCACCGCGCCGAGCGGTTCGTACTCGACGTCGATGAGCTCCAGCGCGTCCTTGGCGACGTACGCGCTCTCGGCGATGACCGCGGCCACCTCCTGGCCCTGGAAGCGAACCTTGTCGGTGGCCAGCACGGCCTGCGTGTCGCCCGAGAGCGTGGGCATCCAGGCCAGCTTGTGCGCGTCCATGATCTCGCCGGTCACCACGACCACCACGCCGGGCAGCGCGCTCGCCCGCGACGTGTCGATGGACTTGATCTCTGCGTGCGCGAGCGGGCTTCGCAGGATGGCCATGTGGAGCATGTTGGGGAGCACGACGTCGTCGACATAGTTCCCCTGGCCCCGGATGAACCGGTCGTCCTCCTTGCGCTTGACGCTGTGTCCGATCCCGCGGATCTCGGTCGCCATGTCGTTCGTCTCCTGCCTACTCGCTCGGGGCCGCCGTGGCGACGCCCTCGCCGCCGATGTCGGAGGCCGGCACCGATTCCTCGGGGCCGAGGCCGGTCTCGTCGGCCGTGCTGTCGGGGCTGATCGGCGGCGCCTGGTCGTCGCCGTTCCCGGCGTTCTTGTGCGCCGCCCACTGGATCGCCTTCACGATGTTCATGTAGCCCGTGCAGCGGCAGATGTTCCCGCTGATGGCCCACCGGATGTCGTCCTCGGACGGGTTCGGGTTCCCGTCGAGCAGGTGCTTTCCCACGAGCATCATGCCCGGCGTGCAGAACCCGCACTGGAGGCCGTGTTCCTCCTTGAACCCCTCCTGGATCGGGTCCAGCCCGTCGGCCGTGATGAGGCCCTCGACAGTGGTGACCTCCCGGCCGTCCGCTTGGACCCCGAACACCGTGCACGACTTCACCGGCGTGCCGTCGAGGAGCACCGTGCAGGCGCCGCACGACGTCGTGTCGCAGCCGATGTGCGTTCCCGTGAGGCCGAACGTCTCGCGGATGACGTGGACCAGCAGCTGGCGGGGCTCGACGTCCGCCGAGCGGTCCGCCCCGTTGACCTTGACCGTGATGTCCATGGCTCTTGGCACCCCCCCTACAGGCTGCGGGCGGACTCGAGGGCCCGGGCCAGGCCGCGACGGACGAACACCTCGACGACGTGCCGCTTGTACTCGGCGGACCCGCGGACGTCCGACACGGGGTCGGCGGCCCGCGCCGCCAGCCGTCCGGCCTCGGCGAACGCGTCGTCGGTCGGCTCGGCGCCGGCGAGCGACTGCTCCGCCTCGGTGGCCTGGATGTTCTTCGAGCCCACCGCGGTGAGCGCGATGCCGGCCGTGCCGATCGTGCCGTTCGAGAGCTCCAGGTGGACGCCCACGGCGACCGTGGCGAAGTCGCCGACCTTCCGTTCCATCTTCAGATAGGCCCCGCCCGACCTCGCGCCGGGCTGCGGCACCCGGATCTCGGTGAGGATCTCGTTCGGCTCGAGCGACGTGGTGAACGTGTCCTGCAGGAACTCGCCGATCGGAATCTGGCGTTCGCCGGTCGCGGACCGCACGATCACCGTCGCGCCCATCGCCAGCATCACCGAACCCCAGTCCCCGGCCGGATCCGCGTGCGCCAGCGACCCCCCGATCGTTCCGAGGTTGCGGACGATGGGATCCGAGATCATCGGCGCCGCCTGCGCCATCACGGGGTAGCGCTGCGTCAGCAGGTCGGAGTGCTCGAGCGTCGCGTGGCGGGTCAGGGCGCCGATGCGGAGCTGCCCGTCCGCCTCCTGGAGGCCGTCCAGCCCGGCAACCCGGTTGATGTCGATGAGATGCTCCGGTGCGGCGAACCGGAGCTTCATGAGCGGGATGAGGCTCTGCCCTCCCGCCAGGACCTTGCCCTCGTCGCCGTGCTCGTTCAGCAGCGAGAGCGCCTCGTCCAAAGTCTCGGGACGGTGGTACTCGAACGCAGCGGGAAGCATCCTCAGTCCTCCTTCACTGCAGGTGCAACGTCGGTCGAACCGGAAGCCGGGGCGGCGCAAGGACTACGAACGGCCGTGCGCTCCGGACTGCGGAGCGCGGCGTGCGTCGACGCGCCAGCGTGCGTACACCCCCGGATCGTGCGACCGCCGCGGCCGCGGCGGCTCGGAATCGGGATTCTCCCGCCCGAACGGTTGACCGGTCAACTTCCGATGCCGGGTTCCCGGTGGGGAACCTGCCCACACCGAGTCCACGTCGACCGGCTTCGACGGGGGGCGTGACACGGCAGGTCTCGACGACCCTCGCTCAGGGAGCCGGCCGCCGGGCGCGACCCTCCAACCTGGCTGCGTCCTTCACGGGGCCTTCGCGCAGCTCGAGTCGATGATCTCGAGCGAGTCGAACATCTGTCCCACCAGCTCGGCTCCGCAGGGTCCCCAGGCCGGCCCCGCCACGGGGTGGCCGGCCCCGGCCACGGTGACGTACGTCGCCCCGGGCAGCTCGCGGCGGAGGGTCTCGACCACCTCCGGGGGGACCACGGTGTCGCCGTCTCCCGCCAGGATCAGTGTGGGGACGTCGGGGAACGCGGCGCCCGCGGGCACGGCCGGCTCGAACCGGTCCGGTGCCGGCCACCCCAGGCAGCCGGCCGGTTGCCGGAACGCCATCCAGCCGCGCAGCGAGAACGGGGCGAACGTCCGAGGTGGGAACGCGGCCACCGCGTTCTCGTACGCGTCCCGGCGCACCGGCACGGGGTCCGTGCGGTCCCACACGAAGTCCTCGTCGTTGCAGAGCGCGGCGAAGTTGTCGCCGACGGAGAAGTCGGCGGGATCCGGAGCCACGTCCGGTGGTCCGAGCCCGTGCACGTAGGCGATGCGGAGGAGCGGCTGCAGGTCGCCGCGGCGGAGGGCCACGCCGGCATGCAGCAGCTCCGCCGGGTCGATCTGCCCGCAGACGACGCATGTGCCGACGGATCGCAGCAGGTTGGCGACCTCCGGCTCGTCGACCTCGACTCGCTGCGGCTCGCCGCCCGGCACCCGGAGGCGGCCGCGGATGGGGCGGGAGGCCGCCCGATGGACGAGCCACCTCACGACCTCCGCCGGCTCGCGAACGCGGCAGCGATGCGATCTCGCGCACATCAGCGCGACCTCGCGGACCATGGCACGCGGGATGCCGAGGCCCCACGCCCAGGTGTGCGGTGGGTCGGTGACCGCCATCCCGGCGTCGAACACCAGCGCGTGAACGTGCTGCGGGAACCGCACCGCGTACGCCTGCTCGGGGACCACGCCGTACGAGAACGCGTACAGGTCGATGCGGTCGTATCCGAGGGCCCGCCGAACCGCCTCGACGTCCAGGGCCACGTCTCCGGATCCGTACCGGTCGGCGTCGTCGCCGAGCCGCTCGCCGCAGGCCCGCACGGCGTCGTCCAGCTCCGCCGTCGTCCGCCAGCCGTTCTGCAGGTCCGGGCAGTCGATCGGTCCGGACGCTCCGGTTCCACGGGGGCTGATCGCCACGATGTCGTGATGGGCGAGCACGGGGTTCATGGCGAGCATGAACTCCATGACGCCGTTCGCTCCGGACCCCGGGCCACCGGGGAGCGAGACGATCGGCTCATCAGCGGGGCCGGATTCGTCGGTGTGCGGGTGGACCGAGAACGCGATGGAGATCGTCGCGTCGTCCGGATGTGCGCGATCCAGCGGAACGTCGATCGATCCGCACACGAGGTCGCCGCGATACGGACACGGCGTGAGCTGCGGACCTCCCGTACGAGGTGACGCGGACGGTCGCGAAGATGCGACGGGGCTCCCGGTCGGCGTCACGTCCACGCCCGTGCACGCGGCGGCCATCACCGAGCACGCAGACAGCACCGCCCACACCGCGCGCCGCACGAGCGGAATCCTTGCGCATCGCGGCGCCCGGGGCACACGGGCGACTGCGCGTCACCGGATCGGTCGCCCGGCTGAGGCCCGTCCCGGAACGTTCGGGGCCGCCATCCGGGAGACGCCTACTTAGGGCTTACACAGGAAATACATATGCATCCCACCAGGATTTCATCTCCCGGGCGCTCCGGGCTTACGATCCGGACTCCCCATCGGGTGAGCGAAAGGAGGCGCCGTTGCCTCGCGTATCGGTCACGGTGAACGGGTCGCCCAGGGAAGCCGACGTGGAAGCCCGCACCCTGCTCGTGTACTTCCTGCGCGACTCCCTTGGACTGACCGGAACGAACGTCGGATGCGACACCTCGTCCTGCGGCTCCTGCACGGTGCTGCTCGACGGGGAATCGGTCAAGTCCTGCACGCTGCTCGCCGTCCAGGCGGACGGCCACGAGGTGACGACCATCGAGGGCCTGGCCGACAACGGCACCTTTCATCCCGTCCAGCAGGCCTTCCACGAGCACCACGCCCTCCAGTGTGGGTTCTGCACGCCGGGCATGGTCATGGCGGCCGTCTCCTATCTGAACGAGAACCCGAAGCCGACGGAGGCCGAGGTGAGGCTGTCGCTGGAGGGCAACCTCTGCCGCTGTACCGGCTACCACAACATCGTCAAGGCCATCCTCGCGGCCTCGGGAGCCGAGGTATGACGGCTGTAGGCGAGGCCGTCCCCCGCAAGGAGGACACCCGCCTGCTGCAGGGCGAGGGCCGCTACGTCGACAACCTCGCCTCCACCCGGATGGTGCACGCCTACCTGGTGCGCAGCCCGTACGCGCACGCCGTGCTGAAGAGCGTGGACGTGTCGGCGGCCCGCGAGGCGCCGGGCGTCGTCGCCGCCTTCACCGGTGCCGACCTCGCGGACGCGTGGCCGGGAGGGCTGCCCTGCTTCTGGCCGGTGTCGGACGACATCGCGATGGTCAAGCACATGCCGCTCGCCGTCGACAAGGCGCGCTTCGCGGGCGACGGGGTCGCGGTCGTCGTCGCCGAGAGTCGCGGCGCGGCGAAGGACGCGGCCGAGCTGGTCGAGGTCGACTACGAGCCGCTGCCGGCGGTCACCGACGTCGAGGCAGCCATCGCCGAAGGCGCGCCGCTCCTCCACGACGACGCAGCCGGCAACCGGGCCTACACGTGGTCGCTCGTCACCGGCGAGCCGGACAAGGTCTTCGCGGACGCGGCCGTGACGGTCAAGGAGCGCTACCGCCAGCAGCGGCTGATCCCGACGGCGATGGAGCCGCGCGGGGCGCTCTGCGAGGTCGACGCCGCGGGCGACGTGACCATCTGGGCGACGACCCAGGGGCCGCACATCATGCGCACCGCGTACACGCTCGTCCTCGGCATCCCGGAGGCGAAGGTGCGCGTGATCGCCCCCGACGTCGGCGGCGGCTTCGGCTCCAAGCTCGACGTGTACGCGGAAGACGTGATCGTGATCGCCCTCGCCCAGCGGCTCGGGCGCCCGGTCAAGTGGACCGAGGAGCGCTCGGAGGGAAACCTGGCCACGATCCACGGGCGCGACGTGATCCAGGAGATCGAGCTCGCCGCGACCGGGGAGGGGAAGATCACCGGCGTCCGTGTACGCCTGACCGCGGCGATGGGCGCCTACCTCCAGGCGGTCACGCCTGGTGTCCCCCTGCTCGGCGCCTGGCTCTACGCCGGGTGCTACGACGTCGAGGCCTACGACTTCCACTGCACGGGCGTCTTCACGAACACGACCCCTACCGACGCGTACCGCGGTGCCGGCCGGCCCGAGGCGACCTACGCGATCGAGCGGGCGGTCGACGCGCTGGCGCGCAAGGTCGGCAAGGACCCGGTCGAGATCCGCAAGCTCAACTTCATCGACTCGTTCCCGGCCGACATCGCCTCGGGGCTCCAGATCGACTCGGGCGACTACCACGGCGCGCTCGACAAGGGGCTCGAGGTGCTCGGCTACGACGCCGTGCGCGCGGAGCAGGAGAAGCGCCGCAAGGCGAAGGACGCGAAGCAGCTCGGCATCGGCTTCTCCACGTACGTGGAGATGTGCGGCCTGGCGCCATCGCGGATCCTCGGAGCCCTTCGCTACGGCGCGGGCGGCTGGGAGTCGATCACGATCAAGGTGCTGCCGACCGGAACCGTGCAGGTCATGTCGGGCACGACGCCGCACGGCCAGGGCCACGCGACCACGTTCAGCCAGATTGTTGCCGATCGCCTCGGCGTCGACGTCGCCGACGTGGAGTTCCTCTCCGGCGACACGGCCGTCGTCCCGACCGGGATGGACACGTACGGGAGCCGCAGCCTGCCGGTCGGCGGCGTCGCCCTCTATCACGCGAGCGAGAAGGTGGTCGAGAAGGCGCGGCAGATCGCGGCGCATCAGCTCGAGGTCTCCGCCGACGACCTCGAGTACGAGGCTGGCCGGTTCTCCGTCAAGGGCAGCCCCGACGTGGGCATGCACGTGAAGGAGGCCGCCTTCGCCGCCTGGGCGGCGCACAACCTCCCGGACGGGATGGAGCCCGGCCTCGAGGCGAGCTTCATCTACGACCCGCCCAACTTCTCCTGGCCGGCCGGCTGCCACATCGCGGTCGTCGAGGTCGACACCGAGACCGGCGACGTGCAGCTCGACCGCTACGTGGCGGTCGACGACGTCGGCAACGTGATCAACCCGATGATCGTCGACGGCCAGGTGCACGGCGGCATCGCGCAGGGGGTGGCGCAGGCGCTGTGGGAGGAGGCGGTCTACGACGAGCAGGGCAACCTGCTCACCGGCTCGCTGCTCAACTATCTCGTGCCGAGCGCGGCCGAGCTGCCGTCGTTCGACCTCGACCGGACGGTGACCCCGAGCCCGACCAACCCGCTCGGCGTCAAGGGAGTGGGGGAGACGGGGACGATCGCCTCGACGCCCGCCGTCGTCAACGCCGTCATCGACGCGCTGGCCCCGTTCGGCATCACTGATATCGACATGCCCACGACGCCGGAGCGAGTCTGGCGCGCGATCGAGGAGGCGAAAGCGTGATCCCAGCTGCGTTCGAGTACGAACTGGCCGGTTCCGTCCAGGAGGCGATCGAGCTGCTCGGCTCGCGCGAGGACGCGAAGCTGCTCGCGGGCGGACACTCGCTGATCCCGGCGATGAAGCTCCGGATCGCCCGGCCGGGGACGCTCGTCGACATCGGGCGCCTGGGCGACCTGAGCTACGTCCGCGAGGACGGCGACGCGATCGCGATCGGCGCGCTGACCCGGCACCACGATGTGGCGACGAGCGCCCTCGTCGCGAAGCGGTGCCCGATCCTCTCCTCCTCGGCGGCGGAGATCGGCGACCCGCAGGTTCGTCACCGCGGCACGATCGGCGGCTCCGTCTCGCACGGCGACCCCGCCTCGGACATGCCCGGCGTGCTGCTGACTCTGGACGCCGAGTTCGTCGTCACCGGCCCCGGCGGGCAGCGGACGGTGCCGGCGGCCGACTTCTTCACCGGCGTCTTCGAGACGGCGCTCGGCGAGCAGGACG
>DATBHM010000221.1:0-13923 GCA_036557505.1 Actinomycetota bacterium | reverse complement strand
AACAGCTGAGCAGGAACTTCGGAGGCGTCCGCGCCCTCCGGTCGGTGTCGCTGGACGTCGGGCCGGGTGAGACCCTGGGACTCATCGGGCCAAACGGCTCCGGCAAGACGACGCTGGTGAACTGCGTCTCGGGCGTCCTGGCGCCGAGCACGGGGACGGTCGTCTTCGAGGGCAGCGACGTCACCGGATGGAGCCGCACCCGGCGGGCGCGGGCCGGGCTGGCCCGGACCTACCAGAGCCTCCGCCTGTTCCGGGGGCTGACCGTGGCCGAGAACGTCGAGAGCGGCCTCGTCCGAACCGCCGCGGACCACACGGTGGCGCGGCAGACCCGCGTGGAGGCCATCCTCGACGCACACGGGCTCCTGGACCTCTCGGGGGTCCCGGTGACCGATCTCTCCTACGGTCTGCAACGACGGGTCGAGATCGCCCGGACGCTCGTGGCGAACCCGCGGCTGCTCCTCCTCGACGAGCCGGCCGCCGGGCTGGCCGACGAGGAGACCGGGGCGCTCCGCGACCTCCTCGTCGCGACCAGGCAACGGCTCGGGCTGAGCATCCTGATCATCGACCACGACGTCTCGTTCATCATGGCCATCAGCGATCGCGTGACGGTGCTCGACGAGGGCCAGGTCCTCTTCTCCGGGCTGCCGAGGGAGGTCGCCCGCGATCCCGATGTCATCGCCGCCTACCTGGGCACGCCGCCCGAGGACGACGAGCATGCTTGAGGTCACCGATCTCGTCACCGGGTACGGGAAGGCCCGGGCCGTTGACGGCGTCTCGCTCCACGTCACGCAGGGCTCGGTGTTCGCGGTCATCGGGCCCAACGGAGCCGGCAAGACGACGCTGATGCGCGCCATCTGCGGCGACCTCCCGATGTGGTCCGGGGCCATCACGTTCGACGGCGATTCCCTGAGGGGCCTCCGGAGCGACGCCCGGGCCAAGCTGGGGATCACCCTGTGCCCCGAGGGGCGGCGGATCCTGTCGACGCTGTCCGTGGAGGAGAACCTCCGGATCGGGGCCACCCCCCTCGCCCGCCGGCACGCCCGCTCCCAGCGCAAGCGGCTCGTCCAGGAGGGCCTCGAGCTGGCCTACGAGCGCTTCCCGATCCTCCGGGAGCGCCGGGCCGCCCCCGGGGGCGCCCTCTCGGGCGGGCAGCAGCAGATGCTCGCGATCGCGCGGGCCCTCATGTCGAACCCGAGCCTGCTCCTGCTGGACGAGCCGTCCCTGGGCCTCGCGCCGCTGGTCATCGAGGAGGTCTACGGGTTCCTGAAGACGCTGCGCGCGGAGGGGCTCACGCTGGTGCTCGTCGAGGAATCGGCGGCCAGGGCCCTGCAGTTCGCCGATCGCGCGCTGGTCATGAAGAACGGCAGGACCCTGCTCGACGGGACGGCCGAGGAGGTCCGGACGAGCCCGCGCCTGTCGGAGGCGTTCCTCGGCGAGATCTCGGAGGCCACGCTGTGACGGCCTTCTTCCAGTCGCTGTTCGACGCGCTCTCCGCCGGGTCCACCTACGTGATGCTCGCGCTCGGCATCACGCTGTTGTTCGGGGTCATGGGGCTGGTGAACTTCGCGTACGGGGACCTGATCGTCTGGTGCGGGTACCTGATGGCGCTCCTGGCCGGATGGCACGTCAACGCCGTCGTCGGCATCGCCGCCGTGGTGGCGCTCGCCACCGTGCTCTCCGTGGGGATGGGCGAGACGGTCTTCCGTCCCTTCCGCAAGGCCCCGCCGCTGACGCTCCTGCTGGCGTCGATCGGCGTCTCGCTGGTCCTCCAGGCCGCGATCCGGATCATCTTCGGGGAGGGGTTCCGCCCCGTCCCCACGCCGACGTTCCTCGGGAACACCGTCGTGGTCGGCGGGGTCCGGATGTCCGTATTGGCGCTCGTCTCGCTGGGGACCGCCGCCGTCGTCGTGGCGGGCCTGTACGTGCTGCTCCAGCACACCACCATCGGCCTGCAGATGCGCGCGTACGCGGAGGACTCCGACGTCGCGGGGTTGATGGGCGTGCGGCGGGAGCGGATCCTCACGGCCGCCTTCGCGCTGAGCGGCGTGATCGCCGGCATCGTCGCCATGCTGTGGTTCGCAAAGATCGGAACCGTGCAGCCGAGCGGGGACCTGAATCCGACGATCAAGGCGTTCATCGCCATCGTCATCGGCGGCCTCGGGTCGGTGCGGGGGGCCGTGATCGGCGGACTGCTGCTCGGCCTGTTCGAGAGCGCGCTCGGCGCCTACCTGCCTGCCGGCCTGCTCCCCTACGTCGAGGGGTTCGCGTTCCTCCTCATCATCCTCGTCCTCATCGCGCGGCCGCAGGGGGTCGCGGGCAAGACCGTGGAGCTCTCGCGATGATCCGGCTCCGGTGGACGCGCGAACGCGGCCTGCAGCGCAGGGCGACCTCCGGGGCCGTGGTGGCCGTGACGGTGTTGGCGGGGCTCGTGGGCGCGATCGTCGGCGTCTACCTCGCGCTGTCCGGCGGCGCGAACTACGACCTGCTGATCACGTTCGGCGTCAACGCGGTGCTGGTCGTCGGCCTGCAGGTCCTGGTCGGGAACACGGGGATCATGTCGTTCGGACAGATGGCCTTCGTCGCGATCGGCGCCTATACGGCCGGCATCCTGACGACGCCCACGGCCATCAAGGCCAGCGTGCTGCCCCAGCTCCCCACCATCTTCCGCGACCACACGATGCCGGTCATCCCGGCGCTGCTGCTCGCCGGGCTCGTGGCGGGCGTGGTCGCCCTCGCCATCGGCCCCATCTTCATGCGCCTGACGGGGATCGCGGCCGGCATCACCAGCTTCGCCTTCCTGGTGATCGTGAACGACTTCCTCCGGCACGCCAGCTCGTTCACCCGCGGGAACGAGACGTTCTTCGGGGTGCCGCAGTCGGCGAACCTCCCGGTCGTGTTCGGCTCGCTGACCGGCGCCGTGGCGCTCGCAGCCATCATCAAGTGGTCACGGTTGGGGCTGCAGGCCCGGGCCGTCCGGGAGGACCCGCTCGCCGCCGAGACGGCCGGCATCAAGGTCATCTCGTCCCGGGTGTGGCCGTGGGTGGGCTCGGCGTTCATCTCGGGCGTCGCCGGGGCGCTCCTCGCCTACCAGCTCACCGCCTTCTCACCGAACTCCTTCTACCTCAACCAGACGATCCCGATCGTGGTGATGGTCATCCTCGGCGGCGCGAACAGCGTCGCCGGGGCCGTCGTCGGCGCCACCCTGCTGACCGCCTTCCAGGAGCTCATGCGCAACGTCGAGGACGGCCATCTCGGCCCCCTGCACATCCCGTCCGTCAACGGCATCGCCGAGCTCGCGCTCGGCGTCGGCCTGATCCTCCTCCTGCTGGCGCGCCCCGAGGGTGTGATGAGCTCGTGGGAGCCGCAGTTCCTCGCCCGCCGACGCAACGGAGGACGGCCCGGGCCGACCGCGACGCCGGCGGGCGACGTTGCGAGCGCGGACTCGGACGCGGAGGCCGCGACCGAGGCGGCCCCACTCGAGGAACGGAGCCAGCGATGACCGATCACTACGAGGAACGGGGGTCCGGATCCGGCATCGTGTTCATGCACGGGGCCGTCATGGACCGCACGATGTTCGACGACCAGCTCGCCGCCCTGTCCGACGAGTTCCGGACGGTCGCCGTGAACCACCGTGCGCGAACGGAGCGGTGGCGGGGCCCCTACGACCTGTGGGATCTGGCGGACGACCTCGAGGCCTTCCTGGACGCGATCGGGATGGAACGCGCGGTGATCGCGGGCATGTCGATGGGCGGATACGTGGCGTTGCGGTTCGCCCTCCGCCACCCCGAGCGCACCCGGGGGATCGTCATGATCGCCAGCACCGCGCTCCCCAACACCCCCGAGGAGCAGGTCGAGTTCGCGAAGGAGTTCGACAAGGTCAAGGACGAGCCGACCGTGCCGAGGGACTGGGCGGAGTGGGTCGGCTCGGTGGTGTTCGGCGAGACGACCACCCGGGAGCGACCCGACCTCGTCGAGTCGTGGGTCCGGCACTGGATGGAGTATTCGGGGCCGTCGCTCGTGGACGAGGCCAACTGCTGGCTGCCGCGGGAGGACCTCACCGACCGCCTTTCCGAGATCGACCTTCCGGTGCTCATCGTGCACGGAGCCGAGGACGTCGCGATCCCGCTCGAGCGGGCGACCGTGATGGAGCACCAGCTCCCCGACGCGAGGGTGGCCGTCGTGAAGGGGGCCGGTCACACGGTGAACGTCGAGGCCGCCGCAGAGGTGAACGATCGCATCCGGTCGTTCCTGCGGGAGATCGAAGCGGGCTGAGCCGGCGTCCCTGCCGGAGCAGCCCGCGGCCTGAGCCGGCGGGACCGGCGACGGGTCAGCTCGTGTTCGGGGCTCCGGCCCGGCGCGCGGCCGTCGCGTCCCGGTCCACCGACCCGTCGTCCGCGATCACGACGCCGTAGCGCTCGGCGGCCGACCCGACGCTCACGTAGCCCAGGCGGACGTCGCGGGCGACCCGCTCCGGGTCCCGCGACATGGGGTCCCCGTAGCCGCCGGCGCCCGACAGCTGAAAGCTCACGACGTCGCCGTACCCGAGGTCGACCGAGGCCTTGCCCGGGATCACCCGCTCGGTCCCCCTGCCGGGGTTGACCACCGTGCGACCGAGCGCGCCGGGTTCGGCGCCGCCCAGCCCGTAGGGCTGGAAGCGCTGTCGTTCCGACAGATTGTTGAACTTGACCTTGTCGCCGAGGATCCGCACGTCCCGCCGGACCGCGCAGCCGCCCCGGAACTCGCCCGCCCCGCCCGTGTCGGGGACGATCTCGAACCGCTCGACCACCGCGGGCTGCGTGAGCTCGAGCGCCTCGGCCGGGATGTTCGAGGCGTTGAACGGCGAGGACATCGCCTCCACGCCGTCCTTGCGCGCGCGGGCGCCGGTCCCACCGAACACCAGCTCGTAGGTCACGAAGCGCCGGCCCCGGGCGGGGTCGATGCCGCCCCACGTGGGGTTCGCGAAGTGCGAGCAGGCGGCGACCACGTCCTCGGGCACGGCCTGAGCGAGCGCCCCGATCACGACCTCGAACACCCGGTGGCACACGATCGCCCGGGGACCTCCCCCGGCCGGCCGCCGAGGATTCACGAAGGAACCCTCGGGCGCCGAGATCGTCACCGGTCGGAGCGCGCCGGCGTTCATCGGTCCGGACGGATCGGTCAGGCACTTCACCGCCATGTACGTGTACGACCGCGTGTAGTTGAAGTAGCTGTTGAGCCCCGATTCGGTCTGCGGGTCCGTTCCTTCGAAGTCGATCAGCAGGTTGTCCCCGTCGACGGTGACGGTCACGGCCACCTTGATGGGGTCCGTGCCGGGGCCGCAGTCGTCCATGTAGTCCTCGAACCGGTACGCGCCGTCGGGGATCTCCGCGATGCGTCGGCGGACCCTCGCCTCGGACTGGTCGAGGATGATCTCGACGCACGCCTCGTAGGTCTCGAGCCCGTGCTGCTCCACCAGCTCGGCCATGCGCCGCTCGCCCACCCGCATGGAGTTCCGTTGCGCCCGGAGGTCGCCGCGGAGATTCTCCGGCGTGCGCGAGTTCGCCGCGATGAGGCGGATGACCTGCTCCACCTCGCGGCCCTCCTCCACGATCTTGATCGGCGGGATGAAGATGCCCTCCTGGTGGTAGTCGAAGATCCCCTCCACCGCCTGGCTCCCCGGCCGGGCGCCGCCGACGTCGGTGTGGTGGACGATGTTGGTGGAGAACCCCACGAGGTGATCCCCGTGGAAGGCCGGCTGGGACACGAAGAAGTCGGGGAAGTGGCCCGACCCCAGCGCCGGGTCGTTCAGGAGGATGACGTCACCCGGGTGCAGGGTCTCGGGCGGGTAGGCCGACATCGCGTTCAGGATGGCGAAGTTCATCGCGCCGAGATGGCCCGGGCTGTAGGGGCCCTGCACCAGCAGTCGGCCCTGCTTGTCGAACAGCGCGACCGAGAAGTCCTGCCCCTCTCGGGCCTGTTCCGAATAGGCGGTCCGGTGGATGGTCGTCCCGATCTCCACGGCGATGGATTGCAGGGCTCCCCACACCACGCCCAGGGTGATCGGGTCCACGTCCGTCGTCATGCCAGCCGCACCAGGAGGTTCCCGAACCCGTCGCACGTCCCCGACATGCCCGGAGGGATGACGGTCGTGGACTCGCGTTCCTCCACGATGGCCGGGCCCGCGATCTCGGCGCCCGGGAACAGCCGGTACCGGTCGTACGCGGGCGTGTCCACGAAGCCGGTCTCGGGGAAGTACGCGGGGCGCGTCTCACGCACGGCCTCCGACACGTCGGTGGCCCCGGCGTCGATGCGCGGAAGCTCGAGTCCCGCGGACTCCCCGTAGGCCGTCACCTTCCACGTCGTCGCCTCGACCGCCTGGTCGGGGCTGGTGAAGCCGTACCGCAACTCGTATTCCTGCTCGAACGCCTCCCGGACGGCCTTGAGGTCGTCGGGCTCGAGCCGCCGCGCCGGCACCGGGACCGTGACCTCGTAGCCCTGGCCCACGTACCGCAGGTCCACCTCGCGGTCGACCCGCGAGGGGGGCGCGCCGCTCGACTCCAGGATGACGTCGGCGGCCTCGCCCTCCATGTCGGCGAACATCGCGTTCAGCCCGTCGACGTCGGTCGTCTCCAGCCGGGCCACCCGCGTCCTGGCCTGGTCGAACTTCACGTCCGCCGACAACAGGCCGATCGCGGAGGCGACGCCGGCGGCCGCGGGGATGACGACCGTCCGGATGCCGAGCACGCCCGCCAGCCGGCACGCGTGCGCCGGCGCGGAGCCGCCGGTCGCGACGAGCGCCAGTCCGCGCGGATCGTGGCCCCGCTCGATCGACACGACCCGCGTGGCGAGCTCCATGTTCAGGTTGACGATCCGGTGGATGCCCCAGGCGGCCTCCTCGACCGGGATCCCGAGCGGCGTGGCCACGGCCCGGTCGACGGCATCCCGGGCCGCCCCGGCGTCGAGCGTGAGCGTTCCGCCGGCGAACGTCTCCGGGCTGAGGTAGCCGAGCACGAGGTTCGCGTCCGTCACGGTCGGATCGGTGCCGCCCCGCCCGTAGCACACCGGGCCCGGAACGGATCCCGCGCTGTCCGGACCGACCTGGATGGTCCCCATCGCGACGCGGGCGATGGAGCCGCCCCCCGCTCCGATCTCCACGAGGTCGAGGGAGGCCACGTTCATCGGGATCCCGCTCCCCGGCTGCAGGCCGATCTTGTGCAGCTCGAACTGGCCGACGCTCCGGGGCTCACCGTTCTCGATCATGGACAGCTTCGCGGTGGTCCCCCCCATGTCGAATGCGACGACGTCACGGTGACCGGTCAGCTCGCCGTACCGCGCGGCCATCAACGCGCCGGCGGCCGGACCGGACTCGATCATCCGGACCGGATGCTCGGCCATGGTCTCCGCGGTCGCGATCCCGCCGCTCGACTGCATGATGAACAGCCGCCGCGCGTAGCCCCGCCGGGCCAGCTCCTCGGTCATGCGTCGCAGGTAGTCCCGGACGGACGGCACGAGGTAGGCGTTCACGGTGGTGGTGCTGGCTCGCTCGTACTCCCGGAACCGGGGGGACACGTTCGAGGAGAGCGAGACGACCAGCCCGGGCGCCTCCTCCGCGACGAGCTCCGCGAACCGCCGCTCGTGATCGGGATTGCGGTAACCGTGCAGGAAGCACACGGCCACGCTGACGACGCCGTCGGCCGCCAGGCGACGGATGAGCGCGCGGGCGGCGTCCTCGTCGAGCGGCCGTTCGACGGTGCCGTCGGCCAGCACCCGCTCGGGGACCTCGAACGTCATCGACCGGTCGACGAGCGGTTCGGGCTTCTCGATCTGCAGGTCGTACAGCGAGTACCGCTTCTCCCGCCCGATCACGAGGATGTCACGGAACCCCTCGGTCGTGACCAGCGCGATCCCCCGTCCCTTGCGCTCGATGACGACGTTCGAGCCGAGCGTCGTCCCGTGGACCGCCTGCCCGAGCTCGGGCCACCCGACGGCAGCCTGCGCCAGGAGGTCGTCCAATCCGAGCAGGCACGCCTCGGAGGGGTCCGGGTACGTCGTCAGGCGCTTGGCCGTGAGCAGCCGGCCGTCGTCCGCCTGCAGCACGAAGTCCGTGAACGTCCCGCCGACGTCGAAGCCGACGCGGATCACGTTCGACCGCCCCGAGCCGCTTCAGTCATCCACTCGCAGGACGATCGCCGCGCCGGTGTCGCCGGCGGCGCACCCGGTGAAGAGCCCGACCCCGCCGCCGCGCAGCCGGAGCGTCTCGACGAGCTCGGCCATCAGCCGCGCACCCGTCGGCGCCTGGGGGTGGCCGAACACCAGGCTCGAGCCGTACAGGTCCACGTCCTCGACCGGGATCCCGGTCTCGCGCGAGAACCACAGGTCGTTCACCGCGAAGGGGTTGTGCGTGGTGATCGCGTCGAGCTGGTCGAACCGGAGTCCGGCGCCGGCCAGCGCCTCGCGGGCGGCCGGAACCGGTGCCTTCGGCATCTCGGCCCTGCCGACCCGCGCCACCCCGGTTCCGAGGATCCTGACGACGCCACCATCGCCCAGCGAACGGGCCCTCGATTCCGTGGTGACCAGCACGCCGGCCGCGCCGTCCGCGGGATGCGTCTGACTCCCGTAGGTGACCACGCCACCCGGCTCGGTGGGCTCCAGCGCCGCGAGCCCCTCCTTCGTCGTGGGGAACACGCCCTCGTCGGCCTTCACGACCGTGGTCCCCTTCCGGCCCTCGATCTCCACGGGGACCATGTAGCGCCGCTGGAACGCCCGATCGTCCTCGAGCGCCCGCGCGTACTGCTCGTACCGCAGCAGGGTCACCGCGTCGATCTCCTCTCTTCCGAACCCGCCCTCCGCCGCGACCGCCTCCGCCGTCTGGATCATGGCCTTCCCGGCCCACGGGTCGCGCCGGAAGTTCTCCATGACCCAGTCCTCCGACGAGACGGAGCCGCCGGGCGAGGTCCTCGAGGGGTACACGATGTGCGGACCGTTGCTGATCCGGTCGGTCAGCAGGGCCAGTGTGAGCCCCTCGTCGCCGGCCTCCACCCCCTGGGCCGCCACCGAGACCGCGGCGACCGACGTCGCGCAGGCCTGGGCGACCATCGGCCCTGTGATACCGGGCGCACCCAGCCGGGCGGCGACGGTCGGCGCCCCGTAGAACGCGCCGGCCTGGGGGACGGTCCAGCCGAGGATCAGCTGAGTCAGCTCCGTGGAGTCCACGCCGCGATCGCCCAGCGCCCGCCGCCCCACGAGCACGGCCAGGTCCAGGCTCGAGACCTCGCTGAGCGCTCCCTGCCACCGGACGAAGGGCGACGCGAACAGCCCTCCCTGGGGGATGCAGGCGCGCTCGTACCTCACGACCGCAAGTTATCGCATGCTCCGGTCCCCGTGCCCGTTCGGGTCCCGCTGCGAATGCCCGAATGCCCCAGGGTCCACATGTCGCCCTTTTTGGCATGAGGTGCGATCATCCCGCCCGCTCATCGGAGGAAGGGGAAGAGGATGCGCGCTCGACCACGTCGGGTCGTCCTGGCGACGGCACTCGCACTGCTGCCGTTCGCCGTCACGGGCAACGACGCCTGGGCGTCGGGTTCGGCCTTCCACATCAGGCCGGGCGAACGGTCGAACCTCTCGGCCGCCCAGATCCGGCGCCTGTCGAGGGACGCGACCCACCGTTCGATCATCGTGCTGAAGAACCAGTTCGCCGCCCTGCCGGCCAAGGGGGGGACGGCCGGCCTGCGCGCCGACGCGACCAGGGCCTCGCAAGCCCACGTCATCGCCGAACTCCACGCCGTCGAGGCTACGCACGTGATCGGGTTCCGTCTCATCAACGCCGTCGCCGCCACCATCTCCAAGGCGGAGGCCAAGCGGCTGCGAGCCGATCCGTCGGTCCGGGCGGTGGTGCCCGACGCGGTGCGGAGCTTCGGCCCGCTCGACGACGGCTCCGGAGCCGGCGGCGCGGCGGCACCGGCCACGACGGGCGCGCAGGTGGCGGTCCCCGCCCCGACGCCCTCGACCACCCCCTCGCCTCCGGCTCCGCAGGCGATCTGCCCGAGCAACCCGGCCCAGCCGCTCGTCGAGCCCGAGGCCCGCGAGGTGATGAACGCCAACGCGGCCGACCAGATCGTGACGGGGTCGGGCGTGAAGGTCGGCATCATCGCGGACGGGATCGACCCGAACAATCCCGACCTGATCCGGTCCGGCGGGCAGCACGTCATCTTCGACTACGAGGACTTCAGCGGATTCGGGCTCGGCGCGCCCACCGACGGCCGGGAGGCGTTCCTGGACGCCGGGACGATCGCGTCCCAGGGCAATCAGGTCTATGACCTGTCCGGCTTCGTGAACCCGGCACACCCACTGCCGGCCGGCTGCAACATCAGGATCGAGGGCCTCGCCCCGGGCTCCAGCCTCGCGGTGCTGAACGTGGGCGGCTCCAATCCCGGGTTCTTCAACTCCCAGGTCGTCCAGGCCATCCAGTGGGCCGTGCTGCACGACCACGTGGACGTCCTCAACGAGTCCTTCGGCGGCCTCCCCTTCCCAGACACGCGCAACGACCCCGCGGCGCTCGCCGACAACGCGGCGATCGCGGCCGGCGTCACAGTGGTGGCGAGCACCGGGGACGCCGGGCCGACCAACACCATCGGCTCGCCGGCGAGCGACCCCGGCGTCATCTCCGTCGGCGGCACCACGACGTACCGCGTGTACCGCCAGACCTCCCGCTACGGCACGCAGCTCTCGCCGGGTGGGTGGGAGAACAACAACATCACCGCGCTGAGCTCGGCCGGGACGACCCAGTTCGGCCCGGGGACGATGAGCGTCGTGGCTCCCGGCGACCGCGGCTGGTCGCTCTGCAGCAGCGACACCTCGGCGTTCTTCGGGTGCGCCGACATCGACCACGGGGCCAATCCGCCACCCATCTGGGCCGCGGGAGGGACCAGCGCCTCGGCGCCGGAGACATCGGCCACGGCCGCGCTGGTCATCGAGGCCTACCGCAACACCCACCACGGCGCGACGCCGTCTCCGGGCCTCGTCAAGCGCATCATCGTCGGGACGGCGACGGACCTGGGCGCACCCGCGGTGCACCAGGGCGCCGGCCTCGTCAACTCGCTGAAGGCCGTCCAGCTCGCCGAATCCATCCAGGGGGGCACCGGCGGCCCGCAGGGCCGGACTCTGCTCCCGAGCACGTCGAGCCTGGTGGCGTCGGCCGCGCCCGGAACCGGCCACACGTTCTCCCTCCAGGTGACCAACGAGGCGGGGACCTCGCAGACCCTGCACCCGACGGTGACGGGCAACCCCACCCAGCTCTCCGTGGCCTCGGGCAGCGTCACCCTGAGCTCCGGCTCGCCCACGTACATCGACGGCGAGGGCAACACCGACCACTACGCGCTCCACACGTTCAGCGTCCCGTCCGGGGCGGACTACCTGAACGGCGACATCGCGTGGAACGCCCAGCAGATCGGCGGCGCTGCGTTCGAGACGCTGTTCGATCCGTCGGGCAGGGTCGCCGCGTACTCGCTGCTCGGCTCCGCCCAGAGCGGACGGGGGCACGTCGAGGTTCGGACTCCGCAGGCCGGGACCTGGACGGCGGTGATCTTCACCGTGAGCACCGCACCCTACTTCGGCCCCGTGCAGTTCTCGTTCTCCACGCAGCAGTTCCACGGCGTCGGCACGGTGTCGCCGTCGTCGGTCACGGTCGCGCCGCACGGCTCGGCCACGATCCACGTGACACTGACGGCCGGCCCGACCGGCGACGCGGGCTACGACCTGCACCTCGGCACAGGCCGGCCGGACGACGGGTCCATCCCCATCCTCCTGCGGTCCCTGGTCCCGCTCGCGAGGAACGGCGGGTCGTTCAGCGGAACCCTGACGGGTGGAGGGGTGACGGGCAACGCCGGCCAGTCGGAGACGTTCCAGTTCACGGTGCCCGGCGGCAAGCCGTCCCTCAACGTCCACGTCGCGCTGGCCGACGCGAACTACCAGATCAACGGGTTCCTGGTCGACCCCAACGGCCAGCCCCTCGACGTGCAGTCCTCCGCATCGTTCAACGGCAACGGCAGCTTCCTGGGGTTCGGGAGGGATCTCCAGTTCTTCCGAACCTCACCGTCGTCCGGTCGGTGGACGCTGACCCTCCTGGTGGCCGGACCCATCGACGGCGCACGGGTGTCGGAGCCGTTCACCTCGACGATCTCCTTCGGGGCGCCGAACGTCACGGCCACCGGGCTCCCGAACTCGCCGAGCGTGCACCTCGCGCCCGGCACGCCGGTCACCGCGACGATCTCGATCACGAACACCGGGTCGGTGGAGGAGTTCTACTTCGCCGACCCACGCCTCGACGGAGCGGTCCCGCAGGAGCTGCTCGGGTCCGGCGTCAACGACGTGCCGCTTCCCCTGTCGCTGTTCGCGCAGCCGAATTGGCTGGTCCCCACCCACACGCGGGCGCTCGTGGTCGGGGCGGAGGGCACGGTCCCGATCGTGATGGACGTCGTCGCGCTGAACGGGGGCCCTGACGTGCTCGGGTTGAGCTTCGGCAACGACTCGGTGGCGGCGCTCGGCGCGCCCGAGGTTGCCCCCGGCTTCTGGTTCGGGATCCCGGAGGCGAGGGGCCCGTTCACCACCGCGACCACCGGAACGGTGGACCTCGCGGCGGTCGCGGACGCGAACCGGTTCGACTCGGCCGTGTCCTCGACGTCGGGTGACCTGTGGAAGCAATCGGTCGACGCCACGGCCCCGTGGACACCGCTCGGGCTCGCGCCCGGCCAGACGGGGACGATCACCGTGACGATCACGCCGAGCGCATCCGCTCACCACGTCAGGGGGTTCATCGACGTCGACACGTTCAACCTCGCGTCGAACTCCGGCGACGAGGTGGCCTCCATCCCGTACCGCTACACGGTGGGCTGAGCCCACCCGGGGCAACCCCGGAACGCGACGCGGCGGGCGCCTTCGGCGCCCGCCGCGTCGCGTTCGTCCCCGGAGCCGGGCTCAGTCGCCGGACTCGTACTTGAAGCTCACGCCCACGCGGGCGCGGTACGCCGTCACCTTGCCGTCCTCGATCGTCACGTCGAGCTTGACGACCTCGCCGACGCGCAGGTCGCGGAGCGTCTTCGCGGCCGTCTCCACGGCGTTCTTCGCAGCTGTCTCCCACGAATCGGAGCTGGTCCCGATGACCTCGGTGACCCGGTACACGCTGTCGGCCATGGCGCCTCCTTGTTCGTCGACGACTTCCTCGAAGCTCACTCCGGGCGACGCCGCCTCACGAGCCCGGACGGGCGCGGAAGAGCATATGCGGGGCCCGGTCGTCGCGTGATCGCGCAGGTCAACCCCGCGCCGCGGCCTCCGGGGACTCGTCGACGTCCACCGTGGGCGCGTCCCGCCACAGGCGCTCGAGGTCGTAGAAGTCGCGTTCCTCCTCGCGGAACACGTGCACCACGACGTCCACGTAGTCGAGCAGGATCCAGATGCCCTCGGACTCGCCCTCGCGCCGGAGCGGCTTCACCCCGAGGTCGCGCAGCGAGCGCTCGACCTCCTCGACGATGGTCCGGGCCTGCCGCTCTGAGCCCGCGGACGCGATCACGAAGTAGTCCGTGATCACGATCAGCTCCCGCACGTCGAGCACGACGATCCGCTCGCCCTGCTTCTCCGCCGCGGCGCGTGCCGCGGCCAGGGCCACGTCCTTCGAGGCGGGCGGCGCGTCGTGGGATTGCCCCTGCCTACGCCCCGCCACGCCCGCCTTCCGTCACGCCGTTCGCGAGAACCTCCCGGTGACGCGGGCCCACCAAGGACCCTGCTCGTCGACGGCGATCAGCCTACAGGCCATCGCCGTTCCGATATAGACCCGCCTTCGAGATGTAGGTCTGGACGCCGTCGGGGACCAGGTACCGGATCGGCCGCCCGGCCTCGACGCGCGAGCGGATGTCGGTCGAGGAGATCGCGAGGGCCGGGATCTGCATCACG
>DATBHM010000220.1:0-2884 GCA_036557505.1 Actinomycetota bacterium | reverse complement strand
TCGGACACGGCTTCCGGCGGCAGCGGTCCCACCTCGAGACGTCCGGCGACGTCGCCGAGGTGCTCCAGGACGTCGTCGCCCTCCTCGGCCCGGACGGTGGCGATGACGGACAGCCGGGCATTGGCCGCCCGGCGGCCGAGGAAGTGCAACAGCTCGAGCGTCGACGAGCCGGCGTTCTGCAGGTCGTCCAGGTACAGGAGCACCGGCGCCTGCTCCCCGAGCGCGACGAGGAACGACCGGACCGCCTCGAACGACCGGCGCCGTTCGATCGCCGCGTCGGCCGGCCGGTAGTCGTGGGGGCGGAGGATGGCCGCGATCTCGGGGACGACGATCGCGAGGGGCCCGGCCTCCGACCCGGCGGCCCGGCGCAGGGCGTCGGGAGGGAGCGTGAGGGCCACCGACCGCAGGGCGTCCGCCACCGGCTGGAGGAACAGCGACCGCTCGGCCTCGTAGCATCGCGCCTCCGCGACGAACCCCCCCGTGCCGGCGGCCAGGGTCACCGCCTCCCGGGCGAGCCGCGACTTCCCGATCCCGGCCTCGCCCACCACCAGGACGAACGAAGGCCGGCGGTCGGCGGCCTCGACCCACGAGCGCGACAGCTCCGCAACCTCCCGGTCGCGACCGACGAAGCCGGGGTCGGCGGAGCCCGGCCGTTCGACATCCGCAGCGGGACGGCCCGGGGGGACGTCGGGGTCGCCCCGGAGGATGGCCAGGTGGAGCTCGCGGGTCCCGGTCGAGGGATCCGCGCCCAGCTCCTCGGCCAGCGTCTCCCGGAGGCGGTCGAACGCGGCGAGCGCCGCCGCGTCGTTCCCCGCGACGTGGTGCGCCGTCATGAGCGCCCGAACGGCCTCCTCGTCCAGCGCGTCGGCGCCGAGGGCCTCCTCGGCGGCCGCCCGTGCGGCGTCGACGTCGCCTACCACCAGGGCGGCACGCCAGGCGGTCGTGCGGATCGAACGGCGGACGTGGTCGGCCGCGCCCCGGGCGTCGTCGATCCAGGGGGCGTCGGGCTCGGCCTCCAGCACCTCTCCGTGCAGCAGGTCGAGCGCCCGGTTCGCAGCGGCGAGTGCCACGGCCGGCTCGGACGCGTCGAGGCGGGCCCGGGCCTCCGTCCCGAGCCGTTCGGCCCGGTCGACATCGACCTCGACGTCCGTCCCGAGTCGGTAGCCGTCGCGACCGCCGAGGACCGCCGTTCCGCCCAGGACCCCCCGGAGCCTGCTGATCAGCGAGGCGACGTTCTGCTCGAAGCGGGGAGGCGCGCCGTCGGGCCACAGCACCTCGGCGATCTCGTCCACCGAGATCGCCCGCCCGCTCCGCGCCGCCAGGAGCTGCAGGAGGCGCCGGCCCTTGCGACTCCCGAGCTCGTTCCCGGCGATGACGCGCCCACCGCGCGTCACGCGGAACGGGCCGGACAGGTGGATCAGGGTGGGCTCGTTCGGCTCCGTTCGCTCGGCCATCCCTGGCTCCCGGCGCTGCGTCCGGCCGAGCCTAGCCGAGCGACCCGGGACGCGCCCCCCAACTCAGGGGAGGGGGCGTTCCTGGCCGGTCTTCCCGACGCCCCACAGCAGGCCGGCGGTGAGCACGGCGTTGACGACGGCGATCAGCCACCACAGGATCGGGGACGAGCCCGGCGCCAGTCCGAAGATCGCGTTCAGCGCGGCGACCACCGCGATCAGCCCCTCCACGAGCACGAACGCCCACGACCACCACCACACGTCGGTCGCCCGCTGCGCCACCAGCACCTGGAGCATGGCGAGCGCGAACGCCTGGATCCCGGCGATCCGGACCCATGCGTACTCCGGGTAGGGAACCTGGTCGAACAGGTTCTTGGTCACGAGCTTCGGCACGGCCGTGACGGCCACCCCGACGACGGCGTTCACGGCCGCGGTGACGTACAGGAACCGCCGCAGGATGCGCATGGTGCGGCGCATTCTAGGGGGTGGTGTTTCGGCCGGACCCCGGCTACATTCCGCTTGCCTCGCTCGCCCCGCCACGCGAAGGGAGTCGCGATGATCGGCAAGCGCGTTCCCCCGGCGGCCCTCTTCGTGGCCGCCGCCACCACCCTCGTGCTGCTCGCCCCGGCGGCCTCGGCCCACTCCTCGCCTCAGGCCCGCCGCGCTGCGCGCGGCGGGCCCGGTGTCTGGACCAAGATCGCAACCATCGACAACGGGTTCGACTACCCGGGGATCCTCCGGACGGCGGACGGCAAGCTCCACGTCGTGTGGCGCAAGCACCTGTCGAACGGCCACTACGCCTACGGGTACTCGAACGTCGCACTGAACGGGGCGATGGGCGGTACGGGCACGGTCCTGAACAATTGGGAGGCCCTCGAAGAGGACCCGGACATCGTCCACGACGGTGGCGGAATGCGGCTGCTGTTCAAGGGGGGTCAGGACACCAACCCCGCGAACTTCTTCGGGCGTGGGTCCGTGTACACGCTGACCAGCTCGGCGGCTGGGACGGCATGGAGTCTCCAGCACGTATCGGTGATGCAGCACACCGCGCTGAACGGAAGCTTCTCCGCCACGGCCGAGCAGGACGATACGCCGGTGGCAGTCGCCGCCCTCAACGCACAACTCTTCATCCACGAGGGCACCGATTCGGCTGCGCCGGCCGCCGCCGCGGACACGACGGTGACGCTCTCCTCGGGGGACTACTTCAACCAGTCAGCGGCCACGGCGAGCAACGGCTCGGTCTGGGTCGCGTACTTCCGGTCGTTCTCCAACCCGACATCCCTCGACGGCTACTACGTACAGCAGATCTTTCCGAGCAAGGGCCAGCCCATGAAGGCCCCCGCCTCGACCCCCAAGCCCGGCGGGGACAACGAACCTCGACAGGCGGTCGCGATGATCGCGCGGCCACAGGGCGGCGTGTACCTGGCGTACTG
>DATBHM010000219.1:0-9557 GCA_036557505.1 Actinomycetota bacterium | reverse complement strand
GCGTTGTCCCCCGAGTCGGCCTGCAGCAGCGAGATGTGCGTGTGGCACCCGCTCCCGGCCCCGCCGGCGAACGGCTTCGTCATGAACGTCGCGGTGTAGCCGTCCTGCCGGGCGATCTCCTTCACGCCGTTCTTGAACGTGAACGCGGTGTCCGGCCCCGCGAGCCCCCGGCCGGGGCCGAAGTTGATCTCCCACTGCGAGCCCGCGTACTCGCAGTTCGACGTGATGATGTCGACGCCGGCCTGCGGCATCAGCGTGTTGATCCGCCGGATGGTCGGGACCCAGTCGTTCCGGACCGTGTTGAAGATGTGGTAGCCCTCGAACAGCGGGGCGCCGGCCTGGTCGAGCAGGTAGAACTCGTACTCGAACCCGATGACCGGCTCGAACCCCATCGACCGGCACCGGTCGAGCACGCGGCGGAACACCGCCCGGGGGGTGGCCTGCAGCGCCTGGCCGTCGTACCAGCGCGCGTCGCAGATGAGCTTCGCCGTGCGCTCGGCCCACGGGACGACCGTCGCGGAGTCGGGGTCGGGGAACAGCAGCTGGTCGCCGTACTTGCGTTCCTCGTGGTACAGCGTCCCGCCCACCACGTCCGAGCGCGAGTCGAGCACGCTGGTGCCGCCGTACATGTTCAGGCCGCGTTCGGCGTACGACCCCGCGTGGCGGAGCGGGATGGTCTTCGACCGCGAGGTCCCGTGCATGTCCGGGAGCTCGAACCTCACCCACTCGATGCCGTCCGCCTGCCAGCCCTCGAGGACCTCACCGATCGTCGCCACCGGCACCTCCTGCGTCGCGGCCCAGCCCGGAAGGGCAGCAGGATATCCCTGCGAGCGGGAACCACGCAGCGGGCCCGGGTTCCGCCTCGGTCCCGGGGCCGATGTACGCTCCGGCCGTTGCGACGTCGGCCCGCCACGGCCGCGGCCTCGCCGGCCGAGGCGGTGCGAAGGGAGGGTGTTGGCGGAGACGCTGATCGAGAGCGACCGGACGCACGTGCTGCCGCTGGAGCTCGACCGACGGTACCCGGTGGTCGTCCGGGGCGAGGGCGCCTGGGTCGTCGACGCCGACGGCAACCGCTACCTCGACGCGATGAGCGGCGGCTCGATGGCGGCCACGCTCGGCCACGGCCGGTCCGACCTCGCGGCGGCCGCGCGCCGGCAGGCCGAGCGCCTGGCGTTCGTCCACAACGAACGCCTGACGAACCCGTGGCAGGAACAGCTGGCCCGGGAGCTCGTGGAGGTGGCGCCGGAGGGCATGACGAGGGTCCGGTTCGTCACCAGCGGGTCGGACGCCAACGAGATGGCCGTCCAGCTGGCCCGGAGCTACCACGTGGAGCGCGGCGAGCCGGAGCGGTGGCAGGTCGTATCCCCGGCACAGGCGTACCACGGGCCGACCATGCAGACGCTCGGGCTCACCGGCCGGCCGGGGCTCCAGGGCCCGTTCGGGCCGTACCTGCCGCGGCACCTGCACATCCCGCCGTCGTCCTGGCGGTTCGACCCGACCGGGCAGGAGGCGCTGGACGCCCTCGACGCGCACCTCGCGTCGACGCCGATCTCGGCGTTCTTCTGCGAACCGATCAGCGCGGCCGCCCTGCCGGGCTACACGCCGCCGGCGCTGTTCTGGGAGGGCCTGGCCGAACGGCGCGAGCGGCACGGGTTCCTCGTCATCTTCGACGAGGTGGTCACCGGGGTGGGGCGCGCCGGGGAATGGTTCGCCGGGTCGACGACCGCGTGCCCCCCGGACATGATCGCAACCGCCAAGGGGCTCGGCGCCGGCTACGCGGCCATCGGGGCGGTGCTCGTCCGCGATCGCGTCTTCGACGCGATCGCGGCCGGGTCGCGGAGGTTCACCCTCGGCCACACCTGGGACGGTGCGCCGCTCCCCTGCGCGGTCGGACTGGCCGTGATGAAGGCGCTCCGCGAGGAGGGCTGGATCGACCACGTGCGCTCGCGTGGGGCCCGGCTCCGCGACGAGCTCGAGGCCGCCCTGAGCGGCGTCGCGATGGTGCGGGAGGTCCGCGGGCACGGCTACCTGCTGGGCGTGTCGTTCGTCGATCCGCGGAACGGCGAGACGCTGCTGCCCCGGGAGCTCCGCGTGGGCGCCAGGGTCGACGACGCGTCGTTCCGCCGGGGCCTGATCACGCTGTCGACGCAGCCCACGAGGGACGGCTACGCCGGCGACCAGACGCTGTTCGCCCCGCCGTTCCCGACGCCGGACGAGGACCTGGCGGAGATGGTGGCGCGGTTCGCGGCGGCGGTGCGCGAGGTGGCCGAGGCGATCGAACCCGACCTCGCCGGGTCCCCGGAGGAGCAGCGGTGACGCGGGCGCTGATCCTCCAGCACGAGGACCCGACGCCGCCGGGCCACGTGATCGAGTGGCTCACCGGCCACGGGATCGAGTTCGACGTCCACCGCATCGACCTGGAGGACCGCGACGTCGACCCGACCGGCTACGACCTGGTCGTCTCGCTCGGCTCGGAGTTCGCCGCGTACGACGACTCCCACGACTTCGTCCGCCGCGAGGAACGCCTCATGCGCCGGGCGGTCGACGCGGAGGTCCCGATCCTCGGCCTGTGCTTCGGCGGGCAGATGCTGGCCCGGGTGCTGGGCGGCGAGGTGTACCGGGGCGACGAGTGCGAGATCGGGTGGCTCCCGGTCCGGACGACCGACGCCGCGCTCGTCCCGGAGGGGCCGTGGTTCCAGTGGCACTTCGACGTCATCACCGCGCCGCCGGGGGTCGAGGTGGTCGCCGAGACCGACCTCGGCGCGCAGGCGTTCGTCGCGGGGCGGAGCCTCGGGCTGCAGTTCCACCCGGAGGTGACGCCCGAGATCATGGACGAGTGGGTCCGGGCCTACCGCCACGAGCTCGATGAGGAGGGCGTCGACCCCGACACGCTCCTCGACGAGACGAACGCCGAGGCGGAGGAGCACAAGCGCACCTCGTGGCAGCTCCTCGACGCGTACCTGGAACGGATCGCGAAGCTGGACGGGGGCGCCTGATGGGCGTGCGCTCCGAGGACACCGCGGTGTTCCCCCGGTTCCTCGACCTCGACTACCCGAACGTCGTCCGCGGCGAGGGCGTGTGGCTGGAGACCGACGACGGCCGTCGCGTGATCGACGCGTCGAGCGGCGGCGCGATGGTGACCTGCCTCGGCCACTCGGTGCCCGAGCTCGCCGCGGCGGCTGCCGAGCAGGCCGGACGCATCGCGTACTTCTACAACCACCACTTCACGAGCGAGCCGCAGGAGCGCCTGGCCGACCGGGTGCTCGAGGTGGTCGCGCCGGAGATGGCCCGGGTGCGGTTCGTGTCGGGTGGGTCGGAGGCGGTCGAGACCGCGCTGCAGCTCGCCCGCATCTTCCACGTGGACCGCGGCGACGAGGCGCGGTGGCGCGTCATCTCGCCTGCCCAGGCCTACCACGGCTCCACCATGGGGACGCTCGCGCTCTCCGGCCGCTCGCACCTGCGGGAGCCGTACGGCCCGTACCTCGCCGAACACCTGCACCTCCCCCCGTCGACCCCGCGGTTCGATCCGTCCGGGCAGGCGGCGCTGCACGAGCTCGACCGTCTTCTCGAGGCGCATGGATCCGAGGTGGCGGCGTTCCTGTGCGAACCGGTCTCGGCCGCGGCGCTCCCTGGGTACGCACCACCGGAGGCGTTCTGGCACGGCCTCGCCGAACGCCGCGAGCGGCACGGGTTCCTCGTGATCTTCGACGAGGTGGTCACCGGGGTCGGGCGGACGGGGACGTGGCTCGCGGCGCACCAGGTCCCGCTGGAACCCGACATCGTGGCGGTCGGCAAGGGCCTCGGGGCCGGGCACGCGCCCCTCGCCGCCGTGCTGTGCCGCCGGAACGTGTACGACGCGATCGACGCCGGGTCCCGGGAGTTCGACCTGGGGCACACGTGGGACGGGGCGCCGCTGTCGTCGGCGGTGGGGCTCGCCGTCCTCGACCTGATGGTCGGACGGAGCGTGGTCGACCGGGTCCGCGAGCGGGGGCCGTCGCTGCTGCGGGAGCTGACCGACGCGGTGGGGGGCCTGTCCTGTGTGCAGGAGGTCCGGGGGCGGGGGTTCCTGCTTGGGGTCGAGCTGGTCGACCCGCGGGACGGCGAGGCGTTCCTGCCGGTCGACATGGACGTGGCCGGGTTCGTGGACGACACGGCGTTGTCCCACGGCGTGCTGGTCTCCTCGACCCACCCCCAGGCCGACGGGTTCGCCGGGGATCAGGTGCTGCTCGCCCCGGCGTTCACCAGCACGGACGAGGAGCTCGCCGAGATGGTCGGGCGGTTCGCGTCCGCCATGGCGGCCGTGCAGTCGCACCTGGAGCGGGTGCTCCGGTGAGCCAGCCGGCCGAATTCGTCCTGCTCGGCATCCCCGACGTGAACGGGTCGATCCGGGGCAAGGCGCTGCGGCCGCACGCCTTCGCCTCGGCAGTGAAGCGGGGGACGGTCATGACCGACCTGCTGCTCGGCATCGACCCGGTCGACGCGCCGATCACCGACTTCGACCGGTTCGGGATCCGCACCGGAGCGGCGGACCTCGTCGTGCATCCCGACGAGTCGACGCGGCACGAGCTCGACTGGCGCCCCGGCTGGAGCGTCTGCCTGGCCACGCCGAGCTGGCCGGACGGATCGCCCTGCGAGATCGCGACCCGTGAGGTCTACCGCGGCGTGGTGGACGGCGTCGCGTCGGACGGCCACGAGGTGATGGCGGCGCTCGAGTACGAGATCCGGCTGTGGGACGCCGACGGCCGGCCGCTGTCCAGCGGGCTCAGCTACAGCCTGGTGGAGATCGGCCGGTACCTGGGGTTCGTCGACCGGCTGGTGCCGGCGCTCGAGCACCTCGGGATCGAGCTGTCGGCCGTGCACACCGAGGCCGGGCCGGGCCTGCTGGAGGTGAACCTCGGCCCCCGCCGCGGCCTTCGAGCGGCCGACGACGCGGCGCTGCTGAAGTTCGCCGTGAAGGACCTCGCGGCCACGATCGGCATGAAGGCGAGCTTCCTGGCCAAGACCAACCCCGGCGAGGAGGGCTCGAGCGGCCACGTCCACATGTCGTTCTGGTCGGGCGAGACGAACGCATTCGCCGGCGCGTCGCCGGGCGATCCCGCGCCGCCCACGCTCTCCTCGGCCATCGCCGGCGTGCTGGAGCACCTCCCGGCCGCGTCGCTCCTGGTGAACCCGACGATCAACTCGTACAAGCGCCTGGTACCGGGGTGGTTCGCGCCGGTGAACGCCACGTGGGGCTACGAGAACCGATCCTGCGCCGTGCGGGCCATCCGGTCCGACCGCCCCGACCTGTGGCGGTTCGAGTGCCGCCGCCCGGGCGCGGACGCCAACCCCTACCTGGCGCTGGCCGCGATCGCCGCCGCGGCGGCCGACGGCGTGAAGCGCGAGGCGCAGGCCCCCGCCGCGCTCGAGGGCGACGCGTACGCGGCGGACGTCCCGGAGCTGCCGGGCTCCCTGGAGGCCTCGCTCGCCGCGTTCGAGGCCGACGGCGCGTTCCGCGCGGCGCTCGGGACGGCGTTCAGCGACTACTACGCCGTGACCCGGGCGTGGGAGCTCAAGGCCTGGCGCGGGACCGTCACCGATTGGGAACGCGACCGCTACGAACGCTCGGTGTGATCATTCCCCGTCACGGGTCTCGACCGGCGCTCCCGACGGGGGCATGCGACCCGCTCTGCCCCCGCCAATGCACGGGGGTGGGCGGAGTCGTCGGAGCGGGCGTGATCAACCAGGGAGGGTTCACGTCGCCCGATGGGGACGAGTTCACGGCGTACCGCGTCCCGTTCCGCCCGGGTGGCACGTTCCGCGTGTGGTTCTCGCTCATCCTCGACCGCGGACCGGGGATCACGATCACCCACATCGGCTGGCCTCCGAGGGCGGGGGACTCGCTCCCGATCGCGCGCGTCCAGGTGCAGCCGTGGGGGACACTGGGGACGAGCCCTCGAACCCTGACCCCCTTCCGCCCCTTCTCGCTGGGCCCCGGGGTGGAGGTGGACGTCCTCGCGACGATCCGCATGCGGGGATGCGAGCCGGCGCACTCCTCGTTGGGGTTCGGCTCGATGCCGGTGACCTACCGGTTCCTCGGCATCACCCAGCACACCACCGTGTTCCTGCCCGAATCGATCGAGGTCGTGGGCCCGACGGGCGTGCTGGAGTGCCCTCCGGCCTGGTAGCCCGATTCAGGAGCCTTCTCCGTCCGGCAGCATCGTGTAGACGAGGCACTCGCCACGGAGGACCTCCTGCCCGTCCTGCCGCTTGGCGACGCACCGCAGCCGGGTGATCGGCTTGTCGGCCCGGGACTCGATCACCTCTGCCTCCGCGGTCACGGTGTCGCCGACGAACACCGGCGCCGGGTAGTCCCATTCCTGGTGGAGGAACACGCTCCCGGGACCCGGCAGCTCCGTCGCCACCAGCGCGTTGAACAGCCCCGCGACGATCCCACCCTGGGCGACCACCCGCCCGAACCGGGTCCGGGACGCGAAGTCCTCGTCGAAGTGCAGCGGGTTGCGGTCGCCGGTCAGCTCCGCGAACCGCTCGACGTCATCCGCCGTCACGGTCCGTGTCCACGTCGCCTTCGCGCCCACCTCGGGCGGCACCCTGCCCACGACGAGGCTACGCCTCGGAGAAGAACACGTTCTTGACCTCGGTGTAGAGGTTCGCGGCGTGCATGCCCATCTCGCGGCCGATCCCGCTGCGCTTGTAGCCACCGAACGGCGCCTCGGTGTGGACGCTGTGCGACGAGTTCACGCTGATCACGCCGGTGCGGATGCCCTTCGACACCCGGATGGCCCGCCCGAGGTCGCGCGTCCACACGGATCCGGAGAGCCCGTACTCGGTGTCGTTCGCCAGGCGCACGGCCTCCTCCTCGGAGTCGAACGGGATCACGCACACGACCGGCCCGAAGATCTCCTCCCTGGCGACGCGCCACGAGTTGTCGACGTCGGCCAGCACGGCGGGCCGGAGGTAGAACCCCTGCTCACCGCCCTCGACCGTCGGCACCTCGCCGCCGGTCACGAGCCGGGCGCCCTCCTTCTGGCCGATCTCCAGGTAGTCGAGCGACGTCTGGCGCTGCCCGGCCGAGATCATCGGCCCGAGCTGCGTCGACTCCTCGAGCGGTGGCCCGACCACCAGCTCGTCGGTTCGCTTCGCCATCGCCGCCACGAAGTCGTCGTAGGCGGGGCGTTCGACGAACACCCGGCTCCGCGCGCAGCAGTCCTGCCCGGTGTTCCCGAACACCCCCCACACCCCGCGTTCGACGGCCTGCTCCATGTCGGCGTCGGCGAACACGACGTTCGCGGACTTCCCCCCGAGCTCGAGCGACACGCGGGTGATGTGCTGGGCGGCCAGCGCCATGATCTTCGACCCCACCTCGGTCGACCCGGTGAACCCGACCTTGTTCACGCGGGGGTCGGCGACGAGGGCGTTCCCCACGGCCGAACCCGGCCCCGGCAGCACCGACATCGTCTCCGGCGGCAGCCCGGCCTCCAGCAGGATGTCGGCCAGCATCAGCACCGACAGCGGCGTGTACGAGGCGGGCTTCACGATGATCGCGTTGCCGCAGGCCAGGGCCGGCGCGATCTTCCAGGTGGCGATCACCAGGGGGAAGTTCCACGGCGTGATCAGGACGCAGACGCCCACGGGCTCGCGGAGCGTGACGTCCAGCCCCTGATCCTGGATCGGAACCGTCTCGCCGAAGATCTTGTTCGCCGCGCCGCCCCAGTACTCGAGCGTGCCGGCGACCAGGCCGAGCTCGTCGCGGGCGTCGCCGATGGGCTTGCCGGCGTTCCGTGCCTCGACGCGCGCGAGGTCCTCCAGCCGCTCCCGCACGATCGCGGAGGCCCGCAGCAGCACCCGCCCCCGCTCGGTGGCCGACGTGCGCGGCCATGACCCCTCCTCGAACGCCCGGAGGGCCGTGTCGACCGCCCGATGGGCGTCCTCGGGGCCGGCCTCGGCGACCTCCGCCATCGGCTCGCCGGTTCCCGGTTCCACGACCTGGAACGTCTGCCCCGAAGTCGCCTCCCGGCGGTCGCCCCCCATGACCAGCAGTTCGATGGACATCTCCTGATCCCTCCCAACGCGCGATGCAGCTCAGGCGGGCCCGGGGCGATGATAGCCCCGTGCGGTTCGGCTACGGACTGATCACCTGCCAGCGGTACCCCGGCGACCCCCGGACGGACGCCGACCTGTACCGCGAGGCGCTCGACCTGGCGCGGCACGCCGAGGACATCGGGTTCGACTCGGTGTGGACGAGCGAGCACCATTTCTGGGACGACGGCTATTCGCCGTCGTTGCTCCCGCTGTCGGCGGCGATCGCGGCCCGGACCTCGACCATCTCGATCGGCACCGGGCTCGTGCTCGCGCCGATGCACCACCCGGTCCGCCTGGCCGAGGACGCGGCGGTCGTCGACCTGATCTCGGAGGGTCGGTTCGTCCTGGGGCTCGGGCACGGGTGGCTCCCCTGGGAGCTCGAGGCGTTCGGCGCCTCCATGCGGGACCGGGCCCGCCGGACGGAGCTCGCGGTCGAGACCTGCCGGCGGGCCTGGGGCGACGGCGACGTCGATGGCCGCGAGGTCACGCCCAAGCCGTCCCGGCCGGGCGGCCCACCGATCTGGCTGGGCGCGATCCGCGAGCCGGCCGTACGGAGGGCGGCCAGGATCGCGGACGGCTGGATGGCGAACCGCCCGGAGCCGAACCGGCTGCGGAGGGCGGTCGGCTGGCTCACGGACGAGCTGCAGCGGGCCGGCAGGCCCGGCACTGACGTGGAGGTCGCCGGCCACTGGCCGGTGTTCGTCGGCGAGGACGCCGAACGCGCCTGGGAGACGGCCCGAGCCCACGTCCGCTACGTCGAGTGGAAGTACGACGCCATGGATCCGGACCGCCCGCCGAGCCGACCGCCGGCCTCCCCCCCTCCGCTCCAACCGGCCGATGAGGCCTCGCTGCGGGCGCTCACGTTGTGCGGCACGCCGGACGACGTGGCCGCGCGGATCGTGGAGCTGGCCGGTGCGGCGGGCCCCGGACTGCACTTCGTGGCACGCCTGTACTACCCCGGGATGGACGTCGAGACGATGCGCAGCTCGGCCCGGCTGTTCGCCGAGCGCGTCATTCCCGCGGTCCGGGCCGACGTTGGCTGAGCCGGTCGGGCGCGTTTTCCGTTTTGCATGGAGGCGTGGGTGGCCTTACATTGCTCGCGATTGATCGGCTGTGGGGTGACGCCCCTCCGGTCCGCGACGAGGGGACTTCGCTCCTGAGGAAGGGGTGAGGCATGGCGGAAGCCGACATGCAGGCCGCGTTCCATGAGCGGGCCATGGTCTCGGAGAAGGTGGCGCCTGCCCTTGTCGCGAGGACCCTCGGGCCGTTCGACCTCGTGGTCGTGTTCGTGGCGATCGTCCTGTTCATCAACAACTCGGCGGGACTGCAGTTCGCCGGGCCGTCGGTGTACATCTTCTGGATCCTGGCGTTCGGGACCTTCCTCATCACCGGCGCGTTCGTCACCGCGCAGCTCGGACGGATGTTCCCGGAGGAGGGCTCGCTCTACGTCTGGACCCACAAGGTGCTCGGTTCCT
>DATBHM010000218.1:0-4017 GCA_036557505.1 Actinomycetota bacterium | reverse complement strand
GAGCGTCGCCGCCATCGCCGGGAGCGTCCGTCGGACGAGCGTGCCCATGAGCACGCCGAGCGCCACGGCGAACAGCACGTACGCGACCGGAACGATGCCCCGGATGTCGAAGATGCCGGGGTCGAACCGGTCCTCGTGGATCCGGAGGAAGATGCCGCTCCACCACGTCACGAGCGCAGCGAGCGCGGCCACCCCGGCCGCCGCGGTGCCCGCCTGCAGTAGGACCTTCGTCGAGAACCATCGCCGCCGGGTGACGCTCTGCGTCCAGACCAGCCGCTGCGTCCCCTGCTCGAGCTCCCGGGCCACCAGCGGCGCCCCCCAGAACAGCCCGATCAGGAGCGGCACGGTGAGGAACAGGGGGATGACGAACTGGAGGCCCCGGTACTGCTGGTCGAACTGATCGGCGAGCTGGCCGCAGTCGCGGCCCGGCGCGGCCAGGCAGCTCGAGAGTCCGCTCGATCGGAAGGTGTTCGCGAACCCCGCGTGCGTCACGAGCAGGAACGCGGCGACCAGGCCGAGCGCGATCGCGCCGGCCAGCGCCTGCTGGCGGTGTTGCCGCCAGGCCAGCCAGATCATGCCCCCACCTCCATCCGGCGCCGAGGCCCGGCGGCCGGGCCCGGCAATGCGCTCGAGGCGGGGTGGGCAAGGTAGGCGAGCACGAGGTCCTCGAGCGAGACCTCGTGCGCCGTCCACCTCGGGTCCACGACCCGCCCGTCGAGCCGGACGAACAGCGTCGACTGCCGCTCGGTGTGATCCGCGGAGATCACGGTGGCCCCGGCGACCTCGTCGTGGCCGGTGCGTGCACCGATGAGCGTCCGGTGGGTCGCGAGCAGCTCATCGACATCGCCCAGCACCTGCACCCGTGCGGCCGACAGCACGATCAGGTAGTCGCACACCCGCTCCATGTCCATGACGAGGTGGGAGGACAACAGCACCGTGATCTCGCTCTCCGCGGCCGCCTCCATCAGGGAGGCGAGGAACTCCCGCCGGGCCAGGGGGTCGAGGCTCGCGAGCGGCTCGTCGAGCACGAGCAGGTCGGGGCGCTTCGCCACGGCGAGCGCCAGGGCCACCTGGGCTCGCTGTCCCCCCGAGAGCGTGCCGGCCCGCTGGCGGAGATCGATGTCGTGCCGGCGGATCCTGTCGAGGGCGAGCTCGGCGTCCCACCGCGGGTTGAGGTGCCGGCCGAGCGCCAGCATGTCCCGCACCCGGAACCCCGGGTACAGCGGGGCGTCCTGGGCGACGAACCCGACGCGCGCGAGGACGTCCGCGTGCTCCCGGGGCGGCGACCCCAGTGTGCGGACCGTCCCGTCGGTCGGCTCGAGCAGGCCGACTGCGAGGTGGAGCAGCGTGGTCTTGCCGGCGCCGTTGGGCCCGACGAGCGCAACGATCCTGCCCGAGGGGACGCTGAGCGAGCAGTCCCGCAGCGCCCAGGTGCGGCCGTACCGCTTCGACAGCCCGGTGGTCTCGATGGCGGCGGTCACGCGATGTCCTCCTGCTGCAGCGACTCCCTGAGCGTCGCGCCGAACAGGGCAGAGATGCTCTCGTCGTCGAGGCCCGCGCCCCGAGCCTCCGTCAGCCATCGTTCGAGGCGCCGGCGGAGCCGGGGGTGGTCGGTGTGGGGGCCGCCCAGGGTCTTCAGCACGAAGGTGCCGATCCCGGGTCGGCCCTCGACGAGGCCCTCGTGTTCGAGCTCGCGGTAGGCCTTGAGCACCGTGTTCGGGTTGATCGCGATCGACGCCACCACCTCCTTCACGGTGGGGAGCCGGTCGCCGGCATGCAGCAGCCCGAGCCGCAGTGCGTCCCTCGTCTGCTGGACGATCTGCATGTACGGGGCGAGCCCGGAGCGGGTGTCGAGCCGGTACGCGATCATCGCTTGATCCCTCTAATCATCTAGGAGACTAGATAAAGCTAGGAGGCCGGCCGGGGATTGTCAAGGGAGCGATCCCGGGCGACCCCGGTGGAGGCTGCTCCTACCGGGAACGTCGGGCGGCCGAAGAGACGTCGTGCGCCGCGACCCTCGCGTCGTGCAGCGCCCGGCGGGCGTTCCTTCCCCGCATCTCGACCTCGTGCCAGTAGCGTCCGAGGTACCAGGGGGTGAACGGCCGGGCCTGTTCCCACCACCGGCGCGTGGCCAGCTCGTACCAGGCCGCTCCTCCGATGACCGCGCCAGCCACGAGGAACGCCGTCACCTGATGGATTCGCCGGCGCGCTGCCTCGGAGATCTGGAGTTCCTCCATGGTGGCCACGAAGGTAGCACCCGATCCAGGGTGCAGCGGTCTCAGGAGGCTCGACGCCGGCCGTGCTCGGGCGATCCTGGTCCGAACGCCTCCCGGTACGCGTTGGGGCTCGTTCCCACGCGGGACACGAAATGGCGGCGGAGGGTCGGGGCATCCCGAAATCCGCACCGGTGGGCGATCGAGTCGATCGTCAGCGTCGTCGTCTCGAGCAGCTCCTGGGCGCGGGCGACGCGTTGGGAGAGCACCCACTGCAGCGGCGTCGTGCCGCTCTCCTCACGGAAGCGACGGCTGAGGGTCCGAACCGACATGCTGGCAACCGAAGCCAGGCGGCCGAGGTCCAGCCGCTCGCTCAGGTGGTCCATGGCCCACGCCATGGTCGACGCCACGGAGCTCCCGTGATCGGGCTCCCGAACCGGCTGGAGGATGAATTGCGCCTGCGCACCGTCGCGATGGGGAGCGACCACCATGCGGCGGGCGATCTCCGTGGCGACGGCGGCTCCGTGATCGGTGCGCACCACGTGAAGGCACAGGTCGAGTCCGGCCGCCACACCACCGCTGGTCAGCACGTCTCCGTCGTCGATGTACAGCACGCTGGGGTCGACCTCGACGAGCGGGAACATCCGTGCCAGGTCGTGACACGCCGCCCAGTGGGTGGTCACCCGTCGCCCGTCGAGCAACCCCGCCCACGCCAGCGTGAAGGCCCCGGTACAGATCGAGACGATCCGGGCGCCCCGGCGGGCCGCACCTCGGAGCGCGTGGAGCAGCGGTTCCGGCGGACGGCGCTCGACGCCGACGTACCCCGGGACCACGATGGTGTCGGCGGACCGGAGCAGGTGCAGGCCCCCCTGCGTCGCGATGCGGACGCCCGTCGAGGACCGGACGCTGCCCTCCTCCGTTCCCGCCAGGCGGTGTCGGTACCGCCCGTCGCCCTGGTAGTCGAACACGTGCACCGGGATGGCCACGTCCAGCAGGACCGCGCCCTCCTGCGCCACGGTGACGACCCGATGCACTCCCACTCGACGGAAGGTACGTAGGTCATGGGCATCGCGGTTGGGTCCGGGGGGACCACCGGTCGCCCGGCGGTCCCCCCGTCCCTGAACCGTGCCCACTACTCGAGCGAGGTGGGGTCGTCGATCCCGTTGTTCACCGCGATGTGACACCAGGAGATCGTTCCGGAGAACTGATCGAAGGTGTACTCGGTGACCGTCGGGCTGATGACCGTGAAGTTGTTGCCCCACAGGTACGGGACCCACGGGACGACCTTGGTCATCAGGTCCTTGTCGAACTGGATCCAGCAGTTGGTCCGGTCGTCGCCCGAGAGCGCGTTGCACTTGGCGATGTCCGAGTCCACGTTCGGGTTCTCGTCCTTGAACTGGTTGTACGCGGCCACCACGGCCGGCCCGCACTCCTTCGCCTTGTCGGCAGTCATGCCGAGCTCGGAGTAGTCGATCTGACCCTCGCAGTTGATGCCGCTCGAGTCGAACAACACCGCGAACGTCGACGGGTCGGCGTAGTCCTTGCCCCAGCCCGGGCAGGCCGAGATCGGGACCAGGTTCTTCACCGTCTGGATCGTGGTGTAGCACGTGCCCGTGTCCAGCTCGCGGACCTTCAGCTGGATACCGATGGACGACAGGTCATTCTGGATCTCCGGCGTCATGTTGGACTGCGGAGGCGTCGTCCGGTTGAGGAAGATGACGTTCTTGCAGACCGACGCGTCACACATGCCGTCGTGGTTGGTGTCGTACTTCGACTTCGACATCGCCTGCTTGGCGAGGGACAG
>DATBHM010000217.1:0-26746 GCA_036557505.1 Actinomycetota bacterium | reverse complement strand
CGCGCAGGCACAGGAGCACATACCGCTCGGGGATGGATCGACCAGGCATGCGGCGCACAGTTTGACGGCGCCCCGCCCGCCTCAGTCCCGGATCATCTTGAACGCCAGCCGCCGGCCCAGCTGTCGCTTCATCACCAGCGTGATCCACAGGCGAAGCAGGGCGTCGACGACGTCGACCTCCTCCGGCCCCCCGACCCAGACTGGACGGAGCCCCGCGTCCGCGATCAGGGCCTCGACGGTCGCCCGCGGTTCGCCGTCCGGCCCGCAGAAGAACAGGTCGACCTGGACGCCGTCCACGGTCGGGTCGTCGAACAGCTCCCATCCGAGCGTGTTGAACGCCCGCACGTACCGGGCGCCGGGCGCGTGGGACTCGAACGCGGCGGCGTTGTTGGTCGTCGCCTCCCGGATGTTGTTCGCCGCGTCGATCGCGATCTTTCCGTGGAGGGCGCCGCCGACGGCCTCGAGCGTCGAGGCCATCGCCGCCCCGGGGATGGCGAACAGCACCACCTCGCCGGCCGCGACCGCGTCCTCGACGGACACGGCCCGCGCGCCGATCCGCTCCGCCAGCTCCGTCGCCGTGGCCGGATCACGGGCGCCGATCGTGACGTCGTGATTCGCGGCCGCCCATTTCCGGGCGAGCGTCCCCCCGATGTTCCCCGACCCGATGACGGCGATGGCGGTCATGGCGTTCCTCTCAGTCCGGACCGGCCGGCGACACACAAGCGTATCCCGGAGGGACGGGGGAACCGGACGAGCACCCCACCTGACCGCGAGGCGCGGCCGCCGGGCCCGGGCGTCCGCTTCCGGGCCCGGCGTACCACGCCACGCCGTCAGGTGGGGCGGTTGGTGATGTGGACGCTCGTGCGGCCGTCCTCGATGCAGTCGGTCCGGAGCGACACCTGTCCGATCGAGCGCCCGTCCCCGGACTGATAGGCGACCTCGGAGTCGGTCACCTCGATCTCGTCGAAGATCACCGTGTAGCCGGCGGTCTCGAAGGCGTCCTTCCAGCCGTGGTAGGCCTCCTGCAGGTCTCCCCGGTAATAGCCGTCGACCACCTGCGACGGACCGGCCTTGCTGGCGGTGATCAGCACGGCCGCGTCAGGGATCGGAAAGTCGGCCGGGAGCCGGATGGCGTCCGGGCTGAGCGGCGTCCCGTCGCACACGACCGTGCCGCCGCCGTTCGTGGACCCACCGCAACCAACGCACAACAGAGCAACCGCGCAGATGCAGGCGGCAACACCGGTCCGGCCACGGCGCATGTTCCTTCTCGTTCCAGGCGGACGACTGCGGGCGATCGAGCGACCGCATCCAATCGGTTCGTGCATAAGATCACCGTAAGCAGCGCTCAGGAGCTCAGCAGACCGTGCAGCCCTCGCGCCGCGAGCAGGAGCCCGATCGTCGCCACCAGGATGGTGATGAGCATGCCACTGTTCCGGTCAAGCCAGGCGCCCATGGAGGCGAGCCGCTCGGGCGCGCGTTCCTTGGACATGGCGACCACGACCAGCGGCGACGCCAGCAGACCCGTCGTGAAGGCCAGGAACACCAGGTAGGCCGCCAGGCCCGCGCCCAGGCCGACGTTGGCCAGGAGGATCTCGCCGACGCAGGCCAGCGCCACGACGTAGTAGGGCAGGAACGCTCCCATGCCGAACGCCGCAGGCGGTGGGACGTGCCCGGCCCGTTCGAGCCACTTGGGAGGCGGCGGGCTGCCGTGCGCGCGGATCCGCCGATAGCGGACGACGGCGTAGCCCAGGCTCGCGATCCCCAAGCCGAGCTGGACGCCGGCGGTCACGGTCGATGCCGTCGACCCCTTCCCGAAGTCGACGCCGCTGGGGCCGATCAGTCCGATCAGCCCGATCGCGAGCAGCGCCGATGCCCAGCCGGCCACGAACGCCACCGCGCTCCGACGGCCATGGGGCATCGACGGCATCATGACGAGCACTCCCATGATCGCGATGGGGCTCGCCGCGGTGAGGGCGATCCCGAGCACCGCACACTCGATGACGAGGGTCAGCATCGGCTCTCCGGTTCGGAGCGGAGCATGCTCGATGCGATCGCTCATCGCCAGCACCGGGGGCACCGGTTCGCGTGCGGCCCGGTACCCTGAGCCTGCGTCCGAAGGGTAGGGGAGCGGACCCCGGTGCGAGTGCTGGTCGTGGAAGACGAGGAGCTCCTGGCCGACGCCGTCGCCAGGGGGCTCCGGCGGGAGGGCATGGCGGTCGACGTCGCCGGCGATGGCCAGGCGGCCCTCACCAAGCTCGACATGAATGCGTACGACGTGGTGGTGCTCGACCGGGACCTGCCCATCGTCCACGGTGACGACGTCTGCCGGGCGATCGTGGTTCGGAACGAGCCGCCCCGTGTGCTCATGCTCACCGCCGCCGGCGGGACCGACGACCTGGTCGACGGGCTCGCCCTCGGCGCGGACGACTACATGGGGAAGCCGTTCGCCTTTCCCGAGCTCGTGGCCCGCGTGCGCGCGCTCGCCCGGCGGACCGGCGCCGCCCGCCCACCGGTCCTGCGCCGCGGCGACCTGGTCCTCGACGCCGCAGCGCGCACGGTCACGCGCGGGGATCGTCGCATGAACCTCGCCCGCAAGGAGTTCGCGGTCCTGGAGACACTGATGGAGGCCGACGGCACCGTCGTGAGCGCCGAGCAGATCCTCGAGCGCGTGTGGGACGAGAACACCGACCCGTTCACGAACGTCGTGCGGGTGACCGTGATGAACCTCCGAAAGAAGCTCGGTGAGCCTCCCGTCATCGAGACGGTCATCGGCTCGGGGTACCGGCTGTGAGCGATTCCGACGGAGCGCCCCGGCGCTCGCGGTTCCGTCCGACCGTCCGGCTGCGGCTCACCCTGCTGTACGGCGGGGTGTTCCTGGCCGTCGGCGCCGTGCTGCTGGTGGCGAACTACCTGCTGGTCCGGCGGAGCCTTTCGGTCCAGCCGGCCGTGCTGCAGCAGCGGATCGAGATCCGTCTGGGTCACTCGCTGTTCTCGTTCCCGGCGCCGCCGCTGTCGGCCTACCGGCGGCTCGAGACGCTGCTCCGGGAGGCGGCCGCCGGCCTCCGGAGCGACGCCCTGCATTCGCTGCTCGTCCAGTCGATCCTGGCCTTCGTCGGCATGGCCGTGCTGTGCTTCGGCCTGGGCTGGCTGGTGGCCGGTCGGGCGCTCCGGCCGCTCAAGACGATCACCGGAACGGCGCGTCGCCTCTCGGAGACCACGCTGCACGAACGGATCGACCTCCAGGGGCCGAAGGACGAGCTGAAGGAGCTCGCGGACACGTTCGACGAGATGCTCGCGCGGCTCGACGCCGCGTTCGACGGACAGCGCCGGTTCGTCGCCAACGCGTCCCACGAGCTACGGACCCCGCTGTCGATCATCCGGGCCGAGATCGACGTCACGCTGGCGAACCCCGACCCCACGCGCGAGGAGTACGAGGCCATGGTCGACGTCGTCCGCCGGGCGACCGAGCGGAGCGAACGCCTCATCGACAGCCTGCTGCTGCTGGCGCGCGCGGAGGGACCGTCGATCGCGGGTCCCGAGGTCGACCTGCGGACGCTGGCGGCGCGCGTCCTCGGCCGGCTGGAGGGCGAGGCGGACGGCAAGGGGGTCCGCCTGGACCGGTCGCTGGCGCCGGCGTTGGTGCGCGGCGACGAGGTCCTGCTGGAGCGCCTGATCGAGAACCTCGTGGAGAATGCCATCCGTTACGACCGTCCCGGCGGGTGGGTCCTGGTGACGACCGGGTCGGACGTCGCACTGGTGGTCACCAACAGCGGCGACGGGAACCCGATCGGCGACGTGGAGGCGTTGTTCGAACCCTTCCGCCGGGGCGACCGGGACCGGGTGCGGTCCGATCGCGGCGTCGGGCTCGGCCTGGCGATCGTCCGGGCGGTGGCCCACGCGCACGGCGGCTCGGTCGACGCGACGGCGCCACCGACCGGCGGCCTCGAGGTCCGGGTGCGGCTTCCGGCCGCGGTGCCGGCCGAGGCGGAGCCGGTCCGTTCGTCCTAGCCGTTCAGGCCCGCGAGGGCGCGACGCCGGCGTCGCGGGCGGTCTCGACGTACGCGTGGCCGATCGTCGACGGGTCGAGGTGGCGCTCTGCGTACGCCCGCCCCCGGGCCACCAGCGATCTCCGGAACCCGTCGTCCGCGAACAGCCGCACCAGGTGCCGTCCGACGGCGTCGCCCTGGTCGCCGTCGACCTCGACCTTGCACACCGCGTCGTCGGGGAGCTCGGCGAACGCCCCGACGTTGCTGACCACGAGCGGGACGCCCTCGGCGAGCGCGCGGGCGTTCGTCCCGGAGGACTCCACGACCGTCGGGTACCGGAGGTTGACCACGACGTCGACGGCGAGCAGGTACCGGTAGAACTCGATCAGGTCGACGAACCCCGTCACGCGGACCTTCCCCCGGAGCTCGGGCCGGTCCGTCCACGTGGTCAGCCGTCCGTTGGTGTGATCCTTGCCCACCAGCATCAGACCCGCGTCGGGGCGTTCCCGCGCCAGCGCCGCGAACCCGTCGATCACGGCCTCGGGCTGCTTGGGCAGCGTGACGTAGCCGAGGAACCCGACGATCGGGACGCCCACCGGCAGCCGCAGCGTCCGCCGGGCCGATTCCCTGGTCATCGTGGCCAGCTCGTTCGGGCGGGGCGGCGCGAAGTGGGGGATCACCGTGATCGGGACGTCCGAGATCTCCTGGGCCATGCGGTCGTGCATCTCCTCGCTGTGCACGACGACCGCGCGCGACCGCCGGGCGACGTGGGCGAACAGCGGGAACAGGAACTTCTCGAAGTCGGTGGCCATGTGCCGCCGCCGGAGGCCCGCGAGGCGCGTCCCGTCCTCGCCGTACTCCTCGCGAAGGATCCGCTCGTAGCGCTCCCAGTTGCTCCCCCGCTCGACCAGGACGTCGGCGAGCATGTGGTGGAGCACGAGGTCGTGGAACACCGACACCCCCGGCCGGCGGAGCGCCGCCTCGTAGCAGTACCGGTGGAAGGCGTTGTTCCCGAGGTGGTACACGGGAACCTCGTCGCCCTGCGGCGCGGCCATCCACGCGCCCGGTCTGGTCCAGGCGATCCCGGGCGGCGTGTGGATCGATCGGAACATGCCCGGCGCCGGCGACACGACCGTGACCTCCACCTCCTCGGCGACGTACGGCAGGAGCTGCGCCGAGTACTCGCCGATGCCCGAGGCGAGCGGCGGCATGGGGCTGAACCAGGCGATGCGCACGGCGAGGCTATTCGGCGGGAGCGGCGGCGCCCGGCGCCGGGGCGTCGAGCCGCTCGCGGAGGGCGTCGAGCTGTTCCCGGAGGGCGGCGACGTCGTCGCGGAGGTTGCGGATCTGCTGGCCGTGCCGGGCCGTGAGCGCCTCGATCCTGCGTTCCATCGCCTTCAGCACGATGTCGTTGCGCTCGACGAGGTCGTGGATGGCCCAGGCGGCCGGCTGCCCCGTCGCATCCCCGCCGGCCTCCTCCGCCGGCACCGGCTTCCCGGTCCGCTGGGCGTCGAGCGTCTGCAGGCGCTGGAGCCACAGGTTGTCGCCGAGCTCGTTGAAGTAGATGCGCAGCTCGCGGCGGCGCCGGTACCAGGCGAGCGCCCTGTGGGGGGTGAGGTCCTTCACGGTGCGGCGGAGTTCCATGGCCGCCGAGCATAGATGGCGCGCGTCGGGGGCGACCCGCCGTGGAGAATGGCGTCCATGAGCGGCGGTTCGGCCACGCGCAAGCCCGGGGAGCCGCGGTGGCCGGCCAGCCTGGCGGTCGGTGCGGCGCTCCTGCTCTACTTCCTGCTCCCCGAATCGATCTCCTTCGGGCCGCGGTGGCTGATCCCGGCGCTCGAGGCCGTCGTGGTCATCCCGCTGACGATCGTGGCGCCCCGTCGCGATTCGGAGGAACAGCGCGTCGCCCGGATGGCGTCCCTGATCCTGTTGGGCATCGTGCTGGCCGGGGTGGGGGCCTCCCTGATCCTGCTCGTCCGGGGCGTCATCGCCGGTGAGCTGAAGACCGGTGGCCCGCTCATCCGCTCGGGCGCCGTACTGTGGCTCAACACGGTGGTCGGGTTCGGGCTCCTGTACTGGGAGCTCGACCGGGGCGGGCCGGCGGTGCGAGGGCAGCCGGGGGACGGCCGGCCGGACTTCCTGTTCCCCCAGATGGGAACCCACGAGATCGGCCAGCAGGACTGGGTGCCGACGTTCGTCGACTACCTGTTCCTGTCGTTCACGGACTCCACCGCGTTCAGCCCGACGGACACCCTGCCGCTCACCTCCCGGGCCAAGCTGTTGATGATGCTCGAGGCGCTGGCGGCGATCTCGATCGTGGTGATGGTCGTCGGCCGCGCGGTGAACGTCCTCGGCTGACGCCGCCGCTACGGGTCGCCGACCGGCGTGCCGATGTACCTCCTCGGTGCCTTTACAAGCTCAGTGGGAGGTCACTAGGCTCCCCGCCGCGGCCGTCCACGGTCGCCCCGGACTCCCCCGATCGAGGCGAACATGGACGCGAGCCACACACCGGGCGACGCCCCGGAGGACCACATCCACGAATCCCCTCCGCCCCCCGAGGGAGCCCTGCCGCCGTCGACCGATGGCGACTCCACGCCCGCGCCCCGCGGCCCGTCGTCGCGCTACAAGCTGGTCGTCGCGCTGTTGATCGTGGTGGCCTCGCTGGCCGGGGCCGGCGTCGCGTGGTCGGCCTCGGTCTCGTCGACCAGGGCATCCGACCTCGACCAGCTCGCCCAGCAGCAGTTCCTCGAGGTCCAGCAGATCCTCACCAGTGGCCGGGCGGACATCGCCGAGGAGCTCCGGCGCGTCGGGACGTTCCAGCAGGAGATCCAGGCCGAGCGGTTCTTCGAGCAGCGGGCCAAGGCGCTGGCGGGGAGGTACCCGGCACTCGCGGCGCAGCTCGCATCCGAGGCCCAGGGGCAGGCGTCGCTCGCCCGCAACACCGGCGCGCTGTTCTTCGCCAACACCCCCCGGATCTCCTCCGACGGCACCGTGACCTACGACCGGCGGCAGGCGCTGAACAACCTGCTCGGCCAGTACGTCGTCTACCAGCAGCTCCATCCCGAGCAGATCCAGGCCGAGGCGGCGAGGGAGCACACGAAGTCCGGCCACGTCGTCGGCGTCGGGTTCGTCCTCGTGGCGGCGCTGTTCTTCCTCACGCTCGCACAGGTGGCCCGGACACGGAGCCGGCACGCGTTCCTGGTGGCGGGGACGGGCGTGCTGATCCTGGGGCTCGTGCTGTGGCTGGTGGTGCTGCTGTGACCGAGCACACCGGGGATGCGCCGTCGCCGGAGCCCCGGCGCGCGGAGGCGAAGGAGGACGACCACCACCCCCTGACGCGCCACATCACCGTGGCGATCGTGCTGGTGTCGCTCGCCATCGCCGCCGTCGGATACCTCCAGGTCCAGGCCAACCGCAAGAGCAACGACGCCGGCCAGGAGGCCCAGCGACTCGCGACGCTCACGATGTCGAAGCTGCTGTCGTCCCAGCAGAACGCGCAGGTCCAGTACGAGCTCTTCCTGCAGGCGCAGGACCAGCGGGGCCGGGCCGGGAACGCGTTGCAGCAGAGCCAGTTCGTGGCCGGCGAGGCGAAGGCCGCCTACCAGACCGAGGAGGCCCTCTGGAACCACCTCGGCGACAGCACCCAGCGGCTCACCCCGCTGTCGCCCAACAGCCAGGACGGGCCCCAGAACGACCCGGACTTCCCGCGGCACTTCTTCTCCCGCTCCACGCAGGCCGCCCTGGAGGAACAGGCCGCGCAGGACGCAGCCAACGCGACGAACTCGGCGTGGGAGTCGAGCGCGGCGAGGTACACCGCCATCCTCACGCTGTTCGCGGTCGCGCTGTTCCTGTTGGGCTTCGCGCTGGCGCTGCCCAACCAGGTGCTTCGGCTGTTCGCGTACGTCGGCGTCGGGCTGCTGGTGGTCGGCGTCGCATGGGCGGTGCAGGTGACGCTGGCGCGGCCGGCGACGGTCCCGCACGAGGCCGCCGTCCAGTACGCCGAGGGCGAGGTCGCCCTGGAGACCGCGACCGACTCGGCGGGGGCGAGCGTCGCCATCGACCACTTCACCAGCGCCATCGACGCATGGCCGGGCTTCTCGCGGGCGTACCTGGGGCGGGCGAACGCGACGCTGTTCGGGAGCGCCTCGCAGGTCGAGGCCACGCTCATCCCCGTCGACAAGCTCGAGCGGGTGCAGTCCGACCTCGAGACCGCGCAGGCGAACGGCTTCGACAACGGGCTGTCGCTGGAACAACTGGGCGGCGCCGAGTTCTCGCTCGGGCTCCATGACCGGCCCGACGCGTTCGCGCAGGCGGTGGCCACGTCGCGACAGGCCATCACGGAGGTGCCCGACGACCCCGTGCCGCGGTTCACGCTGGCGGCCTCGCTCCTCGGCGAGGGCGACATCCCGGAGGCCGAGGGGGCCTACACGGACGCCATGAAGTCCGTCCTGTACCTCCACGCCGGCTCGACGACGCCGCGGAGCTCGCCGGCGTTCCAGCAGGTCTGGGTGTCGGGAGCGCTGTCCGACCTCGAGGCGGTCCTCGCGGCGAAGCCGTCGCTGGCGGACGAGGTCGCCAAGCTGAAGGCGTTCGTCGTGGGATCGTTCGCCGCGCAGCAGCCGGTCGCCCCCTCCGGCGACGCGACGTTCTCCGGGTTGAAGGTCCAGCTGTCGCCGACGACGCTGTTCTGGCTGACCGGCTCCAACTCGGGCTACGACCCGGCCACCGACGCCCTGTCGGCCGAGTGGTACTTCCGCCAGAACGGGTCGGCGTGGGTGGGGATGCCGGAGGTGTCTGGGGTCGTCGATCCCTCCGCCGAGCCGGGCGTGCCGGGGTACTCGGGCCGGAACCTCGTCAGCCAGTCGATCCCGGCGCGGTGCCTGGGGACGGCCGAGTACCGCGTCGAGCTCTACGTCAACGGCCACCTGGCGGGCACGGCGGAGTCGCCGGCGGAGTTCGGCTCCCTGGTGCCGTTCACCGACCGCTCGGTGAACCTCGAGGTGTGTCACCCGCCGGACTGGACGCTCTCGGACTCGTCGCTGCCGGGGTTCCGGGACGGCGTCCAGAGCGCCGACCGCTCGCAGGGCGTGTGGCTGTTCCGCTACAACCTGACGACGCTCCCGGCGTCCGTGCAGGGGGAATCGCCCGCGCAGATCGCCGAGCAGCTGCTGACGACGTCCGCGCAGGGCGCGGGGCTGTTCCCGTCGACGCCGACGGCGCAGGGGCCGGCGCAGCACCAGCCGTTCCAGGGGCTGGACGGGTCGACGGAGCAGGTGTTCGCGTACTCGGGCGGCGGCGCGGTGGAGGGGCTCGCCGGCATCGACGCGAAGGACCGCGCGGTGTTCGTCGCGTTCGTCTACGGGCCGCGGTCGCGGTTCCAGTCGGCGAACGCCGCGCAGGGCGCCCTCGTCAGCGTGGTGCAGTCGATCAGCGAGTACCGCCCGGGCGGCGGGTCGTTCTGACGCATCACCGGGAAACCTGAAGGGCGGCGGTCACCGAGCCGATAGGATTCGCGAGCTCATGGGAACCGGAACCTGCCCAGTGTGCATGCAGGCGCTGCCGGCGTTCGACACGCGCCGGTGCAGCACGTGCCACAAGAACGTCCATCCCGGCTGCGGAAGCGGGCAGTTCCCGGTGTTCATCTGCGACAACTGCGCGAAGGCGCCCCCCTGTCCGATCTGTCTCACCCCGCTCGCCGAGGGCGAGAGCAAGGTCTGCAAGAAGTGTGGCCGCACCGTGCATGCCCGCTGCGGGAAGCACAAGCTGATCGGCGGGTTCGTCTGCAACGAGGACGCCTGAACGGACGTCCGTTCGACCGGATCCAGGGAAGGGAGCGTTCGATGGCGAACTACGAGGAGATGATGCGTCAGGCTCAGGAGGCCGCAGCACGCATGGGCGTGCAGATGCCCGGCGCAGGCGCCGGCGCCGCCCCGAGCATCGAGGAGACGGCCGCGCTCCAGGCCCGCGCGATGAAGCTGAACCAGTCCGGGGTCGAGATGCCCGCGACGATCGACTCCCTGCAACCGACCGGCAAGGTGGACTTCGGCGGGGGCAAGGAGATCGCGTTCGGCGTCACGGTGAACCCGCCGGGCGGCCAGCCCTACCAGGCCTCGTTCACGCAGTACATGGTCGACAGCATCATGGCCGGCGTGGTGCCCGGCGCGTCGATCAAGGTTCGGGTGGACCCCGACGACCCCAGCTCGATGCTCTTCTGGGGCTTCACCGGCTGACGCCGGATCACCACCCGCCGGCTGAGCACGGCCCGAAAGCCCGATGCTAGGCTCGGCCCGCCTGCCCGTGGGTGCGGGGGGATCGGGCACCCCGCTTCGAGTGCGCTCGATTCCGGGGAGGTGACCCATGTCGGCCAGGGACGACCGGACAGCGGCGGGATCGGAACCGCCGCCGTGGGTCGGGACCGCCGTCCGCCGCGGAGCGTGGACCGTCGTCGGCGTCGTGCTGCTGACGCTCGCGGGGCTGTGGTTCGCGAACCAGGCCCGGGACCTGATCCGGATCCTCATCGTGTCCCAGCTGCTGGCGTTCGCCCTCGAGCCCGGCGTGCTGTGGCTGCACGAACGGCGCGGATGGCGCCGCGGGAGCGCGACGGGCGCCATCCTCGCGGCGACGTTCGTCGGATTCGCGCTGCTGATCGTGCTCATGATCCCGGTGCTGGCGAACGGCGTGAATGGGATCGTCCGGTCGATCCCGCACTGGATCGATCAGCTCAACGGGTTCTGGCGGGACCACTTCCATTCGACGCTGGTCTCGTCGTCCGGCCGGGCGGGGTCGTCGTCGGCGGCGTCCAACATCAACGCCTACCTCAAAGAGCACGCCGGCGACCTCGTGGGGGTCGCCGGCGGGGTGCTCGGGGCGGTGTTCAACATCTTCACGATCGCCCTGTTCACGTTCTACCTGACGGCGCAGGGGCCGCAGGTCCGGCGCGCTCTGCTGTCCCGGATCCCCGCGGAACGGCAGCAGCGGGTCCTGTTCGCGATCGACGAGTCGATCCGGAAGATGGGCGGATACCTGTACTCGCGCGGGCTGCTCGCGCTCATCAACGGCGCCCTGCTGCTCCTCGTGATGCTGATCGTGGGAACGCCGTACGCGCTGCCCATCGCGCTGTTCGCCGGCGTCGTCGCCGAGTTCATCCCCATCGTCGGCACCTACCTGGCCGGCATCGTGCCCGTGGTCGTGACGCTGGCGTCGGTGGGAACGGGCGGCGCCGTCGCCGTGGTCGCCGAGATCCTCGTGTACCAGGCCGTCGAGAACTACTGGCTGAGCCCGCACATCAGCGAGAAGACGATGGAGCTCAACGCGGGGATCGCGTTCGGGGCGGCCATGGCGGGCGGGGCCGTCGGCGGGTTCGTCGGGGCGTTCTTCGCGCTGCCGATCGCGGCGGTGATCCAGTCGTTCCTCTCGACGTACTCGCGTCGCTATGACGTTCCCGAGACCGAGCTGACGAAGCTTCCCGAGCCGCCGCCGCCGAAGCCGCCGCGGGAGCACGGAGTCCGGCGCGGCCCGCGCCACGAGGCTCGCCGGGAACCCCCGTCACCCGGCGGGGGCGACGACGCCTCCCGCCCCGACTCCTGAGATCCATGGCCCTGCACACCGATTTCGCTTGCGGCACGCGAGAGGGAAGGAGCACCCAATGACCGACGACACAGCTCGGGGGCCCCGAATCCTGGGCAGCCTGCGAGCTGAAGGCGGCACGGGGATCGTCCGAATCGAGGACCGGTTCGACACCGACATCGACGGCCTGTGGTCGGCATTGACCGATCCGGGCCGGCTTCTGCGCTGGCTCGGCGAAGTGGAGGGCGACCTCCGTCCGGGCGGCGAGTTCCGCGCCCGCTACTTCGCGAGCGGGTGGGAGGGGACAGTTCGCGTCGAGGCGTGCGAGCCCCCGAGGCGGCTGCTGTTGCTGACCAGGTCCGAGGACCAGCCGGACGGCGTCGTCGAGGTGACGCTCACCCCGGACGGCGACCAGACCATCCTGGTCATCGAGGACCGCGGGGTGCCCCTTGAGCAGATCGCCGCCTACGGCGCGGGCGACCAGATCCACGTCGAGGACCTGGCCGCCTACCTCGCCGGGGGTGAGCGCTGCGACGCACGGGCGCGATGGGGAGAGCTCCACCCCGCCTATCTGGCCGCGGGCGTCAGCTAGCAACCGAAGAGCCGCGCTTCGCTGCTACTCCGCGGTCTTCGCGACGCCGACCGGACAGGACAGGCCCGTCCCACCGAGCCCGCAGTAGCCGTTGGGGTTCTTCCCGAGGTACTGCTGGTGGTAGTCCTCGGCGTAGAAGAACTCCGGAGCCTCCCGGACCTCGGTCGTGATCCTCCCGTGGCCGTCCCTGGACAGCACCTCCTGGAACGCGTCACGCGTCGCCTCGGCGCTCTTGGCCTGGAGCTCGCCATTGGTGTAGATCGCGCTGCGGTACTGCGTGCCGACGTCGTTGCCCTGCCGCATGCCCTGCGTCGGGTCGTGGCCCTCCCAGAACGCCTTGAGGACCTCCTCGTACGAGATCACCGCGGGGTCGAACACGACCAGCACGACCTCCGCGTGGCCGGTCAGTCCGGTGCAGACCTCCTCGTAGGTCGGGTTCGGCGTGAACCCGCCCGCGTAGCCGACCGCCGTCGTGTACACGCCGGGCAGCCGCCAGAAGATCCGCTCCGCGCCCCAGAAGCACCCCATCCCGAACACCGCCGTCTCCATCCCCTCGGGGAACGGCGGGGTCAGCGTGTGCCCGTTGACGAAGTGACGCTCCGGGACGGGCATCGACGTCGAGCGACCCGGCAGCGCGTCCTCGGCCGTGACCATCTGTGTCTTGTGGGAACCGAACAGGAATCGCATCGAATACCTCCTCACTCGGGAGAACAGTCCCGCGAGGCCGTTTGTTCGCTACACGCTACGACGGGGCCGGTGCGCCGCCGGTGCGGTTCGTCTGGATGAACTTCAGCATCCGCCGCCAGGCGTCGGCCGACGCGTCGGCGTGCTCCCGGGCCGTGCGGTCGAAGAACGAGTGCGGCGCGCCGTCGTAGGTCACGACGTCGTTCCCCACGCCGGCCGAGTCGAGCGCCGCCCGGAACCCCGCCACGTGCTCCGGCAGGATGTGCTGGTCGGCGCCGCCGAACAGGCCGAGCACCGGCGACCGGTAGTCCTTCGCGAGATCGACCGGGGCGCTCTTGTCGTCGTCGTCCCGCCGGGCCACGAACCCGTAGAACCCGATCACGCCGGCCAGCCCGTGCCCGGCGGCGGCCTGGTTGAAGGAGTTGCGCCCCCCGAAGCAGAACCCCACCGTGAACACCGCCTCGGCCCCGCCGCCTTCGGTGGACCGGAGGTGCGCCACGGCGGCCGCGACGTCGGCGGCGATCGTCTCGGGGAGCGTTTCCGCGACGTGGGGCATGTAGTCGAAGTCACCGTCGCGCTCGGCGACGCCCGCGCTCCGCCCGAAGTAGTCGATGGCCGTGGCGTGCACGCCGGCCTCGGCGAACCGTTCGGCGAGCTCCTTGTAGAACCGGTAGAGCCCTCGGACGTCGGGCATGACCACGATCCCGGGCCCTCCGGGCGACGCCGTCGTCGCCGAGTACGCGGCGAACTGGTTCCCGTCGCCCGCCTCGAGGACCAGCTCGCGGGTCTCGCCCATCCCGGCTCCCCCGGCGATCGGCGGGAGCGGTGGACGCGCGCTGATGTCGTAGCACATGGATCCGATCCTCCTCGTCGCTGCCGGCTGGGTGGTCCCGCGTTCGCGCAGCCTCTACGCCGGCACGACCGCGGGACCGCGACAGTTGTACCGCGTTCCGGGGGATCGTGAACCGAGCCGGCGGCGACATCCGCCCCGTGCGCCCCGTGCGTACAACCGCTCCAACGGGGGGAGTGGGATGCGCAGGGTCGCCGGGATCGTGGTCGTCGGGTGGATGCTCGCCGGGTGTTCGTCGGTCGACGGAACCGGGCCGAGTCCGCCGCCGGCTCCGACGTCCGTTCCCGTGTCGCGGGCCGCGTCTCCGCAGCCCACCGTCGACCGCCCGAGCGCGTCGCCCACCCCGGAGGAGCTGCGGCCCGTCGCCGTCGTCCGCCTCACCGGCCGGTCCGCCGCCGGGCTCGCGGTCATGGGCGGCTCGCTGTGGGTCTCGCACTTCGATGGAACGGCGGTCTCGGAGGTGGACATGGCGTCGAACCGCGAGGTCCGCACGGTCGAGGTCGGCCGCCACCCCGGCAGCATCGCGGCGATGGGCGGACGGCTGTTCGTCACGCACTACGCGGTGCCGAAGCCCGAGCGACGCATCGGAGTCCTCGATCCGGCGGACGGGACCCTCGACGACACCACGCCGACCGGCCCGCTGTGCTGCGATCTCGTCGCGGCGGGCGACGCCCTGTGGACGGTCGCCGCGGGCGGCGACCTCCTGCGCGTGGACCGGGACCTCCACGTCGAACGTGCGGCTCGGACGTCCGCCGACTCCCACTTCCACATCGGCGTCGTGTCGTCCGGCGACGCGGTGTGGGTGGCGAGCGAGCACTCCGACGTCGAGCGGTTCGACGCGAGGACCGGAACGCGGACGACGTTCGTCGACGCCGGCGGCGGCATCCCCGTTGCGGAGCACGGCGGCATGTTGTGGGGCGCCCGGCCGGACGCGATCTGGGGGCTGGACTCGAGGACCGGCGAGCGCCGCGCGGTGTTCCCGCTGGCCGACGTCTCGGAGATCCTGGCCGGCGCGATCGCCGGGACCGATCTGTGGCTGTCGGTGCGCGACCTCGCGGGAACGGGCGAGGTGCTGCGGATCGACACCGCGACCGGAACGGTGACCGGCGCCGCCGGCGTCGGACTCCCCACCAGCATGGTCGTCGCGGGGGGGTCCCTGTGGGTGACCGACTGGGACGCCCACAGCGTGGTGCGGTTCGACGTGGGGTGAATGGAGGCGGGCCGGGGACTTCGTCCCCGGCCCGCCGTAGCTGCCACCTTGTTCGTGATCCGGCGGTCGCCGGATCACGCGCGGCGTAGATTCCGCGCGCGATGCGAACGGGGGACTGGCTGGTCGGTGCGGCGATGGTGGTCGCCGCCGGCGACTGGGTCGCGGTCGCGCGACACGCGACGCGCGCCGGCTTCGTCCTGAAGCCGCTGGTGATCGTCGTGCTCATGGCGGCGGCGGTCGCGCTCGGGCCCGGGAACCCGGCGGTCACGGTCGCCGGCACGATCGCCGCCCTGGCGCTGTCGCTGGCCGGCGACGTGTTCCTGATGCTGCCGCGCGACCTGTTCCTCGCCGGCCTGGCCTCGTTCCTGCTGGCCCACCTGGCGTACGTCGTGGCGTTCAACCCGACGGCCCCGCCGATCGGACCGACGCTCGCCGGGGTCGTGATGGTGCTGGCCGTCGGCCTCCCGCTGTTCCTTCGCATGGCGCGGGGGATGCGGGCCTCGGGTCGGGATCGCCTCGTGGTCCCGGTGGCCCTGTACCTCGCCGCGATCGGCGCGATGGTCGTGAGCGCGATCGCGACGGTCGGGCGGCCCGACTGGGATGCGCCCCACGCAGCGCTCGCGATCGCCGGCGCCGGGCTGTTCTTCGTCAGCGACTCCGTGATCGGGTGGGGCCGGTTCGTGCGTCCGGCCAGGCACGGCGACCTCGTCGTGATCGTGACGTACCACCTGGGCCAGGCGCTGCTCGTGCTCGCCCTGCTGGGCTGAACTCCGGTGCGGCCGAGCGCATTCGGGGCCGCCCGGCCGGCCGGCCGCACCTGTTGACTCGCGGATCGGGCGTCCGCATGATGCCCCGGACCACATCCCACGTCACCCCCTGCCCGCTGCCCGCGGCGGGGGATGGAAGGAGGAACCATGGCCCAGTACCCACCGCCGCCTCCCGCAGTCGGGCCCACGGGGGCCCGCCCGGGGCCCGTGACGGCCGCGTCGGTCCTGCTGTTCGTGCTGGGGGGACTCGCCATCCTCGGGGCGCTCGTGCTGTTCGCGCTGGGGAGCCTGGCGGCGATCTTCACGATCGTCGCCATCCTCTACCTGGTCGTGGGGGCGCTCGCGATCTATGCGGGGGTGCAGTGTCTGGGCCTCAAGTCGAGCGGCCAGCGCCTCGGCATCGTGCTCGCGGCGATCATCGGCATCCTGGCGCTGATCTCCATCGGGAAGTCGACGGCCTTCTCCATCGTCTACATCGCGATGGCGGCGTTCATCATCTGGGCCCTGTACACGAACAAGGAGTACTTCACCGCGTAGTCGCCGGGCGCCACACGAGCGCCGCCGCCGGAGCGCCTCCGGCGGCGGCATTGCTCATCCGACCGAATGGTGGGTCCGCCGGGCGGGCGACGAGGGGGTGCCGCCCACCCGGCGGAGTGCGGGCACGTGGCGGCCTCGGGGGACGCCACGCGAGGAACGGGAGCTAGCGCCCGGACACCTCCCTGGGGAGCCAGAACTCCACGGTCGTGCCGCCGCCGGGCGCGCTCCTGAGCTTCCACCAGCCGCCCGCCAGCTCCGCGCGCTCGCGCATCGCCACGAGCCCGAGGTGTCCGGGGACCGTCGTGCCGGTGGACTGATCGAAGCCTCGCCCGTCGTCCTGGATCCGGATCCGAACGCCGCCGTCGTGCTGCTCGGCGAGGACGTGCACGCGGCGCGCGTCCGCGTGCTTGCGGACGTTCGCGAGCGCCTCCTGTGCGATCCGGTAGGCGATGATCCTCGACTCGAGCGGGGGGTCGACGTCGATGCGGTCGACCAGGTCGAAGCGCACACCGTGCTCCTCCCGGAGCTTCTCGAGATAGACGCGGATGGCCGGAACCAGGCCCTCGAGGTCCAGCGCGACCGGGCGGAGCTCGAAGCTCACGTGGCGGAGCCGCTCGAGCGCGTGGCGCAGCGTCGTCTCCACCTCGGCGAGCTCGGCCTCCCGGTCGGCGTCGCCCACCAGCCGGCGTCGGATCACCTGCATGCGGAGCACCGCCGCTGTGAGGATCTGGATCGAGTCGTCGTGGAGGTCCTCGGCGAGCTGCTTGCGCTCCTTCTGCTCGGCGGAGGCCAGCAGGGTCAGCAGCTTGCGGCGCTGCTCGTCGGTCTCACGCAGCGTCTCGACGGTCCGCCACAGCTCCTCCTCGGCCTCCCGCCGTTCCGTGATGTCGCGCGCGATGCCCTCGATGGCCACCACGTTGGCGGTGGCGTCGTAGATGGCGGCGATGCGGTGCTCCGTCCACAGCACGGACCCGTCCCGCCGCACCAGGCGGACCAACACCGGGTCCTCGAACGCGGCGGGGGCGCGGAGGAGGGCGGCCAGCAGCGGACGGTCGTGCGGGTGCGCCATCTTCAGGGTGATCTCGGGGTCGTCGTAGTGCTCCTGGGGCGTGTAGCCGGTGAGCCGGGTCACCGACGGGCTCACGTACTCGTATCGCGGCGTGGGCTGGATCCGGTACAGGTAGATGATGTCCGAGGCGTTCTCGGCGAGCAGCCGGAACCGGTCGCCCTCCCGACCCAGCACCGCACGGTCGGTGCGCTGCACGGCGTCGCGGTCGAGGCCCTGCTGCGCCGCGGGATCGGGTGGGCCGGCTTCGGCCCCGGTGAGGTCGGTGACCTCGGGTTCCGTCGTCCACTGCGGGTGGTTGGACGAAGGTGACATCTGAACTCCCCACGGGCGGGGTCGCGCCGTCACCAGATTCCGGTGCACCTGTCCGTGCGCCCGTTGCGACAACACTTCTCCAATTCACGCCGACCCGACGCCGGTCGGATGGGGGGTTCCGGCGTGTTCCGAGGGTGCTCTTTCCGGTCGTTCGTCCGGCGGGCGGCCTCCGCCTCCCGTCCTGGCCCCTGGACGGTTCCGTCATCGACGGATCGGACGAGGGACGAACGCCCCACAGGCCGTGGATCCGGCGATCACGACTCCCAGGCGAGCACCTGGGCCACGTCCGTCCGTGAGGAGAACGCGTCCCGGAGGGGTCCGGCGGGGAGCGAGGCGACGATCGGCCGGACGACCTCCACCGCCCGGCGCCGGGCTGCCGCCGCCTCCTCCTCGTCGCCCAGACCCGCGTGCGCGAGCGCCGCCACGCGGTGGAGCCGCCACTCCAGCGTCGCCGCCCCCGCCGACCGGGCGTATTCGATCGGGTGCTCGAGCATGCGGAGCGCGTCCGCGTGCCCGCCACGGAGCGTCGCCGCCAGGGCGAGCGCGTACCGGCCCCACGACGCGTACAGGATGGTCTCCTCGTCCGGCATCGCGGCGATGTCGGACGCGTACCGTTCGAGCTCGTCGGGGTCGTCGAACTGCTCCCATGCGACGATCCCCGACCACCCGCGTTCCAGGCGGTGCAGGAAGACGTCGACGCTGGCGCCCGCCTCGGCGAACCGGGTCCGGGCCGCGTCCATGTCGCCGTCGTGCAGCAGGCGTGCCGCGTCGGCCCCCAGCAGCATCGAGTAGAAGAACCCCCCACCGAACCGCTCGTGGATGTCGAGCGAGACTTCGACGTCCGCGGCCGACTGCTCGTAGGCCCCGACCTCCAGCAGCGTGAGCGCCCGGAACAGGAGGTTGCCGTACAAGAGCCGCGGCGAGTCGAGCTGTCGCGAGAGCGCGATGCCCGTGTCGAGCGCCTCGAGGGCGTCGCCGAGATGCCCCAGGTGCATCCTCGCCTGCCCGACCGCGTTGCGGGCGAACGCCTCGTCGCGGCGGTTCCCCAGCTCCAGGTTGCCCTCGAGCGACTCGAGCCCCAGGCGCTCTCCCTCCCGAATGTCGCCCATCAGGGTGTTGATGAACGCCACCATGTAGAGGTTGTGGTACCGCATGGGCTCCTGACCGATCCGCCGGAGCAGCTCGTCCGCCCGCTTCCCCTCGACGAGCGCCTCGGTGAACGGCCCGAGGAAGTAGATGGTCTCGCACAGGCCGTGGCGGGCCCACGCCTCACCCTCGAGGTCGCCGGCCGCCTGCGCGACACGCACCGCCTCCCGGTGCAGCTCGAGCGCCTCGCGGAACTCCCCACGGCCGAACCGGATCGTCCCCGCCGTGTACAGCGACTTGGCGATGAGGTTCGAGGCGCCGACCTCCCGCGCGGCCTCCAGCGCGCGTTCCAGCACCCGCTGGCCGTCGTCGTACCGGTCCTGGAGCCAGTGGAGGTGCGCGAGGGCGGCGAGCGCCCGCGCCACGAGCATCCGATCGCCGGCCCGTTCGGCCCACTCCGCCGCCGACCGGTAGTCGGGTTCGGCCTCCGCGAAGCTCCCGAGCTGCTCGGAGGCCTCGCCCCGGCGAAGGCGAACCTCCGCCTCGATCGTCGCGCGCTCCGGCACGTCGCCCATCCGGTCGGCGGCCTCCAGCGCGCGCCCGTACCACCGGATGGCCTCCGGGGCGGCGAACACCCGCGCGCTGCGGTGGCCGGCGAGCATCGCGTAGCGCGCGGTCTTGGCCGGGTCCCCGGCCGCCTCGGCGTGGTGGGCGAGGATCTCGGCGTACTCCTCCTCGCGGCCGGCGGTCACGCGTTCGACCCAGCCGAGCGCGCCCATGTGGGCGGCCTGCCGGCGCGTCCGGGGGATGCCCTGGTACGCGACGTCGCGCGTCAGCACGTGGTTGAAGATGAGCTCGCGGTCGCCCTCGATGCTGGAGCCCTCGCGCTCCCAGACGAGGCCCTTGTCCACCAGGGCGTCGACGGCCCGCGCGGCATCCGGCGTGCCGAGGGCCTCCAGCGATCCGACCCAGAAGATCCGCCCCACGACCGCCGCGTCCTGGATCGCGCGCTTCTCGTTCGGCGACAGCAGGTCGATGCGCGATGCGATCACGCCCTGAACGGTGTCTGGGAGCGTGCTCGGCAGCGCGCGGTCGAGCCGCCAGTCGTATTCGTTGCGGACGAGGTAGCCGTCCTCGACCAGCATCCGCAGCAGCTCCTGGGCGAAGAACGGGTTCCCCTCGGATCGCTCGAGGACGGGCGCCAGCGCCTCGGGCGGTGCGGTCCCCTCGCCGAGCAGGTACCGCAGGAGCTGTTCGGACTCCTCGGCCCGCAGCGGCGAGAGCTCGATCCTGATCGCGCTCCGGACGGGCGCCCCCCACGCCGGGCGGCGCTCCCACAGGTCCGGGCGCGTCATGGCCAGGAAGAGCACGGGCGCCGCGACTCGCGATGCGAGCTGTTCGACCACGTCGAGGAGCGAGGGGTCGGCCCAGTGCACGTCCTCGACGATCGCCACCACCGGCCGTTCCTCCGCGAGGGACTCGAAGTAGATCCGCCAGCATCGGCCGATCAGCTCCCGGGCGACCTCCGGGGACGCGCCGGCCAGGGGGTCCGGCGACACCGGAACGCCGATCGAGGACAGCAGGACGTCGACGGTCGCCACCGGGTCGTCGGAGCGAAGACGATGCTCGAGGCGCCCGACCGCCTTCTCCCGGATCGCGCCGCTGCGGTCGCTGTCCATGATCCCGACGTCGGTCCGCAGGATCTCCGCGAGCGGCCAGTAGGTCAGGCCGTCGCCGTACGGGAGGCACCGGCCCCGGACGACGTTCGCCGGCGTGGGCCGGTCGCGCGCCAGCAGCTGGAACTCGTGCGCCAGGCGGCTCTTGCCGATGCCGGCCGGCCCGATCACGGTGGCCAGGCCGGCCTTCCGTTCGCGCTCGGTGCGATCGAGGATGAGCTTGAGCAGGTCGATCTCGGCGTCGCGCCCGACCATCGGCGCGGCGCCCTGGGCGCGGGTCCCGCGGACCTCGCCGGCGACCTCGAACGCCGGCACCGTGCCGTCGAACCCCTTCACGCTCACCTCGCCGAGCGATCGGTAGGCGATGGCGTGGCGGGTGTCGCGGTGGGTGCGTTCGCCGACCACGATCGCGCCCGGACGCGCCAGCGCCTCCAGCCGGGCCGCCAGGTTGACGGGGGTCCCCGTGACGAGGCCCTCGCGGTCGATCCCGGTGGCCGTCACGACCTCGCCGGTGTTCACGCCGATGCGCATCTGCAGCTCGACGCCCCGCGTGGCCTGCAGCTCGGCGTTCAGCGCCGGCATGCGGGCGTGCATGGCGACCGCGGCGCGGACGGCCCGCTCGGGATCGTCCTCGTGGGCCACGGGGACGCCGAACACGGCCACGATCGCGTCGCCGATGAACTTCTGCACGGTGCCGCCGTGGCGTTCGATCTCGTCGGCCATCGCCGTGAAGTACGCGGTGAGCACCGGGCGGAGGTCCTCGGCGTCCATGCTGGTGGCGAGCTCCGTCGACCCCGTGAGGTCGGCGAACAGCACCGTCACGACCTTCCGCTCCTCGAGCTCCGGCGCCGTCCCCACGGGCCGGTCGCCGTCCGGGGCGGCCCCGGTGGCCCCAGGGAGGGCGGCGCCGCAGGAACCGCAGAAGTGGTTCCCCGGCGGGTTCGCGGCCCCGCAGGAGCCGCACGTCAGCTCGAGCGGCGATCCGCACGCGCCGCAGAACCGGTTCCCCGGCGGGTTGGCGGCCCCGCAGGAGGGGCACGCCGTCCCCGGGGTGGCCGTCGTGTGGTTGGTCTCAGCCATTCCTGCCTCGCTCCGGGACGGAGTCTATTGCGGCGCCTCGGCGTGACGCCCGGTCGCGATGTCGGGCGGCAACAGGTTTGCGAGCGCGAACGGCCGGGTACCAACCGTCGTTCGGCCGATGGGCCTCCGGCGCCGGATCGGCGTGGGAGCGTGAAGGGAAGAGGATGCGACGATGCGCTCGGGGCGGGTGGTTGGGCATCGCCCGCCGCACGGCCATCCCGGATCGCCGCCGGCTGCCGCCCGTCAACGCCCGCCGTCCCCACGGCGGCGTCCCCTGACCGCCCAGCGACTCTCCCTGCGGCTCACGCCCACGCTCGCCGCGCCCTCGGAGGCGAGGCAGGCGATCCTGGCCGCGCTGTCCGACGTGTCCCGGGAGCTGCTGGCGGAGATCGAGCTGCTCGTCACCGAGCTGGTGACGAACGCCGTTCGTCACGGCCGCCTCGAGGAGGATGACGCCATCGAGCTCAGGGTCGTGCACCGGGGCTCCGTGATCCGGGTGGAGGTCGCCGAGGGCGGGCCCGGCTTCGATCCGGCGACCGCCCTGGCCCCGGATCCCGAGGCCATCGGCGGGTGGGGCCTCCTCCTCGTGTCGCGCCTGGCCAGCCGGTGGGGCGTGACCAGGGGGGCGCCCAACGTGGCCTGGTTCGAGATGGACCTGCCCGCCGCGGCCCGCTGACCGCTCGTTTTCCTTCCCGGAGCACCGGGAACATTCGAACCATGCCGCCCCGGTCCTCCAGGCCCCGGTCCGGCCCGCTCGCCCGCATCGGGTTCCTGCTGGCGTGGGCGGCGGGCTCGATGCTGCTGTGGCTGCTGCTCACCAGCACGTTTCGGGGCGCGGAGCTGGTGACCGGCGCGATCGCCGCCGTGCTGACCGCGACGGCGGTCGAAGCGGTGCGTGAGCGAGGGCGGTTCGTGTTCCGACCGAGGTTGCGGTGGGTGCGTCGTGCCGTGGGCATCCCGGTCCGCGTCGTCGTGGAGACGTGGCAGCTGACGCTCGTGCTGGTCCGCCACGCGATCGGTCGCTCACGCGTCCGGGGGAGGTTCGTGGCGGTGCCGTTCCCCCACGGGGCGAACGACGACCCCGAGGCGGCGGCCCGCCGGGCGCTCGCCACGGCGGCCCTCTCGGTCGCGCCCAACACCATCGTCGTGGGCATCGACGCCGCGACCGACGAGCTGCTGGCGCACCAGCTGGTGCCGGACCGGGCGCGCCTGGAGCGCGAGGTGGGCGCCCGGTGAACATGTGGCTGTGGTTCGCGGCCGCCTTCCTGCTGGTGCTGGTGCCGTGCGGCATCCGCGCCGTCCGGGGGAGCACGTTCGACCGACTGCTCGGCATGCAGCTGGGCGGCGTCGTCGCGTCGCTCGCCCTCGTCATGCTCGGGGAGGGCTTCGGGCGATCGATCTACGTCGACCTCGGGGTGGTCCTCGGCGTGCTGTCGTTCGCCGGAACGCTGGCGTTCATCCGGCTGCTCGAACGCTGGGTCTGATGACGCCGGTGGTCGCCGTGCTCCTGGGGCTCGCCCTCGTGACGACGGTGGTGTCGGCGCTCGGGCTGCTCCTCATGCCGAACCTGTTCGACCGGCTGCACTACCTCGGTCCGGCGACGACCGTGGCGCCCGTGCTCGTCGCGGCCGCCGTCGTCGCGGCGGAGGCGTTCGACCATCAGGGCATCGAAGCGGTGCTGCTGGCAGTGTTCCTCGTGCTGTTCCAGCCGGTCCTCACCCACGCCACGGCGAGGGCCGCGCGGATCCGGGACCGGGGCGACTGGCGGATCCGGGACGAGGGGAAGGGCCGGCGGGGAAGCACGGAGGCGGCACGGGGGCGCGCGCGGTGAACGCCGCCGGCGCCGTCCAGATCGTCGTCATGACGCTGGTGGCGGGGTTCGCGCTCGGGGTGGTCCTCACCCGTGAGCCCCTGCATCAGGCGATCGTGTTCGCCCTGTTCGGCCTCGTGCTCGGGGTGCTGTTCCTCGTGGTGCAGGCGCCCGACGTCGCCCTGTCGCAGATCGTGGTCGGGGCGGTGGCGTGGCCGGCGATGGTGCTGTTCACGCTGGCCAAGGCCCGCGAGCGCGAGCGCAGGAACGGCCGCGGCCGCCGATGACCACCCGGGCGCGGTTCGTCCTGATGGCCGCCGGGATCGCCGGTCTGGCCGCGCTCCTGGTGTGGGGGACCGGCGGGCTGCAGCCGTTCGGCCACGGACAGTCGAAGTACGCGGCCTACCTCAACGCGAACGCGGTCCACCAGCGCCACGCGACCAACGTCGTGAGCGCGGTCACGTTCGACTACCGGGGGTTCGACACGCTCGGGGAGGAGTTCATCCTGTTCGCGGCCGTCATGGGCGTGACGCTGCTCCTGCGGTCGCAGCTGGACGAGCGCGACGACGCTCCGCGGGACCGGGCCGAGGGCCGCCGCGCGGTCGACACGTCGGACGCGGTTCGGGTGGCGGCGCTGGGGCTGATCGGCCCGTCGGTGCTGCTGGGCCTGTACGTGGTCGCGCACGGGACCATCACGCCGGGCGGCGGGTTCCAGGGCGGGGTCGTTCTGGCCGCGGCGCCCCTGCTCCTGTACCTCTCGGGCCGATACCTCCTGCTCAAGTCGGTCCATCCGATGCACGCACTCGACCTCACCGAGGGCACAGGCGCCGGCGGCTTCACGGTGGTGGCGCTGACCGGCGCGGCGGTCGGGTCGGCCGTCATGGCGAACTTCATCGGCAAGGGGCAGATGGGATCGGTGTTCTCGGGCGGCACCCTGCCGGTGTTCAACGTCCTGGTCGGGTTGGAGGTCGCGGCCGGGCTCACGCTCGTGCTCTACGAGTTCCTCGAGCAGACGCTGGTGGTGCGGCGGTCGTGAGCCACGTCGCCTACTGGCTCACCGTGTGGCTGTTCGCCGTGGGGCTGTACGGGGTCGTGACCAGCCGGAACTACGTCCACATGATCATGTGCCTGTCGGTCGTCCAGTCGTCCACATACGTGCTGATCCTCGAGGTGGGGTACCGGCACGGCTCGACGGCGCCGATCTTCCTCGACGTGCCGGTTGGGACGCCGGCCGTCGACCCGGTGGTGCAGTCGCTCGTGCTGACGGACGTCGTGGTGGGCGTGGTCGTCGGTGCACTCCTGCTCTCGCTCGCCCTCCAGGCCCACAAGCGGACGGGAACCCTCGACCCCCACGACCTGCGAACGTTGGTGGGCTGACCCATCGACGCCCTGGCCCCGCTCCCCGTCGTCGTCCCGGTGCTGGTGGCCGCCGTCATCGCGGCGCTGTCGTGGCTGTTGCCGCGGCGGGTCGTCGACGCGCTGGCCTTCGTGACCGCGGCGGCGGTCGCGGTCATGTGCGCCGTGCTGATGTCGGCGACGTCGACGGGCCGGGTCGTCGAGTGGCTGGGGGGGTGGCGCCCTCATCAGGGCCTGGCGATCGGGATCTCGTTCACCGTCGACCAGATCGGGGCCGGCGCCGCGCTGCTCGTGTCGATCCGGATGTGCGCGGTGCTGGCGTTCTCGCCGGCGTACTTCCAGGAGGAGTTCGAACACCGCCACTCGATCCTGCTGCTCGTGTTCCTGGCGGCGATGACGGGATTCGCGCTCACCGGGGACCTGTTCGACATGTTCGTGTTCTTCGAGCTGATGTCGGTGACGGCCTACGCCCTGACGGGGTCGAGGATCCGCGAGCCCGGACCGCTGCAGGGGGCGATCAACTTCGGGCTGATCAACAGCCTGGGGAGCTTCGCCCTGCTGGTGGGGATCGCGCTGGTCTACGGGCGGACGGGCGCGCTCAACCTCGCGCAGATCGGCCACGCCTTCGCCGGGCACGCCGCCGACGGCCTGGTGGTGGTGGCGTTCACGTTGATCGTCGCCGGGTTCCTGGTGAAGGCTGGCGTGGTGCCGTTCCATTTCTGGCTGGCCGACGCGTACGCGGTGGTGCCCATCCCGGTGGGGGTGCTGTTCGCCGCGGTGTTCGGAGAGCTCGGGCTGTACGCGGTGGCGCGCGTGTACTGGGCCTCGTTCGACGGGGCGCTCGGCGCCGCCCAGCCGGGGCTCCGCTCGGTGCTGTTGGGGTTCGGGGCGCTCACGGCCGTGGTCGGGTGCCTGATGTGCTTCCTGCAGCAGCACGTCAAGCGGCTGCTCGCGTTCTCCACGGTGAGTCACATCGGGCTGTTCCTCGTCGGGATCGCGCTGTTCACGCCGAACGCCCTGGGGGGGACGGCCGTGTACGTGGCGGGACACGCCATGGCGAAGGGGGCGCTGTTCCTGCTGGTGGGCGTGATCGTGTACCGGCTGGGGAGCGTGGACGAGGAGGAGCTCCGAGGTCGGGGGCGGGGCCTCCGCGTGACGGCCGTGCTGTTCGCCGTGGGCGGGGTGGTGCTGGCGGAGCTGCCGCCGTTCGCGACGTTCGCCGGGAAGGCGATGATCGAGGACGACGGCGTGCGGATGGGGTTCTGGTGGATGCCACTGCTGTTCGCCGCCACGTCGGCGGTGGTCGGCGCGTCGATCCTGCGGGTGGCCGGACGGGTGTTCCTGGGATGGGGACCGCGGGAGCCCGACCGGTTCGGCGCCGACGTGGCCGGCGAGGTGGAGGTCGACGACGAGGTCGAGCACCCGCCGCACCGGCGAACTCCCGTCCTCCTGCTGATCCCCGTCGCGGCCCTGCTGGCCGGGTCGCTGGCGCTCGGGCTGGCCCCGGGCCTGTCGGCGAAGGCGGCCGGGGCCGGAGCCGCGTTCGAGGACCGGCAGGGGTACCAGGCTGCCGTCCTGCAGGGCCGGGACACGCCGCCGCCCACCGTCCGGCCCGAACCCACCAGCGCGTCCGCCGTGGCCTACGGGCTGGCGTCGGGGGTCACCGCGGTGGGCCTCGCCGCGCTGGCGCTGTTCCGCCGGAGGGTCGTGCCCGCGGGCCTCCGCCGCCGGGCGGCGTCGATGTTCGAGCCCGCGGTGATCCGATTCCGGGCGCTCCAGAGTGGGCACGTGGGCGACTACGCGGCGTGGTTCGCCTTCGGCGCGGCGGCGCTGGGAGGGCTGTTCGCGCTCGCCGTCAAGTGATCGGTTCTGCCGCGTTGACAGGAGCCCGGCGATTGACCGGCGGCAGCCTGGGTAGAGACACAATCGTCCAGCATGAATGGGGAGGCGGGATGCCGAACGAGCGACCGAGTGTGAAGAACGAGAAGCAGTACGAGGGGCTCAAGAAGAAGGGCATGTCGAAGGGACGCGCCGCCCGGATCGCGAACTCACCGGGCGCCTCGAGTCGCGGTGGGCAGAGCTCGGGGTCGGGAAGCTCCTCGTCGCAGGGAGGGACATCGGCGCAGAAGAAGGCGGCGGGCCGCAAGGGCGGCAAGGCGACGGCC
>DATBHM010000216.1:0-10130 GCA_036557505.1 Actinomycetota bacterium | reverse complement strand
CACGAGCGCCGTGTCCTTCTGCAGCCCGATGAAGTCGTTGAGGAGTGGCGGAATCACGCGACGGACCGCCTGGGGAACCACGACGAAGCGCAGGGTCTTCCAACGCGACAGGCCCAAGGCCCTCGCGGCCGCCACCTGGCTCGGGTGTACCGACTCGATCCCCGCGCGATAGACCTCCGCCACGTAGGCCGAGTAACAGAGCACCAATCCCGTCAGCCCCCAGAACACCGCCGAGTTTGGGACCCCCGGGAGATCGAGGGACGGGACACCGAAGGCCAGCAGATAGATGACGAGCAGCGTCGGGACACCGCGGAACAGATCCGTGTAGACGATCGCCATGAGCCGAAGCGGGAAGAACACCGGGCCCGGCAGGTTCCGCATGACCGCGAGCAGCAGGGCGATCGCGAGGATGAAGACCTCCGCGATCATGAAGTACTCGATGTTGCGGACGAACTTCTTCGCGATCTCCGGAAACGTGTCCTTGAACTCCTGGCCGTTGAAGAACGCCTGCTTGACCGCGGGCCAGTTCCTCGAGTGAACGACCACCCACGCGATCGCACCCAGCACGACGATCGTGCTGAGCACCGCGATCACGACGCCTTTCGCGCCCTCCTGGCGGATCGAGGAGGAACCGAACAGGCGCGACCGTCGGTCCCCACCCCCCGGGCCGCCTCCGGGCGCCGGCAGGTCGTTCAGGTCGTACGCGTTCGGCGAGCTCACACGCCGGGGCTAGGTCTTGATGACGGGGACCGTGCCGACGTTCGTCTTCTGCGACAGCCACAGGTCCTGCAGGTGGGCGAGCGTCCCGTCGGCCTTCATCGCCGCGAGCGCCGCATTCACGCAGGTCACGAGGGGGTTCCCCTTCTGGAACGCCATCGCCACGTGGTCGGTCGTGCCGCCCCCCGCGGGGTTCTGGAACTGCCCGACGACGGTCGAGTTCTTGACCTCCTGCACGAACGGGTCGGCGATGTACAGCGCGGTCGGCAGGTCGACGACCATCGCGTCGATCTGGTGAGCGTTGAGCGCGGCCACCGTGTCCGACAGGGTGTTGTAGGCGCCCGGCTCGGTGTCGGGCTTGATGACATCCGTGATGAACGTGTACGCGGTCGTCCCGATCGGGGCGGCCAGCTTGAGCTTCTTGAGGTCGGCGATCGTCGTCGCCGAGGCGGCGGGCGTGCCCTTCACCGCCACCAGCGCCTGGTTCACGTCGTAGTAGCTGTCGCTGAAGTCCACGGCCTGGGCCCGCTTCGGCGTGTAGGAGATCTGTTCGATCGCGAAGTCGTAGTTCTTGGACCCGGGCGCGTACGTCTGGTTGAACGGCGCCACCACCCACTGGACCTGGTCCTTCGAGAACCCGAGCCGCTTGGCGACCTCGAAGGCCACCGCGCTCTCGAGGCCCTTGCCGTTGTTCGGGTCGTCGACCTTCCACATGGATCCCTTGGGCGAACCGCCCGAGAACCACGGCGGGTACGCGGGGTTGTCGGTGCCGACCGTGAGCTGCCCGGCCTTCACCAGATGGAGCTTGTCCGGCGTGCAGTTGGCCAGCCCGGTGCCGGTGGACCCGGACGTCCCCGACGTGCCGGAGGTGCCGGACGCGCCCGAGGTTCCCGTCGGCCCCGACGTCGACGTCGTGCCCGACGTCGTCCCGGTCGTGGGTCCCGTCGTCGGCGGGGTCGTTCCGCCACCGTTCGAGCTGCCGCACGCCGCGGCCAGCACGCCGAAGGCCGCCAGAATGACGAAGACCCTGCGCATCGAATTCTCCTCCCGCCCCGTGTGCGCGCGCCCGCGGCCGGCCGGCCGGAGGCGGCGCCGCGAGCGTATCACGGCGTCTCGCGAACCCCGGGCCTCAGCGCGACGCCTCCCACCGGAACCGACGCACCGCCACCAGGGCCCCGAACAGGCCCCAGATCGCGATCACCAGCAGGTCGCGCCACTGCCAGGCCGCTTCGCGGATCTGCGCCCCGAAGTACGCGGCGAGCATCGCGTGCGCGAAGTGGTACACGGGGAAGAACTTGGCCAGCAGGACGTACCACGGGTTGCCCGGCTGCAGCGGGATGAACACGCCCGACAGGAACAGCAGCGGCAGGATGGTCGCGTTGACGACGGCCGGCGCTGCGTCGGCGTTCGGCACGATCGATGTCACCGCGAGTCCGAGCGCCGAGAAGCACGCCGCCCCCACGATGATCGTCACGATGAACGGAAGGAGTCGGTCCGTCGGCACCCTCACGCCGTAGAACACGACGCCGAACACGATCACGATCGCCACCAGCAGCAGGGACACGAGGATCGCGTGGACGATCCGTCCGAACATGTACGCCCAGGCCGGCAGGGGCGTCCCCCGGATGCGCTTCAGGATCCCGGCGTCGCGCAGGAACGTGATGCTGATCGCCAGGTTCGTGTACGTCGCCGTGATGATCGAGAACGTCCCGATCGCCGGGATGTAGTAGTCCGAGGTCGAGATCTCGCCGAACGCCGTGTTGGTCGTGCCACCGAAGATCGCCGTGAAGATCACGAGGAACATCAAAGGGAACGCGAACGTGAAGAACGCCGATGCCGGGTTGCGCCAGAAGGCCCGGTTGGTCCAGCGAACCTGCCGGAAGCCGAGCGCGAGGTCGCTCACCTCCGCCTCCTCCCCCGGCCCCGGCCCGCAGCGACCGGCTCGTCCTCGCCGTCGTTCGACTCGGACGCGCCGGTGAGCTCGAGGTAGACGTCCTCCAGCGACGGACGTGTCACCGAGAGGCCGTCCAGCTGCACGCCGTGGTCGATGGCCCATCCGGTCAGCCGGTGCAGGGCCGTGGTCGGTGCCGTCGTTCGGAGCGTCACCGCGCCGTCCCGGACCTCGAGGCCGTCGACGAGGCGCTCCGGGGGCGGTTCCGCGCCGACCGGCACCAGGAACCGCACCACCGTGGCCGCGACATCGCGCCCGCCGAGCGTCCCCGGCGCGCCCTCGGCCACGATCTCGCCCCTGGCGATGATGGCCACCCGGTGGGCCAGCGCCTGGGCCTCGTCCATGTAATGCGTGGTCAGCAGGATGGTCTTCCCGAGCGTCTGGAGGTTCCGGATCATGGTCCAGGCGTTCCGGCGGGCGCCCGGGTCGAACCCCGTCGTGGGTTCGTCGAGGAACAGCAGCTCGGGGTCGCCGGCCAGCGCCATCGCCACGTCCAGCCGGCGCTGCTGACCGCCCGACAGCTTGAGGACGCGGGTGTCGCGCTTCTGCTCCAGGCCGACGACCTCGATGACCTCGTCCACCGGCCGGGGGTTCGGGTAGTAGCCCCGGTACATCTCGATGGACTCCGCGACGGTGAGGTACGGATCGATGCCGGTCGACTGCAGCACCACGCCGATTCGGGCCCGCAGGTCGCGATCGCGAGTGCGGGGGTCGTGTCCCAGCACGTCGATCTCGCCGGAGGTCCGGTCGCGGAACCCCTCGAGGATCTCGACGGTGGTGGTCTTCCCCGCGCCGTTCGGCCCGAGGAGCGCGAACACCTCCCCCTGCTCGATCTCGAACGAGATTCCGCGCACCGCCTCCAGCTCGCCGTAGCTCTTGTGGAGGTCCCGAACGGTGATCGCGGCGGCCATCCGCGGAAGGGTAGCGCAGCCGCCCGCGGAATGAGCCCGGTTCGATCCGGCTCGAGCGGTCAGAGGGGCTTGCGGCCGGCGATGCCGGTCTCCGGCGGGTGCCAGAAGCCGACGTGGTCCTCGCCCAGCTGCCAGCACAGGAACACCTCGCGGCCGTCGCGCTCGGACGGGAAGTCGACGAGCCCCGACTCCACGTCGCGCAGGATGACGCCCATCGCGCCGATGCGTTCGACCTCGGCCCGGAGCGTCTCGGCGGCCTCCCGGTACGCGGAGCCGTCGGGCCCGCCCCCGTTGCCGGCGACGATCTCCTGCACCCGCTCGGCGGTGCGAAGCAGCGTCTGCCGGGCCTCGCGCATCCGCTGGAGCGCCTCCCGGAGGTCGGGGAGGGCCGCCTCCGCCTCCTCCAGGGTGAACCGCCGCCCGGCCGCGGGCTCGAGGTCCTCCGGCGGCGTCACAGGCCGAGCGCTCCCGGCAGCCCGTCGAGTGAGGTGATCCGCAGGCCGGCGAAGTCCTCGGAGCGGCCCCGCCGGTCGAGGAGCACCCCGGTCATCCCGAGCGATTGCGCGGGCTCGACGTCGTAGACCACGTTGTCGCCGACGTACGCGGCGTCCTCCGCCTGCACGCCCATGCGATCGAGCGCGAGCCGGAAGATCGCCGGATCCGGCTTCTCCAGCCCCTCGGCCCCGCTGATGACCCGGACCTCGAAGAACCTGGCCACGTCCAGGTGTTCGAGCAGCTCCTCGAGCCATTCCTCGAAGTTGCTGATCAGCCCGAGCGCGAGGCCGGCCCCGCCGAGCTTCTCCAGCACGGGTAGCGCGTCGTCGAACAGCCGGTAGTTCCCGACGTCGGTGAAGGTCGCGTACAGGCGACGCGCCAGCTCCTCGGCATAGGGGACGTCCATCGCCTCGAGCAGGCCCCGGTACAGGCCAGACCAGAACTCCCACGACGCCTCGGCGGACGTCGACCACAGCCGGCCCTCCCGGGTCGCCTCCTCGAACAGCCGAGCCACGACCTTCACCTGCTCGCGCACCAGCTCCGGGGTCACGTGGTGGAACCCCTCGGATCGGAGCGTCGCCGAGAGCAGCTCGGCGAACGAGGGGTACGGAGAGAGCAGCGTCTCGCCCGCATCGAACAGCACGGCTCGGATCGGCATCGGGAGCGCGATCATATCCGGACGCCCACGGGCCCCGGCGGCGTCAGCCCTCGGCCGGCGCCGGTCCGGCGCCGGGCGCCGGGCCGGCGGCCGCGCGAGCCCGCAGCCCGGCCCACAGCCGGGCGACCCGCGCTTCGAGCTCGGGCTCCGACCCGTCGTTGGCGACGACCTCGTGCGCGACGGCCACGCGCTCCGCGTCGGTCAGCTGCGCGCGGAGCCGCGCCCGGGCATCGTCCTCGCCCATGCCCCGCCGGACGAGCCGCGCCAACCGGACGTCCTCGGGCGCCGTCACCACCGCGACGACGTCGAACATCGGTTCGAGATGGTTCTCGACCAGCAGCGGCACGGCGTACACGACGACCTCGCCGGTCCCCCGGAGGGGCTCCACCGACTGCTGCAGCAGCCGCCCCACCTCCGGGTGGACGATGGCCTCGAGCCGCAGCCGATCGTCCGGGTCGTCGAACACGATGGACGCGAGCCTGGCCCGGTCGATCTCGCCGTCCTCCCCGACCACACGTCGGCCGAACGTCTCGACCACGCGGCGGAACCCCGGCGTGCCGGCCGCGATCGCCTGACGGGCGAACTCGTCGGCGTCGAAGACCACCGCACCCCTCGCCTCGAGCATGCGGGCGACTGTGGACTTCCCGGACCCGATCCCACCGGTCAGGCCCACCAGCAGCATCAGCGCCCTCCGCCCATGGACCCGATGACGAACGCCGCGATCATCGCGAGGACGACGAATGCCGCAACGATCGCGAGCCGCCTGCGCGTGCGGTACCGCATGGGGACAGGGTAGTCGGGTGCCGGTGGCCGCTGGTGGTTCACGTGGGGCCGGGGCCATGGATAGGCTGTCGTTGTGCTGGGCGAGCAGGATGCGCTGGTGGTCGAGGTTCGCTCGTTCGACCTGCACGGGGTGACGTACTCGGACGTGACCGTGGCCTTCCCCGACCATTCGGTGGTCGAGGCCCGGCTGGGGCCGGAGGCCGTTCCCGAGGGCCTGCGGGCCGGCGACCGGGTCATGGCGACACGCGTCGCGAACATGGTCGTCTCGCTCCGTCGCCCCCCGACCTGAGCGGCGAGCGGTCGACCGGGCCCCGTGGGCCCATCGGTCCGGTATCCGGACCGATGGGCCGCTGGAGCGTTCGTCGCGCTACGGCGTGCCGTTCGCCAGATCGTTCACGAAGTCGGCGCCGTTGGGCGTCCCGACGCCCGTGACGTCGTCGTAGCCCTTGACGGTGTGGATGGACTCGGTCTGGTTGAGCGAGCGGAGGACGAACGAGGTCCCCGCCGAGTTGTCGACACCGTTGTTGAGGTTGGCCCGGACGACGGCCAGCCGGTGGCGCGGGTTGACCACGTCGTGGAACGCGTCGCTCCCCGCCAGCGAGTACAGCGTCGGGTTGATCAGGCCGAGGTCCGATCCGGAGGTCTGGACGGCGAGCGCCACGATCCCCGCCATGAGCGGGGAGGAGAGGCTCGTCCCTCCGATCCGGTACTCGTCGTACTTCACCTTGTGACCGGGGAACCTCTGGGTCTCCCCCTCGAGGAACCCGGTGTTCGGGTCCCCGACGGCAGCGACGTCCGGGACGACCCGGGCCGCCCCGCCGAAGTACCCGGACATCGAGGAGGGCACCACGCCCACCTGGTAGTCCGGCTCGTCGAAGATGCGGCTCGCGCCGCCGCCGCCGCCGTACACCCAGTCGCCGGGCGGCTTGGGAGTCCATGTGTTCCCGTTCAGGTCCGACGAGGTCGACCCCCAGCCGGTCTCGAACAGGTAGTTGTCGAGTGGCCCGACGCCGAGGCTCGTGCCCCCGACCGCGGTCGCGAGCGGGTCGCTGGCCGGCCAGTCGGCCGACCGGTACCCGATCGTGTCCACCTCGTCGCCACTGTCGCCCGATGAGAACAGGACCGAGATGCCCGTCGAAGCCGCCTCCTCGAACACCTGGTGCTGGGCGAGGATGATGGCCTTCGGGAGCGCCTCCCCGAGCTCTCCGTACGAGTTCGTGACGATGGACGCGCGGTCGTTGGCGACGATGTCGTTCAGCCGATCCAGGAGGTCGGGATCCAGGTCGGATTTCCCTCCCTCGAACAGCATCGCGGCCGCCGGGGCCATGGAGTGGACGGCCTCGAGGTCGAGGGTCTCCTCCCCGTACCACCCTTCCTGGTCGGCCGTCGACCCGTGGTACGGCGGACCGGCGTTCATCTGGGTGATGCTCGGCGCCGGAAGCCCGTGCCGGCTGGAGTAGGTCTGGACGTCGCTCACGATGGTGGGAGCGGCGAACGCGTCGATGATGGCCACCGTCACGCCCGACCCGTCCGTGCCGTTGGAGATCAGGTCCGAGATCCCGTAGGCCCCCTGGAGCTGCGCGGGTCGGTAGCCGCACGGGGCGTACGGCTGCGCGCCGCCGTAGGCGGGCGGCTTGTTCATCGCGAACCGCTCACCCCAGTACCCGGAGCACGGATGCCCGACCCGGAAGCCCGGGGGCGGCGGAGCGTCGTGGTGCGCCCTGGACTGTGCGAGCCCGCCGATCCCGAGCACGACGGACGAGAGCTGCGACGGGATCCGGGGGGCGGCCGACGGGGCCCGCAGGACCTGCCCGTGGACCCGGTAGTACCCGAGCGACACCCCGAACGTCCGCTCGGCCGTCCGCACCGAGCCGGTCGCCGGCACGAACAGGCGGTTGGCCGGCACGGCGCCCACGTGGAGGCCGCTGGACCCGAGCCACTCGCGGACCCGGCGCACCGTCGCCGTGGTGGCGGAGAACCGCGACCGCCAGGCCGCGGGGGTCATGAAACGACGGTAGCCGGCCGTGCCGGGCGTGGCGGCGGCGTAGGCGGCCGCCTCGGCGCCGGCGGCATTGCGCCACCGCAGGTACACCTGCAGCCGGACCTGCTCGGTGGAGCGGGCCGGGCGTACGAAGTTCGACTGCCGGGCATAGGGCGCCGTGGAGTTCCCGAGCAGGGACGTCCCGGGCCCGGCCTGGGCGGCCGGGATGGTCAGCCCGAGCAGCAGGGCGACGGTCGCCGCCACCCCGACGAGCACAGATCTCCGATGCACGTGCAAACAACACCTCCCATGGCGAAGCCGGGAACCGCTCCCAGCGGGGGGGCGAGGCTACCGGACGACGTCGAAAACCGCGAAAGCGGTCCGCGCAGGGCCGCGGTCTCCTGCCACATTCGGAGGCGAGATGGCGTCCCGCCTGCGTACAACGGGACATGCGCGGATCGCCGGGCGACGCCGTCACGGTCGTCTACTCGACCCCTCGCGTGGCGTTCGGCGAGTTCCACTGCGAACCCGGCGACCGGCGGTGGACCGAGCAGAACCACATGGACGACGGCCATCACGTCGTGTTCCCCGGGACCCCGGTTCGGATCGAACCCGACGGCCACGATCCCGTCGTTGCGACGGCCGCCCACGTGATGTTCTACAACCGGTTCCAGACCTACCGCCGTGCCCTGGTGAGCGAACGAGGTGACCACTGCGCGTTCCTGCTGGTGGGCCCCGAGGTGCTGGAGGAGGTCGCCCGGTCGCGCGTTCCCCAGCTCGGCGACCCGTTCGTTCGGCCGTTCCCGTCCACCCACGCCCCCGGGACTGCCGCGGCGTACCTCGCACACCTGGCCCTGCTCCGTCACCTGCGGACGAGGGCCGATCCGGACGACCTGTTCGTACAGGAGCGCCTGTACTGGCTGGTCGGGGCCGCGGTGGCGGAACTCTACGGCTCCGATGAACGGGCCGGGGAGCCGCGCCGGGCCGCGACCCGGGCCGCACACGCCGAGGTGGTGGAGTCCGCCAAGGCCGTGCTCGGGACCCGGCTCGGCGAACGGCTCACCCTGGAGGGCGTGGCCGGGTTGCTGTTCGTCTCACCGTTCGAGCTGTCGCGCATGTTCCGGCGACGCACCGGATTCTCGGTGCACGGGTTCCTCGTGCAGCTCCGGCTGCGTGCGGCGCTGGAACGGGTGCTTGACTCACGGGCACGGCTCACCGACATCGCGGTCGACCTGGGGTTCTCGAGCCCGAGCCACTTCTCCGACAGCTTCCGGCGGGTGTTCGGCGTCGCGCCGTCGTCGGCGAGGCGTCTGGCGCGCAGCCGGACCCAAACACGCACGCTTGTGGAAGTCGCGTCGTGGACCGGTTCCTAGGTTCGGTGTGGGGGCGGTTGCGCTCCCGTCGTCGAGCGGGGAGGCGGATGGATGCGATTCGTTCGAATGCCGCTGGCCGGCGTGCTGGTCGCGGCCGTGTTGTGGGCGATGCCGGGTTCCGGCTCCGCGGCCGTGCCGTTCCGCGAGCGGACGCACGTGCTGTGGTCCGTGAGCGGCGGGCAACCCGGTGCGCTGTTCGGTTGGGCGGTGAGCGAGCTGGCCGACGTGGACGGCGACGGCGCGCGGGACGCGATCGTCGGTGCCGTGCTCGACGGCCCGAGCTCGAACGGCGCCGTGGACGTGTTCTCGGGAGCGACGGGCGATCTGCTGTACGAGTTCCACGGGAAGCCGGGCGACCTGCTCGGGTACTCCGTGGCCGACGCCGGTGACGTGGACGGCGACGGGGTGGACGACGTCGCGGCGGGCGCGCAGGGCGGCGACCGGGTGCTGGTGTTCTCCGGCGCCACCGGTTCGCGGACCCCGCTCCTCGTGCTGCACGGCGAACAGGCCGGGGACGCGTTCGGGTTCTCCGTCGCGGGTGCCGGCGACGTGGACGGCGACGGCCACGCCGACGTCCTGGTGGGCGCCGCCCGCAACGACGCGGCGGGAACGAACGCCGGCCGCGCGTATGTGTTCTCGGGGCTGGACGGCACCCTGCTGTACTCGGTCGACGGGGAGCATGCCGGCGACCTGTTCGGCAGCGGGGCCGACCGAACCGGTGACCTGGACGGCGACGGTGTGGACGACCTCCTGGTGGGGGCGCGCAACGCCACGAAGTCGCACGACGGCCGGGTGTACGCGCTGTCGGGTGCGGACGGCCACCGGATCTGGGAGACCGCCCGGGACACGTCGGCGAAGGACCTGGGGTGGTTCTTCGTCGCGGGGGTCGGCGACCTCGACCACGACGGGACGCCGGACGTGTACGGCGGCGACTTCACCTACAGCGCCGGCGGCCGGAACCGCGGCCGCGCCGAGATCTTCTCCGGTGTGGACGGCTCGGTGATCCGCTCGTGGACCGGGTCGGCGGCGCAGCAGGGCTTCGGGCCGGGTCGCGAGGCCGGCGACCTGGACGGCGATGGCGTCCCCGACATCGTCGTCGGGTCGTACACGTCCAGCGACGGGGCCAAGCGGGGCGGCAAGGCGGAGGTCTTCTCGGGCGCGACAGGCGACCGCCTGCGCGTGTACACGAGCACCGTCAAGGGCGAGAACCTGGGATTCGACGCGGTCGGCCTGGGCGACACGAACGACGACCGCGTGCCCG
>DATBHM010000215.1:0-2033 GCA_036557505.1 Actinomycetota bacterium | reverse complement strand
CGCATGAACGACCACCACGACGAAGCGTTGGAAGCCGCCTGGCGGGAGCACCGGCGGTACGTCCTGGACGTCGCCTACCGGCTGCTGGGGAGCGTGACCGAGGCCGAGGACCTGGTCCAGGAGGCGTACGCGCGGCTGGTGCGGACCGGGCCCGGCGAGATCGACGACGTCCGCGGGTGGCTGGTCGTCGTGGTGACGCGCCTGTGTCTCGACCAGCTGCGCTCGGCGCGGGTCCGGCGCCAGGCGTACGTCGGCCCGTGGCTGCCGGAGCCGGTCGTGGAGCCGGTCGATGCAGCGGCCGTCGACCCCGCGGACCGCGTGACCCTCGACGACAGCGTTCGCATGGCGCTGCTCGTCGTGCTCGAACGCCTGACGCCGGCGGAGCGGGCGGCGTTCGTGCTGCACGACGTGTTCGGGTTCTCGTTCGATCAGGTGGCGTCGATCGTGGGGCGGACGCCGGGGGCGGTTCGGCAGCTCGCCAGCCGGGCGCGCAAGCGCGTCGCCGAGCAGACCGAACCGGCCCGGTTTCAGGTCGACGCCCGGGACCTGCGTCGGATCGTCGACCGGTTCATCGCGGCCGCGACGGAGGGCGACCTGGGCGCGCTGCGGGACGTGCTCGACCCCGACGTGGCCGGATGGACGGACACGGGCGGCATGCAGGCGGCCCCGCGCAGGCTGATCACGGGGGTCGGGAACGTCGCGCCGCTGTTGATCCGGTTCCTGCGGGACTTCGAGGTCACGATGCGCCCGATGGACGTGAACGGCGAACCGGGCGCGATCGTCGTGCGCATCGACGGCGGCGAGCTGATCGCGGTGCTGGCGTTCGAGGCGCGCCGGGGCCGGATCACGCGGATCCACTCCGTGGCGAACCCGGCGAAGCTGGCCCAGGTCCGCGCGGCGCTCGCAGCGGGCTGAGCCCCCGCGGGACCGGAATGGCCGCGCTCCCGGACATCGGGGAACCCGACGGCAACGAGATCGAGCTCTCCATCGACGTGCAGCCCCAGGTGTGGCGGGAGGACCCGACGGCCGTGCTGGCCCCGTCCGCGCGCTTCGCCTGTGGCCCCGGGAGCCGGTGCTCAGGTCCTCGCCGCGCGATAGGCCGCGGCGATCTCCTTCAACCGGGCGTGGGCTCCGCCGTAGGCGTCCACGCCGGGGAGGTAGGACTTCCGGAGCTTCGTCACCACGGTGTAGTTGGGGTCGACGACGTTGGCGATCGGCGTCTCGGATGCCTGGGTCAGCAACTGGTAGGCGTCGAGCCGGTCGAACCCGTACTGCGCCGACAGCCACTCCACCATGTCGACCTGGGAGATGCGGAACGCGTCCTCGAGCGGCTTCTGCGAGCCCGCGCTCATCACGTAGTCGTCGTTCTCCAGCCGGGGCCATGGCGTCGCGGTCTGCTTGAGGAGGTCCACGACCACGACGGTGTCCATGGCGGCCTCCACGGCCACGCCGCAGGACTCGCCCTCACCCTGCCGGCAGTGGCCGTCGCCGATCGAGAAGAGCGCCCCCTCGACGTTCACGCCCAGATAGCACGTCGTGCCGGCCCGCATCTCCGGCGTGTCCATGTTCCCGCCGTGGGCATCGGGCACGAGCGACGACCGCGCCTCGAACGACGCGGGCGCCACGCCGACCGTGCCGTGCATGGGGTCGAGCGGCAGCTGCGTCACGTGGTCGCCGCGGAGCGACCGGTACGTCACGGTCCGCCTCGACCGGTCCACCTCGTACATCCACACCACCTCGTCGAGCGGGTCCTGCAATCCCGCCGTGGCGTGCGTCTGCGTGAGCGAGCCGAACAGCGGGATGGTCGTCGAGGCGGCCCAGTCCCGGGAGGATTCGATCGAGACGAAGTGGATCGCGAGCGTGTCGCCGGGCTCGGCGCCCTCGACGAAGAAGGGCCCCGTCTGCGGGTTCACGAAGGGGAACTCGATCACCACGCTGACCAGGTCGTCGGCGCTCCGCACCTTGCCGCCGAACGCGTCCTCGGTCCACAGCTCCATGACGGTCCCGGGCCGGACGCGCCGGACCGGCGCCAC
>DATBHM010000214.1:0-3436 GCA_036557505.1 Actinomycetota bacterium | reverse complement strand
GAGCGGGAGCGGGAGGAACGCCGGCTCGAGGCGGAGGGTGCGCGCCGTGTGTCCCCGGAACGCATCCGGGAGGTCATCGAACGCGGCGAGATCGTCATGGTGTGCCAGCCGGTCGTGAATCTCCGCGACGGATTCGTGATGGGCGTCGAGGCCCTGGCCCGCTTCCACGCCGAGCCGCTGATGGGGCCCGACCGGTGGTTCGCCGCGGCGGAGGCCTCTGGCCTCCGGCTCGAGCTGGAGCTCGCCGCGGTGAAGGAGGGGGTCCGGGCGTTCGACTCGCTCCCGCCGGAGCTGTTCCTGGCGGTGAACGTCTCACCGGACACGGCGGCCTCGGCCGAGCTCGCCGCGATCGTGGACGCCGTGGACGCGAGCCGTCTCGTGCTCGAGATCACGGAGCATGCCGCGGTCGAGGACTACGACACGCTCGAGGCCGTGCTCGGCGACCTCCGCCGGCGCGGCGTCAGCATCGCGATCGATGACGCCGGCGCCGGCTACGCGAGCCTTCGGCACATCCTCCAGCTGGGCCCCGACCTCATCAAGCTCGACATGTCGCTCACTCGGGACATCGACCGCCGGCCGCGCCACCAGAGCCTCATCTCGGCGCTGGTCACGTTCGCGGTCGGCACCGGGGCCCAGATGGTCTCGGAGGGCATCGAGACCCGGGACGAGCTCGACACGCTGCAGGCCCTTCGCGTCCCGATGGGGCAGGGCTACCTCTTGGCGCGCCCCGGCCCCATCCCGCGGGACTGGGTTCGCCCGATGATCGACGTCGGCGTCGACCCGGTCGCCCGTCGCAGCTGATCGTCCGGCCACGCACACTCCCTCCGCCGTCACGGGACGACGGCAGCGAACACGTGTCGCAACCATGGATGGTGCGGGTCCGACGACCCACGCCATTGCTCGCGGGAAGGGGGATTCATAGGATCCGGGGATGGTCAGAGGAAAGTGCCGCGTGCGACCGGAGACCGGAGGGCCTGATTCATGGCGATGGTGATCGATCCCGTGTGCGGGATGCGAATCGACCCCGAGGACGCGGTGGCAGAGGTCGAGCACGGGGGCACGACCTACTTCTTCTGTTCCGAGGCCTGCCGCGATGTCTTCGTTGCGGATCCGGATCAGTTCGTCACGTGATACGGCGCCGGCCATGAGTCGCGACGAGCTGACGGAGACCGAGCTCGCCGAGCGAGCCGGCACCACCGTCGAGCGCGTCCGGCAGCTCGCCGAGCTCGGACTCATCGAGCCCGACGAGGGGACGTTTCCCAGGCGCGACGTCATGCGCGTCCGGGTTGTCGAGGAGCTGAAGGGCAAGGGGATGGACGCGGACGCCCTGGCTTCTGCCGCGGCGGCCGGGAACCTGACCCTCGGGTACCTCGAGAGCGCCGGACGACGGTTTCCCGTCATCGACCGGACGTTCGAGCAGCTCGCCGGGGACATCGGGGTCGCGCTCGAAACCATCCAGGCGGTGTACGTGGCGTTCGGCTTGCCGCGGCCGCACGGGGACGAGTTCGTCCGGGAGGAGGACGCCCAGATGGTACGTGCGCTCCCGGTGATGTTCGGAGGAGGAGTCCGTGAGGGCGACCTTCTCCGGGCGGTGCGCGTGTGGGGCGACAGCGCCCGGCGGGTCGCGCAGTTCCAGGCCCACTTCCTCCACCACACGCTCGAGGAGCCGTTCCGGCGCCAGGGGATGCTGGACAACGAGGCGTACGAGGCAGCGATCACCGTGGCGTTGCGGCTGGGCCACTCCTCCGAGCAGATGATGAGCTGGCTGCTTCGGCGCCACGGCGAGGCGTTTCTCGCGGAGCACCAGTTCCAGCACGTGGAGACGGCGCTCGAGGAGGCGGGCATCCGCCAACGGGCGCCTCGCGGAAGCGAGGCGGCGGCGTTCGCTGACCTCTCCGGGTACACGAAGTTGACCGAGGAGGCCGGGGACGACGTCGCCGCCGAAGTCTCCCTCACCCTCGCGGAGCTGGTCAGCGAGGTCGCCGAGGAACATCGGGGCGAGGTGGTGAAGATGCTCGGCGACGGGGTGCACTTCCACTTCCGGGATCCGGGGGACGCGGTTCGCGCCTCGCTCGAGATCGTGGACACCGTCGCGCCGAGGGGGCTGCCGCCCGCCCACGTCGGGGTGAACGCCGGGCCGATGATCTATGACGGCGGCGACTACTTCGGCCGGACGGTCAACATCGCCGCCCGCATCGCCGCGCAGGCCGCCGCCAACCAGGTCTTCGTCGGCGAGGATCTCGTGCGCAACGTCGAGCCTCGGGGGTATCGCGTGCAGGAGGTGGGCCGGTTCGAGCTGAAGGGCATCGCCCGGCCGGTCACCCTGTACGAGGCCGTCCCCGATGGCACCGGGTAGCGCGGCTCCGGGAACCGGCTCACCCCGGATCGGTTGAACGATTCGTGGCCGGGTGACACTGTGTCGGGCTGAACGGGAGGACGTCCGAACTGAGCAAGGAGGAGCACATGGGCCGTCGTCGACTGGGCGCGATCGCAGCCATGGCCCTGCTGTCGGGCTTGATCCCGTGGCAAGCCGCCCATGCCGCGACCATGTGGGTGTGGCCGGGCCCGGCGCCGTGCGACACGACGCTCCAGGCCTGCCTCGACAACGCCTCGTCGGGCGACGAGGTCCTCATCGACGAGAGCGGAGCCATCCAGGAACAGGCCAAGATCGAAGACAAGAGCCTGACGCTGCGGACCGAGGCCGGGGTGACAGCGGAACTCGACTCCCTGGTCGTCAAGACGCTGAACGCCACCAGCCCGGTCACCGTCCTGGTCGCCCACGTGGACGTGGCCAATACCCTGTTCGTCGACATCGAGGGCGCCTCCGGCGCCACGGTGACGCTGGACCACGTGAGCGCCGTGAGCTCGGGCGGCGACCCGGGCATCTTCGGGAGGATCTTCCACGCGTCGACGATCAACGTCCTGCACTCGCAGGTGACCCAGGAGGGGTTCTACCCGGGCATCGAGCTCTTCTCTCCCTCCGCCAACAACGAGGCCCTCACCTGGAACGTCGAGGGCAACGCGGTCAACGGAAAACTCGCCACGATGACCCAGGCGGGCATCGCGCTGCAGGCGGTCAACGCGAGCTCCCTGCACGCCAATGTGGACAACAACTCCGTCTGGGACGTCGGCCAGGGGGTGACCCAGGGCCAGTACGGCGGGATGGTGCTGTTCGCCCAGGGCTCCGGGGACGCTGACTTCAACCTGGTCGGCAACACCATCGACAAGATCCACGGAGCCGGCGTGAACGTCGAGAATAACGAGCTCTCGCCGAACACGTTCGGGGTCGACCTGTTCAACAACATCATCGCCAACACCAGCGGGCCGGCCGTGGACCTGGTCAACGACTCCGGCACGGGCCCCATGGTGTTTCGCGGAGGGCACAACGACCTCTACGGCAACAAGCAGCCGAATCAGCTCGGCGGCGCGAGCATCG
>DATBHM010000213.1:0-4371 GCA_036557505.1 Actinomycetota bacterium | reverse complement strand
GGCGGCGAGGAGCAGGTGGAGGAGTTCGCCCATCGCGTCATGCCGCGGCTCCTCGGACGTTCGGCCGTCGCCTAAATTCCCCCTCTGGTTGGCTTGCCCGGCCCCCATGCCGAACCGATACTCCGCGCATGGCACGCAAGCGGAACTGGCTCGGGATCTCCCTGCTCGTCCTCAGCATCGTCGCGTGGGGGCTGTTCGCGTACTTCCTCGTGAAGACGATCACGTCGGCCACGTCGCTGACGAACTGCTTCAGCGCGGACTGCGCCGGACAGGGCGCGGAGGAGACCACGAGCTACGTCCCGTGGGTGATCGGGACGGCGTTCGCCGCGTCCATCCTGCTCACGCTCGCCATCCTTGCGTTCCGGCTCCGGCCGGTGCAGGGCGGCCCGACCTCGTGGGACCAGGTGGCCCAGATGGGGCCGGCCGCCATCACGGCGGCGCCCCAGAGTTGGACCTCCGGGGCCACGGTCCCCGGGTACGGTCCATCCGTGAACCAGGTCACCCCGACGAACTTCGCCCTCCCCGGGGCCGCGCCCGCGTACGCGCCCCCGGCGACGGCGGCGGCTCCCCAGGCCTCCATCGTCGCCACGCGGCCGGTGAACGCCTCCGCCGCCGGCGTGGAGATGCAGGTGGACATGGACGTCACCGTCCCCGGCCAGGCACCCCGCCGGGTGAGCAAACAGATGACCGTGCCCCCGGGCGGGCTCGCCCGGCTGTACCCCGGGGCCGTCATCCCGGTGACGGTCAACCCGGCCAATCCCGACGACGTCACGCTGAACCTCGCGACCTGACCCCAGGCGGCGGAGCCGGGCGGCGTCCCACGCCACCGTCGCGTACTCCTCCGGACGAGGGACGCCCACATGGCTGCCCCGATCCCCCGGGTGGGCGGTGATGGGCCTCCCCTGTTAGGATCCCTCCCCGTTGGTGCCCGGGTTGTCCACACCGGCCAACGTTCCGCTCGATCCGCCCGCGTACCACCCCCCTTCCCCCCAGGGCTTTGACCTGGTCGAGCGCGACCGGCCGCCGGAGTGTCCGGGAGCATGGTGCTCCCCTTCGAACCCGGGCGAACGAGCAGGCAGGAGGTGGTAGCCAAGAGTCACCGTCCTGAAAGGCGCGTCGGGCCAAGTCGGCCCGACCTCCACCTCGAAGGAGGCATCGTGCTTCGACGATTTCTCACGATCGTTCTGACCGCCGGCGTGATCGCGACCGGCGGATCCCTGTTCAAGTCGACGCCGGCGCATGCGTCCGGCATCTGCGAGTTCCGATGGTGGAAGAACAACGGCGGGTACAGCGTCACACAGGTGAAGCGCACCATCCGGTGCGCGGTCGCCCACTACCCGGTTCCGGGTGGCGCGGACAAGGCGATGCACATCGCCTGGCGCGAGAGTCGCTACGACCCGTATGCCGTGAATCCGAACGGACAGTACAAGGGCATCTACCAGCAGGGCACCGAGTGGTGGCAGAGCCGGTACCACACGTACGGGTTCCCCTACCTGCGGGACCGCATCTTGAACGCACGCACCAACATCATCGTGTCCATCCGCATGGTTCATCGCGACGGCTGGGGGCCGTGGGGCGGCTGAGACACCGATGATCTCGGTGGGGGCCGGGTGCGGCCGGCCCAACCACCACCTCCTCTCCCCCGGTTCCTAGGCCGAACGGCCGGTCCACGATTACCGTCCTCCGACCGATGGAATCACCCGACCCACCGCGTAGAGTGCTCGTCGTGAGTGGGGGACACCTGGGACATTCCGCGGCGGACTGCACCGAATGCTGGGCGGTCGCGTACGAACCCGGCTGGTACGCGGTGCTGAGCGCGGGTGAGGGCGTCATCCACCTCCCCAAGCACGACCGGGGCGACGTCATGGTCCGGATCCCCGAGAGCCCGGTGACCGGCGACCCGGCCCCCGGGGCGAACCCCGCCTGACGGCCTCGAGACGTCACGCCTGGGGCGGCGTCCCCCCCGCCGACGCCGGGGCCTCGACCACCTCGAAGTGCCTGGCCACCCGCTCCCGTTCCACCAGGAACCGATCGTCCTCCGGATAGAACACGGCCCGCTCGACCTCCTCGCCCGCGAACCCCCGGACCGCGTCCATGGACTCCCAGAACGTCAGCGTCACGAACTCCGTCCGGTCCCCGTCGTCGCGCCGGAGGATGAACGCGCTGCGGTTCCCCGGCGTCGCGCGGTACTCGCTGATGCCCGTCTCCAACAGGTAATCGACGTAGGCGTCGGCGTCCACGCTGCTCGTCCAGCCCCGCCACGTCCTCGCGATCATCGCGACCTCCTTCGTGCGTCTTCGCGGGCCCACTCCCGGCCCGTCCTCGTTCGGCTCGAGCGGTTCGCGGCCACGGCCACCTGGTCGGCGATCGCGATGCCTGCGGTGCGCGCGTGCTCGATCTCTCCGCCATCCCGGGATAACACCAGGTGTCTTTGTGTGCGGCAAGCGGCCGTTCCGGCTGTGGCCGACAACGGCCGCACGCCGGAAGATGAGGCCATGAGCCCGAAGAACGCGACTCCCTCGCTCACGTGGAGCGGGGTCACGGCGCGACGGCTGGCGCGCCACGCGTTGACGGCGCCCTCGGCGGACCTCGGCCCCGCCGGGATCGCCGGTGTGCTCTGCGGTGCTCACGCCCAGATCATGAGCGCAGCCGAGCTCTCGATCGGGAGGAGGATCGTCGGGGCGACTCGCCGGGACGTCCGGAGCGCGCTCTGGGAGCACCGGACGCTGGTCAAGACGTTCGGTCCACGCGGCACCGCCCACCTGGTCGCCGCCGTCGACCTGCCGATGTGGACGGGGGCGCTCTCGGCCCTGCCGTCGTCGGTTCCGATGCATCCCGACCCGGTCCGCTTCACCCCCGGCCAGGCCGAGGAGGTCATCGCGGCCATCGGCGACGCGCTCTCGGAGGCCGAGCTGACCGTCGACGAGCTGACCGACGCGATCGTCGCCCGTACCGGTCCGTGGGCGGGAGAGCGGACGATGGAGGCCTTCCAGGACAGATGGCCACGGTGGCGCCAGCTGTCGAGCACGGCCGCCCACCGAGGGGTGCTCTGCTTCGGACCGAACCGCGGCCGCAACGTGACGTACACGAACCCGCACCGCTGGCTGCCCGGGTTCCGGCCCGACGACGCCGATCGAGCCCTGCGAACCCTGGTCGCGCGCTACCTGTACGCGTACGGCCCGGCCACGCCCCACCACTTCGCCAGATGGCTGGGCATCCCGCCGCCGCATGCCGTCCGGCTGTTCGACGACCTCGCCGACGATCTGGAGCCCGTCGAGCTGGAGGGCGAGCCGTGCTGGGTGGCCGCCGGCGACACCGAGACGCCGCATGCGCCGCACCGGGGGATCCGGCTGCTGCCCTACTTCGATGCCTTCGTCGTCGCCGGTCAGCCGCGGGAGCGGCTGTATCCCGGCCCGGCCGCGACCCGTGCCCTCACCCCCGCCGGCCAGGCCGGGAACCACCCCGTGATGCTCGTCGACGGCGTCGTCGGAGGGGTGTGGCACCAGCGGCGCTCCGGCCGGAGGCTCGCGATCACCGCCGAACCGTTGCGCGAGCCGACCCGCGGGCAGCGGCGACAGCTTGACGAGGAGACCGAGCTCGTCGGGACGGTCCTGGAGGCTCGGGCAACCCTCACGGTCGGCGCGGTGACGGTCGGTCCGCACGCCTGAGCCGATCCGACGTGGCCGAGCCGTGGGGCCGAGACGTGGGGCGGGCTGGGCTCGAACCAGCGACCGACGGATTATGAGTCCGCTGCTCTGACCAACTGAGCTACCGCCCCGCGGTGGGAGCGTACCGCCCGATGCGATCGGCGGGGCGGCCCCGAACCCCGGGCGCCGGGGATCACAGGAGCCCGGCCGCCTCCCGGGCGAACGCCAGCGGGCTGGCGGCGGTGAGGTCGATGGCCGGCTCGACCGTGTCGTAGGACTGCACGTTGTCCACGAACACGGCTCCGTGGCCGTCGAACCGCGCGAAGCGGTCGACGCCGTCCGCCGGGCAGGTCCGCATGCCGGGCAGCCGTCCGTGCGCCGAGTACGAGTTCGGCCCCTCGACGAGCGCCCCCCGCAGCACCGGCGGCGAGCCGTTCAGCGAGCCGCGGATGTTCGCCACCTGGTGCTGCAAGCAGTCGGGGAAGACCAGGCCGTCCCCGACGATGAACGAGCTTCCCCAGGCGTTCGCCCCCAGGATGTTCGCCAGCCACCGGCGCCCGTCGGCGGCGTAGGCGCTCGTCCCGGCGAGCTGGTCGTACTCGCTCGCCTCGACGGCCATCCCCGCGCCGTGCGTCGCCGTGTCCCACTGCCCCCACCGGAACCCGAACCCGAACGGGTCCTTCGTCCCCTGAGTGGCCGCCGCGTCCAGCTCGGCCTTCATGTC
>DATBHM010000212.1:0-4982 GCA_036557505.1 Actinomycetota bacterium | reverse complement strand
CGGCCAGTACGTCTACGGGTGTTTCCTACGTAGATGACGCTTGCCCGGGCAGCCGCCGGGCGCTGATCACGGCCCGGGAGAGCCGCGCGAACTCGCTCACCGCCTCGTGCCGGGAACGGACACCGAGCTTGCGATAGGTGTTCGCCAGGTGGGACTCGATCGTCCTCGTCGACACCGAGAGCTGTGCCGCCATCTGGGGCGCGGAGAGGCCCTGCGCGAGCAGTCCGAGCACCTCGGCCTCTCGACTGGTCAGTCGACCGAGGATGCTGGTCGCGCTCGCGGCCTGCTCGCCCACCTCCCGCTGGAGCCGGATGCGGTCGGTGATGTCGTCGACGATCCGTATCGTGTACAGCGGGACGGCGTTCTCGTCATGGACGACCGAGGTGGTGATGCTCGCGTATCGCTCCTCGCCCGATGCCGTGATGAAGCGCTTCTCGATGCGATAGCTGTCCATCTCGCCCCGGAGGAGCTGAGTCATCTGCTTGAGGTCGTCCGCGGCCTCCGACGGGTCGTTGATCGCCGGGAAGCGCGATCCCACGATCTCCTCGCGGGTCCTTCCGGTCATCCTGGCAACCGCGTTGTTGACGTCCGTGACCCGAAGCTCCCGGTCCACCAGCGCGATGCCCAGGGGACCCTCCTCGAAGATCCTGCGAAACCGTTCCTCGCTCTCGCGAAACGCCTCCTCGATGCGGCTCCGCTCGCTGACATCGCGGCCGATGCTCACGATCTCGACGGATTCGGGGTCGCCCCGCAACGCGGCGGTGCTGACCTCGAACACGCGGAAGGCACCGGAGCGCATCCGGAACCGAACCTCGTGGGCGGCACGGGCGCCTCCCGTGGGGGCCGGGGCGTCCTCCGACAGGATCGACTCCATTCGTTCGAGCTCGCGTACGACGTCATCGGGGTGGATCAGGCGCACGTACTGTCGCCCGATCCATTCCTCGCGGCTCCAGCCCGTCGCGCGTTCGAACGCCTCGTTGAGGGAGGTGATGACGCCGTTGGACGACATCGTCATGACGAGGACAGGCGCCGCCTCGATCACCGCCTGGAGTCGTGTGCCTTGCTCACGGAGCGCGTCGTGAGCGGACCTCCGCTGGCTGTCGTCCCTGACGGCCGCCAGGGTGTACGACTCCCGATTCAGGTCGACGGGACCGAGCTGGATGTCGACCGGAATCTCCTCTCCCCGCCGGCGGCGGAGGCGGACGTCCATGCCGGCTCCCATCGGCCGCATTCCCCGGCCGGACTCGAAGCCGGCGCGATGCCGCTCGTGCTCCTCCCGCAGGCCACCCGGGACGAGCACCTCGATCGGACGGCCGACGAGCTCGCCACGCCGGTAGTCCGACAGATCCTCGAGTCTCGAGTTGAGGAAGACGATCGTGCCCGAGCGATCGACCACGACGATCCCGTCGGGCAGGGCGTCCAGGAGACTGCTCGCCTGCTCCTCGAGCCTCGCATGGTCGTCGTTCGTGGTCTGGGTGTCAGTCACGTTCGCCACCGGCCGACCGGCGGCCGGATTGTAGCCGTGACGTCTCAGCAATCCGAGGAGCCGGGACTGGTCGATTCATCCTTCACCGTTCGGGGGGCCGTGCGGCCGCTCGCCTGTCCTTTCGGCCCACCCTGCACGTTCCCTGAGCAGGCGGTCAGGGATGTTGGAGCCGGCGGACATTGGAGCCGGCGGTCGGATTCGAACCGACGACCTAGCGATTACAAATCGCTTGCGCTACCGGACTGCGCCACGCCGGCGACTCGGGACGGGAGTTCGCCCGGGAGAAGGATAGCCCGCCGTCGCGCCCGATCGGCGCCCACCGTTCAGCGGTCGCCGCGGGGGAGCACGTAGGCGAACAGGGCTACCGCCAGCGCCGCGGACGCGTTCAGCGACCGCACCTTGCCGCGCATCGGGATGGAGACCAGCAGGTCGCAGTGCTCCCGAACCAGGCGCGATATGCCCGACCCCTCCGCGCCAACCACCAGCGCCAGGCGGCCCTCGGGCGCCGGGTCGTCGTGGATGGTGGCCGGCGCGTCCTCGTCGAGGCCGACCACCGTGAACCCCGTCCCCTGGAGCGTCTGCAGGGCGCGGGTGAGGTTGGTCACGCGCGCCACCCGGAGGTGGAGGAGCGCGCCCGCGGACGCGCGTATCGCCGCCGGCGTGATCGGCGCCGCGCGGCGCTCCCGCGACACGAGCATCGCGACGCCGGCCGCCTCGGCCGAGCGCGCCGCCGCCCCGAGGTTCTGCGGGTCGGTGACGCCGTCGAGCACCACGACGACCGCGTCCGGCCCGAACCCGAATGCCTTCAGCTCCGCCTCCCCCAACTCGCTGGGGAGGGCGACGCGGGCCACCACGCCCTGGCCGTCCGCGGCGAGGCGGTCCAGCTCGTCGGCGGCACGCTCCCCCACGGGAACGCCGGCCACGGCGGCGGCCGCGACGACCTCGGCGAGCGGTCCCGACCGGGCGCCGGGCACCACCACGACCTCGAGCGCGACACCCGCGCGGATGGCCTCCGCGACCGCCCGCCGTCCCCCGAGCCACGCATCTGCGGGGCGGGGCGCGGGCCGGCGCCGGGTCCCGCCCCGCCGTCCGTTCGTCGCCGGCCGGTGCGGGGGGGTCACGCCTCGGTCGCCACGACGACGGCCATGCAGGCGGCGCCGTCCCCTGTCAGGCCGAGGCCCTCGGGCCGGGTGGCCTTCACGGAGACCGAGCCCACCTCGATGCCCAGCACCCCGGCCAGCGCCGCGGCGATCTCGTCTCGGCGCGGGGCGATCGCCGGCCGCTCGGCCAGGACCGTCAGGTCCACCGACGCCGCCCGGACCCCCGCCTCCGTCGCCAGCGCGACGCACCGCGCGAGGAGGTCGAGCCCGGCCATCCCCTCGGTCTCGCCCGCGTCCTCGGGGAAGTGCCGGCCGAGGTCGCCCAGAGCCGCCGCGCCCAACAGGGCCTCCCCCACCGCGTGACAGACGACGTCGGCGTCCGAATGTCCGGCCAGCCCGGGCTCCCCCTCGAACGCCACCCCGCCCAGCCTGAGAGGCCGCGTTCCGTCGCGCGGATGCACGTCGAATCCCAACCCGACGCGCGGGATCACCACGGCTCCTCCTGCTCGGCGGCCGCCCACAGGCGGTCGAAGTCCTCACGCGTCGTGACCTTGAAGTTCCCCGGATCCCCCGGAACGGTCATCACCCGCGAGCCCGCCCACTCCACGATCGCGGCGTCGTCGGTGAACTCGAGTCCCTCGCCTGCGGCCCGCTCGTGGGCCTCGACCAGCGTCTCCCGGAGGAACGCCTGCGGCGTCTGGGCCAGCACGAGTCCGTCCCGGGCGATCGTCTCGGCGATCCGCCCGTCGCGGACGCGCTTGACCGTGTCGGGGACCGGGATCACCGGGATCGCCCCGGCGATCACGCCGGCGTCCCTGGCCACGCCGTCGAGCGCCCCGACCACCGCGTCGAACAGGGCCGGGGTCGCGAGCGCCCGGGCGGCGTCGTGGACCACCACGACCGGGGACGACGCGGGAACCGACCCCAGCGCGAGCCGGACCGACTCCTGGCGGCTGGCCCCGCCGGAGACGACGACCGACACCGCACCCGACGGCAGCAGCGAGATGGCGCGGCGCTCCCACCCCGGCGGGACGGTCACCACGATGGAGGCGATCCGATCGGCCTGGCAGGCGGATTGCGCGGCCATGGTCAGGATCGAACGACCGCCCGCCGTCAGGAACGCCTTCGGGCGGTCGCCACCGACCCGCGACCCGGATCCGGCGGCGAGCAGGATCGCGACCGCGTTCCCGGTCATGAACCGTGGGAAGTCGGTGCCGGACTGCCCTTCGGGTCGCCCTGCGGCTCCTCGTCCGCGCCGGCAGCGGCCTTGCGGGCCACGGCGATCCCGTGCTCGGAGCCCGCCAGCGCCGCGAACACCATCCGGCCCGTGGACGTCTGCAGGACGTTCGTCACCGTCACGTCGACCTCCGACCCGATCCGGACCTTCGCGTCCTCCACCACGACCATGGTGCCGTCCTCGAGGTACCCCACGGCCTGGCCGTGGTCGCGTCCCTCACGGGTCAGACGGACGTGCAGCGACTCGCCCGGCAGGAACGGAACCCGGAACGCGGCGGCCAGCGCGTGGATCGAGCGAACCGGAACGGACAGGGCCTGGGCGACCTTCACGAGGTTGGAGTCCGCCGTGACGACGGCGCCGCCCCGGTCCCGGGCCAGTCGCACCAGCCCCGCGTCGACGTCGCCCATGGCCTCCTCCTCGACGAGGATCACCTCGACGGTGGGGTCGCGCTGGAGCTGGGCGAGGATGTCGAGGCCCCGCCGCCCCCGGGCGCGGCGGTTCCCGTCGGAGGAGTCGGCGATCCGCTGCAGCTCCCCGAGCACGCCCCGGGGCACGAGCAGGACCCCCCCGAGGAATCCGGTCTGCACCAGATCGAGGATCCGACCGTCGATGAACGCGCTGGTGTCGACCACGTTCACCTCGGCCCGGCCGAGCCCGGCCGCGCGGGGCTTCAGCCCCACCAGCGAGAACATGTCGGCGTGCTTGGCCCGCCCGACGCGGTAGCCGATGTACGGCAGCGTCAGGTACAGGAAGGCCACGACCGGCCAGGCTGCCGCGCTCGGCAGCCGGTACATCGGGATGCTGAGGAGCAGCGCGATGATCAGGCCCACGATGAGCCCGACGACGCCGGCGGCGATCTCCGCGGCCGGCGCCCGGCGGAACTCCCGCTCGACCGCGTCGACGGCGTGGGCGGTCTGGCGTCCGAAGATGCCGCCGACGACGTAGCCGAGGAGCGCGCCGAGCACGATCCCGAGCACCGTGCGCCAGGGCTGGTTCTGCGGCGCCCAGGCCCGGGCGCCGATCTCGTAGCCGGCCAGGGCGAACAGCGTGATGAAGATGAACCGGACGAACTCGACCAGCCGCCCGCGCGTCGCCTTCTGGGGAGGAGGAGCCTCACTCACGCGAACCACCGTGCCCTACTCGGGAGCGTGGTTCAAGG
>DATBHM010000211.1:0-5006 GCA_036557505.1 Actinomycetota bacterium | reverse complement strand
AGAACTCCTCCCGGACCTTCCGGACCGGCCACTGGTGATTCTTCACGTCGACCAGGTACACGGTCATGTCGACGATGTCGCTCATCTCCGCGCCGGCGGCGGCGAGCTCCTTGCGGATGTTCTCGAACGTGGTCCTGGTCTGGACCTCGATGTCGCCGGGGGCGATCACCTGGATGTCCGGGCTGACCGAGGCCATCCCGGCGACGAAGATCAGCGACTGGGGGTTGTTCACCTTGACGACGTGGCTGTAGCTCCGCGGGGTCGCGTTCCACATCTCCGGTGGGTTGATGACCTCCTTGACCGCCATGCCTGCTCCCTTCTTGTTCCGATCGGCGACCCGGGTGCGTCCCCGCGGCCGCGTGCTGCCGAACGACGCGGTTAGAAGACGCCGCCGGTCACCGCGACGGACTCGCCCGTGACGAACGAGGCCAGGTCGGATGCCAGGTACACGACCGCGTTCGCCACGTCGGTGGGCTGGGTCAGCCGGCGGAGCGCCGTCTTGCCCACGATGACGCGCTCGATCTCCTCGACGGGGACGCCCAGGCGGCGGGCGTCGCGGGCCATCGTGTCCGTGTTCATCGTCGACTCCACGGCGCCGGGACACACCGCGTTGACGCGGACGCCGTGCTCGCCGACCTCCCGGGCGAGCGACTGCGTCAGCCCGAGCACGCCGAACTTCGCCGCACAGTAGTGCGAGAACTCCGGCTCCCCCCGCAGCCCTCCGATCGAGGAGATGTTCACGATGGCGCCCGAGCCGCGTTCGATCATGTGCGGGACGATCGCCTTGCAGCACAGGAACACCCCGGTGAGGTTGACGTCGATCGTCCGCCGCCAGTCGTCCACGTCGAGGGTGGCCACCGGGGCGAACGTCGCGATCGCTGCGGAGTTCACCATGACGTCCACGCCGCCGAGCGACCCGACGGCCTCCTCCGCTGCGCTCCGCACGTCCTCCCACGACGTCACGTCGACGGGGCGGGTCGACAGCCGTTCGGTCATGCGGTCGGCGAGCCGGCCCAGCGCGGCGGGGTCGCGGTCCCAGACCATGACGTTCGCGCCGTGCTCGTGCAGCTCCCGTGCGATCACGCCGCCGATGTCGCCCGCGCCGGTGACGACGGCGTTCCGGCCCTCCAGGAGGTTCGCCACGTCAGCGATCCGTCGACAGCGGCCCGCGGTCCCGCTCGACGAACATCGTCGAACAGTGCAGCCCGCCGCCCGTCCGCAGGAACTCCGAGTACGGGACCTCGATCACGTCCACGCCGAGCTTGCGGACGGCGGCCACCGCGTTGGTCGCCTCGGCGTGCATGATCACCCGGCCCGGCTCGAGGATGGTCACGTTCGCCGGCGCGAACCGGACCTGCTCGTCGCGTTCGACCTCGACGATCTGGTAGCCGCGCTCCTTCAGCCACCGCCACACCGGGAACGTGAGCCCCGCCGCGTACACGATGACCTTGTCCACATCGAGCGGCCCGATGACCATGTCGGTGTGGTGCGAGGTGCCGGCGCCGGGGTCGAAGTAGATGTTCCCCGGGCAGTCGAACACCACCGAATGGAACGCCTCCGGCGGCAGGCCCGAGCTCCGCTGGATGATGGGCAGGAGCTGGTCGAGGCCCTCCTGGTTGAACGCGATCCCGCGGCCGACCACGTACACGTCGTCGGCGAGGAACACGCCGGCCGCGCCCTCCGCGACGCCGGTGCCGGTGATGGCCGCCTGGATCGGGACGCCGAGCTGCGTCCATGCCCACAGCGCCAGGTACTCCGCGCGGCCGAACCCGAACGGGCTCACCGCGAGCTTCTCGATGACCGAACCGCCCCGGATCACGAACAGCTCGTTGGCCGCCCACGTCCCCCGCAGCGGACCGAACGCCCCGACGGGCGGGTCGGGGAACGCCACGCGGTGGACGGCGACGCCGGCCGACTCGAGCGCCGCCTGGTACTCGAGCGACTGGTCGCGCATGCGCCCCGTGTCGAGCTCCTCGTGCGCCAGCCCCATGCGCGGGAAGTACGCCGGGTCCCGGTCGCGGAGCTCGAAGCGCTCGTTCGGCGTGATCTCCACGAGGGCCACCTCGCGGAGGGTCCCGATCCCGTTGCAGCCGACCTCCCGGCCCCAGATCCTCGGCGAGATGTCCAGGTAGTCCATGTGGTGCCAGGTCTCGATCGAGGGGGGCTCGCCGGGGACGTAGCCGGGCATCCCGTCGAGGGTGAACTCACCGCTTCGGAGGCGCTCCTGCATCTCCTGGATCCGCGCGGCGTAGGGGGCCGGCAGCGGCGGCGTGGTCGGGACATCGGACCCGCGGACGTTCGGTTCGGCCATCGGCGAGGACCTCCTTCGCACGCCGGTCCGGTGCGGGGGGGACCGGTCTCGGAGGCCGGACAGTAAACGTCAGACACTTGCGGTGTCAACGCGCCCGTTGCTACGATCCGCCGCTCCCCGAGGCTCGGAGGTTCGCGTGCGGTTCGGCATCAACTACATCCCCGACGCCCCCCTGCCCGAGCTCCTGGGGTGGTGGCGCGAGGCCGAGGACTTTGGGTTCGAGTGGCTGGGGATCCCGGACTCGCCGATCCTCGCGCGGGAGCTCTACGTGTCCTCGGCGGCGTTCGCGCTGTCGACATCGCGGGCGCGGTTCTCGCCCATGGTGACGAACCCGATCAGCCGTCACCCGTCGGTCACAGCCGGCGCCCTGTTCTCGCTCGACGAGCTCGCGCCGGGCCGCGTTGCGCTCGGGATCGGGAGCGGCGACAGCGCGATCTACGGCGTCGGGCTGAAGGGGGCGAAGGTGTCGCTCCTCGAGGAGTACATCCGCGCGGTGCGGGGCCTGTTCCGGGGCGAGGAGGTGACCTGGCAGGGGGGGAGATTCCGGGCTGAGTGGCGGCACTGGGAGCCGCCGGTCGACATCAAGGTGTACGTGTCCTGCCACGGCCCCAAGGTCATGCGCATGGCCGCGGGCGTGGCCGACGGCATCGTCTCCGGGTTCGGCCTCCTTCCGGAGAACATCGAGCTCACCCGGGCGACGGTCCGGGAGGGCGCCGAGGCCGCCGGCCGGGACCCGGACGAGGTGGAGATCTGGTACCACCCGATCCTCAGCCTCGCGAAGGACGAGGACGAGGCGTTCGAGTACTACGGCGCGGGGACGCACTTCCTCGCCCGGTTCACGCTGGAGGGCAAGCAGATCCCCGAGGAGCACCGGGAGGCGATCCGGCGGCTCGCCGCGGAGGAGAAGCTCTCCCACCACGGCCGGTCCCGGCCGTGGATGGCGCAGCTCGCGCGGGAACTCGGCGTGATGGACTACGTGATCCAGCGGGAGGGGGCGCTGTACGGCTCGCCCGGGGTGATCCGGGAGCGGCTCGAACGCCTCCGCGACCTCGGCGCCGAGAATTTCCTGTTCATTCCGCTGGGCGACGACGTCACGGAGATCGGTCGGGTGTTCGGCCGGGAGATCCTGCCGCACCTCGTCTGACGGTCGGCCGACGGCACGGCGCCGGAGCCGGGCCGGTCCGGTCCGCCGGCGGCCAGGAGCGACGAAAGGACGAACGCATGACACGACGCAGAACCTTCCGGGTGCGGGCCGGTGGCTGGGGCACGACGGTGCTCGAGGGGGGTTCGGACGGAGCCCCAGTCGTCGTGCTGGTCCACGACGGCGCGTACGGCACCGACGCCGACCTGTGCTGGGGCGAGGTCGCCGACGGTCTGTCCGGAGACTTCCACGTCCTCGCGCCCGACCTCCTCGGCTGGGGCGGCAGCGACAAGGTCAACTTCTTCGACCGCTCCCCGTACGACTTCCGGCTCGAGCACCTCGGCGCGCTCTGCCGGACGCTCGCCCTCGACGAGCCGGTGCACTTCGCCGGAGTCTCGTTCGGAGCAGAGCTGGTCTGCCGGGGGGCCGCGCAGCCGCGGTGGCGATGGCCGGTGCGTTCTGCGGTGAGCATCACCGGAACCGGCGGACGGATGTTCCGGGTGCCGGGCGGCATCGAGCAGCTCTCCGATTACGACCCGCCCACGCTCGACGGGGCCCGGCGCATCACCGCGATGCTCGTCGAGGACATGGCCGGGCTCGACGACCACGTCCAGCGCCGATTCGACAACTCGCTCACGCCGGGCCACTGGGAGGCGCTGACCTCGCTCCGCATGCGGAACCCCGCGGTGGAACGCGTCATCCCACCCGACGACTGGCCGGAGCCGCTCCGCACCTGCGAGGCGCCCATCCTGTTCGTCGAGGGGCGGAGCGACGTCCTGCTGGAGCAGGGGTGGGCGGCACAGATGGCTGAGATCGCCCCGAACGGCGAGTCCCTTGTGATCCAGGGCGGCCACGAGCCGAACATCGACCGCCCCGGCGACGTCGTCGAGGCGATCGGCACGTTCTGCAGCCGCTTGTGACCCCGTCGTCGCCGCGATCGTGAACGATCGCGTCGCCGGACCGACGCACGTAGCACCGGCTACATGATCTCGGCCGGGAGGTCGAGCCCGGCGATCGTTGCGAGATCGAGCGGCGCCGGCACCGGATAGCCCCAGCCATCGAGGACGTACAGGAGCTGCCGGTAGTGGAACGCGGCATGCCACCGCTGCGAGGCGACCAGCGCATCGAAGCGAACCGTCCCCCGCGGTGAGCTGACGGTCGGATTCCGTTCGGCGAGCTCGTCCTCGTCGCGGTCCAGCATGAAGATGTTCCAGGCTCCCCTGCCGGCCTCGGCGTACGAGGCCACCGCGTCGGCGTCCGGGAGCCCGGTTGCGATCTCCTCGTCCCGTTCCTCCGGGTACCAGGGGAGGCCGCCGGTCGACCACGCGCCCGGAAGCAGCGCGATCGGATGGAACACGTTCACGACGAGGTCCCGAACCGAGATCGTGCGGCTGGGGTCGGGTGTGGACAGCGGCATCGGGCGGCCGACGATCTCCTCCGGCACCCCGGCGGCGGCTTCGGCCCAGGCGTCGCACAGTGCCGCCAGGTCCCACGCCATCCGGACCGTGTCGAGGCCGGAGGGCTCGGGCAGGCCGAGCAGCGGCGCGAGCTGGC